>DATMMO010000110.1:0-18696 GCA_035569695.1 Acidimicrobiales bacterium | reverse complement strand
ACTCGCTCCCGCACCGACCACCGAAAAATTAGGGCACCTAACAATTGAGAGCCTCAAGTGAATTACTTCTTGCCTGTAGTTGTTGAGTCAGGCAGAATGACGGCATGGCGGAGGCAAAGGTGTCCGTCTCGGTCCGGTTATCTCCCACGATGTACGAGGGGATGCGCCGGGTGGCCAAGACGACCGACACGTCCATAACCTGGGTCATCATCAAGGCCATCGACGAGTACTTGGAGGCTTCGTGCCCGGCCTGACCCTCACCGTCGTCGGCCAGCCCTTCGGCACGCCTATCGGCCCGGTCGCGATCGGCCCGTTCACCGTCACCGGCACGAACATCCCGGAGACCCTCGGGCTCACGGTCGTGTCCGGCCCGAACACCATCGCTGTGCCCAGTGGCTCGGTCGGCTGGGCGATCTCACCTCCATCCGGCAACACCCAGACCCTCGCCGTCGGAGGGGCATCCGGCGACACCGGGGTCCCCATCCCGGAGGAGAACCCTTCCGTCGGGATCTTCGGGGACGACCCGCCTGCGAACATCTACCTGATTGCGGGGGGGAACGTGACAGGCGTGGTGCAGGTGGTGTTCTGGTGACCATCGGCCTCATCATCTGGGCTCAGGCCATTACCATCCTCGCCGGCATCGCCATCTACCACATCGAGCACAACAGCCGCCGTGGGATCGAATCCCAGTTCGTGAAGCTGATGGAGGAGCGGGCCAGGACGAAACCCTCCCCGCCGATCGTTGTGCCCGCCCCCGACCTCACCCCCTACCTCGCGCACCTCTCCAAGATGTCCGTCGACATGGCCCGGGAGCTGGCAGCCGGGGTTTCACTGATCGTGCAGGGGCCTCCGTCGACCGCCGCCGCCACGGTGCAGCCGGAAGCCCCTGCCGAGACTGACGACTTGCCCAACGAGGATGTCCAGTTCCCGTCCTGGGAATCGGACCCCTCCTGGCATTTGTCCGACCCGATGGAACATCCGGGTGATGAATGGTCCGCGCACACCACCGCGTTGAACGGCAACGGGCTGGAAACCGTGTTCGGCTCCGGCGGCACGAACCTGGGCGATCCGTGATGGACCTCACCGTCGTCGCCATCATCCTCGCCCTCGCCGTCGTGTCCTTCGTCCTCGGCTACCAGTTCGCGAAAGGATGAGATGGTGCCCGTACTGTGGCCGTCTGTTCGTACCGACCCTCGGCTTTATCCGCAAGCCTGACTTCGCGCGCGGCCCGGTCCCCGATGACCACGCCCCCGAGCGGACCTGCCCGCGGTGCCTCCCGCGCCACCCGTACCCAGCCGACGAAGACGACGACCTCGCAAGCCTCGACTCGTCTCTCCCAGGCTGAACTGACCGGCCTCATCGACGAAGGCATCGAGAAGAGCCTCCGCACCGCCCTCGCCATCCTCGACGACCCCGACGCCGCCGGCTACGTGAAGCTCCACGCCGCGAACCTGTTCAAGGCCCCGATGCTGAACCGATTGTTGGGAGAACAACCTCAGACTGCCTCCTCCCCCCAGGAGCGGTTCCTGTCCCTCATGCGCGAGATACGCGAGGTTCCTGTCCGCGGGATCGTCGTCACCGAAGAGGAGATTACCGACATCCCCGTTGACGACATCCCCGAGTTCGTCGATGAGCGGGCCGGATGATGCTGAAGCCCGGGGCGACGGAGACGGACTGGCTGGCGGCGATGGAGGACGAACTGTACGGCGAGGATGATGCCGAGGAAGATCCTGAGGATCCCTAGTCCGTGCTTTCCCTCTCCCCTCTCCTCCGCGATCTGACCATCAAGACGGCCAAGCTCGGCTACCAGCCTCTCGACCTCAACTACGTCAACACCGACCCCTCCGTGGGTGACGTGGGCGACTGGGGCTGGGCGCAACGCCGGATGGTCGCTGAGATCGAGCACCAGTACAACGACGGCCGGCCTGTCCGTGTCATCGTCCTCAAAGCCCGTCAGCTCGGTATCTCCACCCTCTCCGAAGCCTGCCTGTTCTGGTGGGCGTTCCTCCACCCGGGCACGAACGGGCTCGTCCTCGCCCATGAGAACAAGAGCAGTGCCGAGTTGTTCGAGATGACGAAGCTGTACTGGGAGACCTTCCCGTTCCGCGACTGGTTCGAGTTGAAGTACCAGACGAAGCAGATGCTCCACTGGCTGGAGCCTCTCCGGTCCCGGCTCCAGGTCGCCACCGCGAAGAACATCCAGGGTGGCCGCGGCTTCACCATCCACGCGCTCCATGCCTCCGAAGTGGCCTTCTGGCCGGACCCGGAGACTCTCTGGACGGGCCTGTACCAAACCGTCCCTCATTCCCACGGGACCATCGCCATCATCGAATCGACCGCGAACGGCCGCGGCAACTGGTTCCACGACATGTGGCAGCAGTCCGAGGAAGGCGAGGTGGACTTCAAGCCGCTGTTCTTCCCGTGGTTCGAGCATCCCGCCTACCAGCTCCAGACCACCCTCACCGTCAAATCGGAACTCTCCCCCGACGAGCGCCAGGTGATGCGGATCGGCGCGTCGATGGAGAACATCGCGTGGCGCAGATGGGCGATGCGGAACAAGGTCAACTCAGAACTGGCCTTCATGCAGGAGTTCCCGTCCACCCCCGAAGAAGCCTTCGTCTCGACCGGCAACCCGCTCTTCTCCCACATCCATCTCCGCCAGTGCTTCAAGCCTCCGACCACCGCCGCCCGCGGTCGTCTCGTCGATGACCGCCGTTCCCCGAAGGGTGTGTCCTTCGTCTCCGACCCCGAAGGCCCTCTCACCATCTTCCTCGCGCCGGCCCGCTCCGCGCGCCCCGACCTGTACTTCGCTGCCGTCGACCCGACCGAGTCCATCGACGGGGACGCCGCCTGCATCCAGGTCATCAACCGTCTCACCTGTGAGCAGGTCGCCGTCTGGCACGGTCATCTCAACCCGCGCTTCATCGCCTTCGAGTTGATGCGGATCGGCAAGTTCTACAACGAGTGCATGGTGACCACCGAGATCGACGGCGGAGGCCAGGTTGTCATCGACAACCTCGTCCAGCACTACCCGAACATCTGGCGGCACAAGAAGCCGGACTTCGCCCCCGGCCAGGTTTCCCGCGCGTTCGGCTGGGCGACCACTTGGGCTCGGAAACGTTGGGCGATCGGCCTGCTCCAATCCCTCGTCATCGACGGCTCCCTGACCATCCATGACCGTGTCACCTACAACCAGATGGGCAACTTCGTGAACGACGACGGGTACTGGGGGGACCGCTCCCGGGGCAAAGGCCGTGGCGATGATGCCGTCATGTCCCTCGCTATCGCCATGGTCTGCTCCTCGACCGAATCCCCGGTTATGCCGAACACGAACCCGACCGTGTACGCCGACATCTACGATCAGGAGTACGGGGACAGGTGGGATGATGGAAGCAGCGGGCCGGTCGTGGCCATGCCAGGGAGGGTGAGAGTGAGCAACCCGGATGGGGCGTTCGGACTGGAACCGGAGTTCACATGAGCCACGATGGCACCCACGGAGACCAGTGCTTTGGATGCCGAATCAAGTCGGTCTCCCTTGTCATCCCCGCCTTCCGCCCCCACTTCAACCACTCCGTCGGCAAGTACGTCTCCACCTCCCGCGACTTCGACGAGGCTCTCCGCCGCGGGGCCGAGGAGCAGAACAGTTCCTACTCCCGGATCGACCCGGGGGATTACGCGTCCTTGACTCCCTCCACCGACACGGAGATCATTGAGACGCAGGCCAGAAACCTCCACGATCGGAGAGTCCAGTGATCGCAGCTACTGATGCCGAATCTGTCGGCCTTATCATTCTCGGGGTGCTCGCCGCCCTGGCCCTCCTCATCTTCATCATCCGGCGTTAGCTGATGCCCGGCAAAGGACGGTTCTCCGCCAAGCAGGACCGTCAGGTGTCACACATCGCCGACTCGGAGAAGGCCCGGGGCATGTCCGCATCCGAGGCGAAGCGCGTCGGGTACGCGACGGTAAACAAGGCGAAGTCCAATCGGAAGGCGAAGCGGAAGTGAAGCACGCTCCCGGCCCTCCGATGCAGCGCGCCACTCTCATCTACACCGGCCGTGGTCATCCCGGCAAGACCACCCACCGTCCCCATCCGCGCCGCGCCGCCGGCCGCAAATCGAAGAGGATCTGACCATGCCGACCCAGGCGAAGATCCCGCCGCCGACATCCGCCCAGACGAACGACGCTCTCACCGTTGACACCTCCCAGCCAGGCGGGGTCGGGTGGAAAGCCTCCAGTGGGCTCCCGTCCGGTGGGACGGTCGGACAGGTGGTGACGAACACCGCGCCAGGGACGGGGACCTGGCAGGATGCTGGCACATCTGGACAGGTTGACTCTGTTCTCGCTGCCGCGTACTCCGGTGCGATCCCGATGGACGGGTCCAACATCAACTTCACCAGTCCCGCCGCCCTGCTCGTCGGATCGGACCTCGAACTGATCGAGAGCGTGCCCGCCTCGGGCAACTTCGACACGATCCAGATCCTCACCGATGGCCTCTACGTCGTCCAGATACAAGCCGACCTCGACCAGATCGCCACCACAGACGGGACCGTCGATATCGAACTGAACAACAACGGGGACGGCACCACAGCCCCGCTTCTTTCCTTCGCTGACAACGACGTGCGCTACCCGCTCCGTCCCACGGCGGGCACCACGACCGTCGAGCTACGCAACGCCTTCGCCCCGGTATTCCTCGCCGGACGGTGCAAGCCGGGCGTGCAACTCAATGTCGGCGTGAAGAGCAACCTCAAGGCCGGAACCCTGGTCGGGCATGCCGTCGACATCATCGTCCAGTGCCAAGGCCACTTCTAGCGATAACGCCGGTTCCTCTATGACCCTCTCTCTCCGATGACCACCGCCGAGCGCCTCACTTCCGCGACCGACAAGGAACAGTTGTTGGTCAGCCGTCTCCGGACCCTGTTCAGTTATGCCAGGGACCAGAAGCGCGTCCGGTACGAGACCTGGCAGCGCAACTACCGTATCGTCCACAACCGCCTGAACCTCCCGTCGGTCTCCTCCTGGATGCCTGGTCCGAGAGACTCCGAGGTCTACCCGGTCCTCTCCTCCCTGATCGCGTGGATGACCGACCAATCCCCCTCCATCGACGTGGTCCCCGCCGCGGATCCCACCTCCTCCATGTACCCGTTCGTGGCGCAGACCGCCATCGACCTGTCCACCGTCCTCAACTCTCTTTGGGTGGCGGACTCCTTCAACGTCCCGGTCAAACTCGCTCTGTGGGACGCGGCCATGTACGGGATCGGGATCCTCAAATCCGTGTGGGACAACTCCGCGGCCGGCGGGCTCGGCAACGCGAAGCTCCTCCGTGTCGACCCGTACTCCTTCTACCCGGACCCCCGCGCCACGTCTTTCGACGACGCCGAGTTCTTCGTCGAAGCCAGGGAACTGACCTTCGAGCAGATCGAAAGGATGTACCCGGATGCGTCCATCATCCTCTCAGCCTCCGGAGGCGGTGACGATGTCATCGACTCACGCCCTGACCTCGGTAGCGACATGGGCGCGCAACCTAAGACCGGGCCGGGTGTGGTCATCCCGGGATCAGGTACCTACGGATCCGTCGGTGCTAACGCGCACAACTACCTGAACCGCCGCGTCACCCGCCCCGACGGTGAGGTGGCCCCGACCACTCGCTACCGGGTCTACGAGTTCTGGCTCCGCGAGAACGACGAATGGTTCGACGACGACGGCCCGGACGACGACCAGCCGATCTACTCCGACCGCCACGTCGAGGACACCTGGCGGGTCGTGGTCGTCTGCCGCGGGATGGTCCTCATGGACGAGGACGCATCCGATCTCTGGTCCCATGGTTCCCACCCGTACTCCCGGTTCGTGGCCGACGACGTAGGCGAAATGTTCGGCATCGCCCTCGTCGACCACATCTCCCACCCGCAGCTCTACCTGAACCGGCTCATCAACGCCCTCCAGCACAACACCGAGCTGACCGGCAATCCGGTCCTCATCGAAGCGGAGAACTCCGGCTCCTCCCGGACGACCATCACGAACCGTCCCGGCGCGCGCATCTCCATCAAAGGTGCGGCCGGGATGGCCAACGCGCCCCAGTGGATGACCCCTCCCTCCATGCCGGCGATCGCGATGGATCTCGCCCAGTTCTGGATCGGCAGGATCGAGAACACCTCCGGGCTGTCCGATCTCCAGAAGGGGAAAGCCCCGAACCAACGATCCGCGCAGGGGACCATCTCCCAGGTCCAGGAAGCCGCGTTCGTCCGTGTCCGGTCCGCTCTCACCAACCTGGAGGACACGCTCCGCGACGCGGCCTACAAGCTGTCCGACCTCATCATCGACAACTACGACGCGCCACGGACGATGGCGGTGGTCGGGCCGGAAGGGCAATCCACAAGCCTCTCCCTCGCCGGGCACCACTTCCAGCTCCCGACCTCCTCCGGGGCTATCCCGTTGAAGTACATGTTGTTGGTGGAGGCCGGGTCCACCACCGCGACTTCCTCCGACGCGCGCCGCCACGATGCCCAGACTCTCTCCGCGCTCGGTGTTGTCGACGACCAGTACGTGCTCGAAGCGTTCAAGGTCCGCAATCCTGACAAGATCCTGAAGAGGCTGTACGCGAAACGCCAGCAGGGTGTGATCGGGTCCGGGGCCGGGCAACGGCAACGATCCGCCCGAACCGGGGCATAGTCTCAGAGGGATGCTCGCTGTCACCGGAGCGGACTGGGCCACCCTTCTGGGTCCGGTCATCGCCGCGCTGATCGTCACGATCCCGACCGTCCTCCTGAACCGTCGTGTCGTCCAGAAGGTCGAGGCCGTCCACACCGAGGTCCGTACCTCGAACGGTCTCACTATCGCCGCCCTTGCGGACGCCCAGGAGGGTCGCCGGATCGTCCACGACATCCCCACCGCGGAACGATCCGAGCATGACCAGGCCTATGTCGATGCTCTCGGGGAGTTGGACACGGCCAGATCCAAGGCCTCGCAGCCCGAGTCGGGATAGCCTCTGTCATGCTTCTCACCCCGGCCGACTGGATCGCTCTCGCCGGGGTTGCCGTCGTCCTTGTCCCTCTCATCATCAAGCCGCTCCGCCGGCCGTTCCTGTGGCTGTGGCGCACGAACGTTTCCGCCCCGGTCGGTCACTGGCTCCGTGATCTCATCCAGGAGCAGGTCACCCCGCTGGTCAAGGCGGGATCCCCAAAAGTCGATGAGATCGTTACCGACCTGACGGACATCAAATCCGATCTCCG
This sequence comes from Acidimicrobiales bacterium, assembly GCA_035569695.1. Taxonomy (GTDB): domain Bacteria; phylum Actinomycetota; class Acidimicrobiia; order Acidimicrobiales; family RAAP-2; genus DASXMT01. The sequence goes on along the minus strand of DATMMO010000110.1, from coordinate 11,470 downwards.
CGGTGTCCACAATCGTCTCCACACCCTCGAAGGCTCCGTCCAGGGGCTCGGGAAGATGTCGGAGAAGGCGGCGACCGAGGCGGTGAAAGCCGCAGAGACCTCGCGCCGCATCGAGCAGGCCGTCACCTCCCCCGACAATGGATCTACCACCCAGCCGTCCGATACCTCTCCCCACTGAGCAGAATGCTTGACAACTCCTCAACCGACGTAGCATCCTGACCACCAATGGCCTCTGCCCCGGACCGCGACTATCCCACCCCTGACGGTTGGACCGGCGGGTCCGACGACTTCACCTTCCTCACCACGTTCAACGGGCACCGTTCCGTGAACACGACCAACAACAACGGCCGCGACCCCGGCGATATCACCGACCGCCGCAACGACCGCCGCCATGCGGTCACCTCCTTCGCGGACAACGGCACCGGGTACGAGAACGACCAGTGGCCCGAGGGATGACTTTCCACAGTTCACCATCCGACGACGACGTTGAGGCTGACACGTCCGGCGCCGTCCGATCGTCGGAGGGGAGGTGACATGCCCATGACCTACATCTCCCTGGAGGCCCCCGAGCGCGGCAAGCGCCACGGCGGTCGGCGCCACAAGCGCAAGTAGAACCACCTCAAGTCGTCTCCGGACCGGAGGGGTGAACTCCACGGTCACCCCTCCGGTCACCTCCTCACAAGGATCTCGTCCATGCCCGCAGCCCAGACCGGCGCAAGTCCTCTCCCGAACACGGCGCGCCTCTCGAAAGGCGCGGTGCTCAAACGCTCGTCTCGTCGCGGAAAGAGGAAGTGATGGCCCGTAAAGGTCACAAGGGCGGGTTCGCCCGCAAGTCCAAGCCCGGCGGGCATGAGCGCGTCGGGTTCGAGATGCACAAGGGAAAGAGGAAGTAATGCCCTCCCCGGCTCCGAAGAAGACCTCCACCGATCAGTTCATGCGGATGGGTCAGACCAAGGGCGAGTTCGGCAACGACCCGTCCATCGACGCGGTCGGCCCGGTCGGCGCTCCTGCCGTCGACATCAAGCCTTAAGACTGTGGCTCTCACTGGTCGTACCGGCACCGTCGAAGATGGCCTGGGCAAGGTGTACACCGACATCGCCTCGCTCCAGCTCCTCCCCGATTCAGCGCCGCACGCCCAGTTTCTCTCCCAGCTCCAGATGGTCATCCAGAAGTACCTGACCGCGTTCAAGCAGAAAGCCCAGCAGCAGCAGATGCAGGCCGGGCAGGCGCTCGCGGGCGGGCAGGTTCCAGGTGGTGGACAGCCGGGACAACCTCCGGGTGGGGGGATGGGAGCCGCCCTCCCTCCTCCTCCCGGTCCCGCCCAGTTCGGCCCGGGCGGTGCGGGCGGCGGCGGCTCCCCCGGCAACGTCCAGATGCCGAACCCGGACGAACTGCGCCGGGTGCTCGCCGGTTCCAGCGGGATGGCCGGCTGATGCCCTGGGGCTCCTATCTCCATACGGGCACGGCCGAGGTGAAAGGCCGTCGCGAGAACGTGTCCGGTTGGCGCGATGCCCCCGCCGGCCGCGTCACCCCTGCCATCGACCGGGCCGGCACCACCCATCTCCGCACCCATCTCCGCGACCTGACCATCGTCAACTCCCGCCCGACCCAGCCGCCGCCGTGCCATACCGAGAGCCCGTCCTGATGCCCGAAGATCTTGACCTTCCCTCCGACATCCGCGACCTCCTCAACGCGGACTGGGACACCTCCCCCTCCAACGGCCATGGTCTTGTCTCCGACCCGGACTCCGGTGGTGTGTCCGCCGAATCCCTCGACGCGTACCTCGCGAATCTCCGCAAGCCGATCCTCAGCCCGTTGGCGACGACCGGTGGGGGGATCGTCGAAGGTACCGTCCCGACAGCGGAGACCCTGCCGCCGGAATCGGAGCCCGAGGATGATGAGGAAGCTCCCGAGCCTCCCCCGGCCGCGGACATCTCCACCTCCCCAGTCGAGCCTCCGCCCCTTGACTCCCCCGAGACCGTCGACATCAACGGCCGGGCCTGGACCCGTGAGCAGCTCGAAGCCTTCGCGCGTTTCTCCGACTCCCTCGACTCGGACCCGGCGCTCCAGTCTCTCCTCACCTCCTACTACACAGGTCGGCTCGATGCCCTCCAAGGCCAACAGACCGGCGCTTCCGCCCCCGCCGCCTACGTTCCCCCGGCCCAGGCCCCCGCGCCCGCGGCCCCTGAGTTCGACGAGGCCGACGATCCTCGCCTGATCCTTCTCGCGAATCAACTCCGCCAGCAGCAGGCCCAGATCCAACAGTTGACCCAGGCCACCCAGGCCACGGCCGAGCAGCAGATCGTCCGGTCCGCTCAGGAAGCCGAGTCGCTGATGACGCGGGCGGCGAAGTCGTTCCAGGAGCAGCACGCTCTCGAAGACACCGACATCGTCCGCCTGAGACAAACAGCCGCGCGCATGAGGGTCCTTGAACCTCTCATGTCCGGCATCGATCCGATCACCGGAGCCCCGTCCCGCCCGGACATCCTCTCCGCGACCGAGCGCGCTCTCGAAATAGCCCTGTTCGCGGATCCGGCCTTCCGTCAGCGCGAGATCGACAAGGCCATGGCCGTCACCCGGGACCGGAACCGGAAGCGCCAGAAGCTCGCAGGTGTCGGCGGCTCCGGTGGCTCCGTCTCCCGCACGCCGGCCTCCGCCGCCCCGGGAACAGCCCAGTCGAAGCAGCAGATGACCGCAGAGGTGGCCGAGATGATGGCCGGCACCTGGAACCCGCGATGAGCGTCTCTTGCCACCAGGCCCGGGTAGCCCAATTGGTAGAGGCGTCCTCTTTAGCCGAGGAATGTTCGGGGTTCGAATCCCCGGTCGGGCTCTTGTCGGAAACTGAGGTCGACCATCCGGTTGATTCTCCTAACCAAGGAAAGGAGGTCTAGTCGGTATGGCCACGCCCTTCGGTACGAACGAAGTGAACAGCATTTCACGTCGTTACATCTATCCGACTCTAAGACCTAGTTGACCAGGTCTACAGAAGCAATTTGATGTTCTTCCGCCTGAACGCCCGGAACCGCAAGGTCCTCCAGGGCGGGCTCCAGATCGAAATCCCGTTGGTCTACTCGAAGTTCGCGGCCGGCGGCTTCTACCAGGGTTTCGACGAGCTGGACATCAGCCCCTCCGACACCGTGAAGAACGCGGCGTTCGACTGGAAGCAGGCGTACTCGCCGGTCACTGTCGACGGGCTCACCCTGATCCGTGTCGACAGCCCCGAGGCCGTCGTGAACTTCCTCGGGTTCCAGTTCGAGCAGGCCCAGACCGACCTGGCCGACATCCTCGGTACCGGCCTGTGGACCACCACCGTCTCGAACAACAAGGCGATCGACGGGATCCCCGCCGCGGTCGACGCCGGTTCGATCGCCACGACCTACGGTGGCCTGCTCAGAAGCGCAAACACCTTCTGGAACGCGAACGTGACGAACATCACGCCGCCGCTCTCCCTGTCCACCATGCAGACGATGTTCGGGACCTGCACCGAAGGTGGCCGTCACCCGACGATCCTCGTCGGCCAGCAGTCCGTCTGGAACCTGTACTGGGCGCTGTCCACCCCCGGCCAGGCGTTCCCCTCCCAGCCGGGTGGGCAGGATGAGCAACTCGCGGCGAACGGGTTCACGAACCTCGTCTTCAACAACGTGCCGTTCGCGGTGGACTCCCACTGCCCGGCGTCGCAGATCTTCTTCCTCAACGAGGACTACATATACCTGTATGTGAATCCGCGCGCGGACTTCAACATGAAGGAGTTCCGCGAGCCGGTCAACCAGGACGCCATGACCTCGCTGATCCTGTGGGCGGGGAACGTGGTGTTCTCCAACCTGCTCCGCCAAGGGAAACTCACGGGGGTGACAAGTTGACGTAGGCTTCTCCTGCCGCTAGAATGGCAGGATGGAAACCAAGAAGTGTTCAGGGTGCGGTCAGGAGAAATCACTTGAAGAGTTTCATCGAGATGCGAGGCAACGAGATGGGCGGTCGTCGCGATGCGGCGAGTGTCGTTCTCGTTCGTCCCGAGAGTGGTACCACCGTGATCCTGAAGCTCGACAGGCCCAGGAACGTGCTTATTACGAGCGCAACCGCGAACTCAAAATTGCTCAGCAGAAGGCTCGGGATCGGGTCAAGCGTCAAGACAATCCCGAGGGAGTGCGTTCCAGGCAAGCCGCCTACATGTACGAATGGCGTCGTCGGAACATCGAAGCTCGCAAGGACACCGAACTCCGAAACAACATCGGGATCACCCTCGTCGACTACTGGGCTATGGCCGAGAAGCAAGGTGGTCACCACTGCGCCATCTGCAAGGTTGATCCCGATCCCGGCCGTTACCTTTGCGTTGACCACGACCATGCCTGTTGCCCCGGCAAGAAGTCTTGTGGAAAGTGTCTCCGTGGCCTTCTCTGCACCGCCTGTAATCTCGCGATCGGGTATCTCCGAGATGATCCCGAGCGCCTCTGGTCCGCTCTCGAATACCTCGAACGCAAGGAGTAACTGATGCCCACCAAGCAGATCCAGAACGTCGCCGGGGCCTACGGGCTATCCCCCGATTTCCAGGACTACCAGACGGAGGAGTTCCAGAACAATCCGTCCGGTACGACCCGGACCGTCGGGGATGTCGTCATCGCCCTGCTCCCGCCGAACAACACCACCGGGTACTACCCGCCGCAGGTCGACGGGACGACCACGGCCGCGTCGGTCTACGCGATCGGTGTGGTCGGTGAGCCGGCCTCGAACGGCCCTGACAGTCCTGCGGGATCTCTCGGCACTCCCGGCGTCTTCACCGGCACTCCCGGTACGTCCGGCACCACCTTCGTCAAAGGCTCGTCGATGCCGATCGTGACCCGCGGCATCGCCCGGATCAACATCGCCGGCAACACCGTCGCCCAGGGTGCGTTCCTCGTCACCTCCACCACGACCGGTGTCGCCGCCGCGTCGGCCACCCCGACGATCGGCACGGTCATCGCCGTCGCCCTCGACCCGTCCACGAACGCCATCACGGTCGGTGGGGTCACCACCATCCGCGCCATCATCAAGGGCTCATAGTTGCTCTGGCTCAGAGACCTGTTCCACCATTCACTTCACAAGGAGACGGCCATGACGGTCCACGATCTGCTCAACGACGCGAGAAGGGCCTTGGACGCGGTCGAATCCGAAGCCGCCGCCGTCCTCGAATCGGCCGCGGCCACCCCGCCCGCCGGCACATCCTCGATCACCGAGGATGTCATCAAGGACATCCTCTCGGTCGTGGAGGGGAACATCGCCGGGCTCCCAGCCACCATTCTCGCCCAGGTGGAGGATGCGATCCGCGCCAAGGTCGTCCCTGCCCCGGCTCCACCCGCTCCTCCCGCGGCCTAGCCCATGACCATCCTCGAAGCTCCCCCCACCCCGGTCCCCGCCGTCGCGGACGGGATGATCGTCACGGTCGTCTATCTCGGCCAGCAGAAGCTCAACTACCACTGGAACGACCCGGCCGGGCGCAACGTCACCCCGCAATGGTGGGACGGGGCTTCATGGTCGGACACCCCGGTCGTCTGCCAGGACCCGTACTCGGACTCCCGCGGCCAGCCGCGCTGCATCTACGACTCCATCCCGTACCGGCTGGAGGTCGGCCGGGAATGCCACATGCCGATCGAAGCGGCCCGTTACTGGTTCGGTGACGAGCGGGCCACGACGGACATGTCGACCGGGCTGAACCGCAAGGGGATCCGCGCCTGGGTGAACGACCGGCCCACCGAGGTCCGCCGGCTCCGCTGCCTGTACGACAACCGTCTCGGGGACGAGAACACCATCATCGGCCATCCGGTCGTGGAGGTCTTCACCATCGACGGGGAGCGCGTCCCGATGGTCCTCGACGACCCCATGGGTATCAACTCCACCCAGGCCACCCAGACGGTCGCGGACCAGGACCACCTGATGATCCTCATCCAGAAGCAGCAGGCGCAACTCGACCAGCTCCGCCGCCAGTTGGACGCGAACAAGGCCGGCGGCACGAAGGCCCGCGCCCCGAAAGCGGAGCCGCGCGACGAGGACGAAGACCCGGACCTGGCCACCGTCGCCATCTCGGAGCTTCCCGAAGACCCGAACGGGTAGTTCGATGACCACTCCCAAGGTGGTCCTCTGCCAACCGGTCTACGGCCATGTCCCGCCCGCCGCGCATTTCTCCCAGGCGGAGATGATCCTCCACGCGGGGACGCACGGCCATCTGACCGGCATCTGCACGGCCCGGGACACCTACATCGACTGGGGCCGCAACCACGCGGTCAAGCAGGTGTACGCCCAGTTCCCGGACTTCACGCACATCCTTTGGGTGGACGGGGACATCATTGCCCCGAACGATTCCCTCGACCGTCTCCTGGCCCATGACCGGGACATCGTCGGTGGGCTCTACCACAAGAAAGGCCCCCCGTTCGAGCCGGTCGCGTACGACTTCGCGATCGACGAGCGTGGCAACGCCCACTCCATCTACGAGGACACCTCCAAGATCGACCTCGCCACGGACCAGCTCGTCCAGGTCGGCGGGCTCGGGCTCGGCCTTACCCTCATCCGTCGCGAAGTCTTCGATGCCGTCGCGGAGAAGATGCTCCCCGGGGTCTGGTTCCAGACGACCCTGACCTACGGGGAGGATGTCTGGTTCTTCCACTGGGCGAACGGGCTCGGGTTCGACGCGTGGCTCGACACCTCCATCCGGTGCCGTCATGTCGGGGACTATGAGTTCAGCCTGACCGACTGGGAACAGGCGAAGGACCAGGCCCGGTGAACAGGTTCGGGAACGACCCTGCCGTCGACCTCGATGCCGACCCAGCCGATGAGTTCACCCGTCAAGGTGCCCGCTACCGTGTCCCGACCTCCACCGACAAGTCGACGAAGGCCGAGGCCGACTACCGGCCTGCCAGTCTCGACACCCACGTCGACCGTCTCCAGCATGCGTACGCGCGCGGCTGGGATGTCGGCATGGAGATCCCGGTCGGGCAGGGGGTCACCGCCATCGCCCGCGACAATCCTGACGCCCGGTGCGGAACCTGCTCCCATTTCCGTTCCGCCGGGTGTTCGATCGTCGCCGGCCGGATCGACCCGTCGTTCATCTGTGAGTACTGGGCTGAGAGAGGTGGTGGCTGATGCCGTCCTGGAGGAAAGTTCCGCCGCCCCCGCCGACCGCCTCGGAGACGCTCCAGACAGACGGGACCGGGAACGCGACCTGGCAGACCGGTGGCGGCAGCGGCGGTGTCACCTCGTTCAACACCCGGACCGGGGTGGTCACTCTCTCCTCCGCGGATCTGACAGCCCTCATGACGATCCTCACCGCGGGATCCGCGAACGTGGTGGTCGGCGGGACCACCCTCGCCCCGACCGTTGACTTGTCCGCTACGGCGAAGACCGACCTGGGCCTGGCCGCATCTTCCGTCCAGTCCGTCACGGCCGGGTCGGGGAAGATCGTTGTGGCCGGGACGGCGACCGCGCCGACCGTCGATGTCGGCACTGGCATCCCCGAATCCGCCATCACGAACCTCACCACGGACCTCGCCGCGAAAGCCCCCCTGGCTTCCCCCGCGCTGACCGGGACACCGACCGCGCCCACCCAGACCGCGTTGACGAACAACACGGATCTGGCTACGACCGCGTACGCGGATTCGGCTGTTGCGGTGGAGACAAGCAGGGCCACAACAGCGGAAGCCTTGAAAGCCCCTTTGGCCTCTCCGGCCTTGACAGGTTCTCCGACCGCGCCTACCCAGACAACCGGTGACAACTCCACCAAACTCGCGACGGATGCCTTTGTCACCACCGCGATCAACAACGCGATCGCAGGAGTCAACCCGGCGGTTGCCGTCCAAGCCGCCACAACCGCAGCCGGGGACACCTCCGCGCTGACCTACAACAACGGGGTGGCCGGGGTCGGGGCTTCTCTGACCGGGGCGAACAACACCGCCTTGACTGTTGACGGGTTCACATTCACCGCGCTCGGACAACGCTTGTTGGTGAAGAACGATACGCAGTCACCGTCGGGCGCTTTCAACGGGATCTACTACGTAACCCAGGTCCAGGCGTCGCTGTTGCCGCTGATTCTGACCCGAGCACTCGACTACGACCAGCCGTCGGACATCAACAATACCGGGGCGATCCCGGTTGTGAACGGGACAGCCAACGCGTTGACATCGTGGCTGTTGACCTCCTCGGTGAACACGGTCGGGACCGACCCGTTGACGTACAGCAAGTTCACCAGCCCTAGTGGCACATCTGGAGATGCCGCTTGGACCGTCGTAGGGGTCGGCGGAGGTCCTGCGTTCCAGAACTCATGGGCGAGCTTCGGAAGTCCTAACCAGCCTGTACAGTTCCGCAAGACGTCTGCTGGCACGGTGTGTGTTGAGGGGTATGTCATCACCGGGACGGCGGGCACGACCGCCTTTACGCTGCCCGCAGGCTATCGGCCTCTGAAGACGATGTACTTCGCTGTTGCGAGCGGGGTGGTCGGGTTCACCTACGTCGTCATCACGGCAGCGGGTCTGGTGCAGCCTCAGACCGGTGGCGGCATCGGCACGTTCCTCGACGGCATCTCGTTCTACGCCGAGCAGTAGCCACCTACGCATAACGCCCGGTTCCCATGCCCTTCTCCGACTACCTCACCTTCTCCCCCGACAAGCTCCTCCTCCGCCTGTCCGAGATCATCGAAGCCCTCTCCTCTCTTTACGCGGAACTGGGCTACACCCGCGCCGCGGAGTTCCAACGCAAAGCCGACGAGTGGGCCAACCCGCGGGAGTCCTCCGTGACCGGCCGGTCCGAATCAGCCCGCTACTCCGCCCCGACGGAAACCACTTCCCTGATCGAACTGGAATGCCGGGAGAAGGCCCTCATCGAAGAGAAGTTCTTCCTCATCAGGCTTCTGGACTACGCGGACAGGGTCTAGGGTCGGCCGATGCCGGACGCCCCGTACGCGGATGATCTCCAATGGGCGACGATCACCGACTTCTCCCCCGGCATCCGCTCGCGCTCCCGTGAGGTTCTCGCCGGCCATGCCATCCCCGCCCCTCTCGGCTCTGCCCAGGTCACCAACACCTTCCGGTGCATATCCCTCCCGACCGGTGGCCTCGCGCCTCTCCCCGCCATCGACAAGGTTTTCGACCTTCCTCTCCCCGTAGCCGACGCCGGCACCTCTCTCGGGTATTTCAACATCGATGGGTTCTTCGCGTTCGGGCCGGTCGGACCTCCCGCGGCTTCCGCCTCGGGCATCGTCGATGACCTGTTCGTCATCATCGAATACCTCGACTCCGCCGGCACCCACCGCGTCGCGACCTACTACCGTATCGACCTCATCACCATCACCCCGACGGTCGACACGCTCAAATCCATCTCCTCGACCCAGAACCCGACCGCCGAGCAGTACCGGGCATCCTCTTTCACCGTCGACCGGATGAACCCGACCAGCCCCTACCTCACTCCGGGGACCCCTGTCGTCGTCGCTGACTGGTCCCCGCCCGGGTTCGCGGCCGACCAGCACATCTGGGCGTTCCCCGCGCCGAACGCCCCGTCCGTCACTGCGGCCGTCGACATCGCCTCGGCCATGGCCGGCCGTGTCCTCGGACATCAGGGCCGGATCCTCGTCTTCCAGGATGTGACCAACGCCTTCGGGGCGAACTCCGGCGACGAGATCCCCACCAACGAGCAGCTCAACTTCTCCGACCCCGCGAACTCCTACAACACCGCCTCCCCGACCTCGACGATCGGCACCCAGCAGGAAGTGTTCATGCAGGAGTACCCGAACGGGTACGGGGCGTTCGGTTCGATCGCCGCGGGGGAGCTGTTCCTGGTGAAGAACCAGGGCGGAGGGTTGATCGCCTCTGGGGACATCGCGAACCCGACGATCACCAGACTTGCGGGCGTCACATCAACGGGAGGTGTCGGGAGCATCGCGGCGTCCACCCCTACCGGTCTGGTCTACTACTCGCGCAACAACGGGGTCTGGTCGTGGAACGGTGCGGACTCCTCCACGAAGATCTCCGATTTCCTCGAAGACGACTTCGTCCATTACCCGAACGGGCCGGACGTGGTCATCTCCTTCTCCTACCAGCTCCAGGAGTGGGGCGACTGGATCCTCGCCACGAACGGGTATCTGTACGACACGAACTCGTCCGCGTGGTGGAGATTGGATGACCCGAGTACCTACGTCCCCCAGTGGTACTCCCGGTCCTTCTTCGCGGAATCCATGTACGCGGTCCCGATGCGGATCAACAACACCACGAAGGTCGGGGCGGTCCGCAGATATAACCGCCTGAAGCCGGCGCACTCCTTCTCCTGGCAGGGGCATCCGATCCCCGTCTCCCTTGAACGGGTCATCGACGTGACCCAGGTGGTCCTCCTCGCGCAAGGTGCGGGGACGATCACCGTGACCCTCACCAACCTTGACGGCACCTCCCAGACGGAGACCTTCACCATCACGAACGCCTCCCAGCCGCAACGCCTCCGCCTCGCCACCTACGCGCAGGGCTACAACCTCGTTCCGAGCATCGTCAGTACAGGATCAGGCGGTTCAGGTTCCGCCCCGATCGTCCATTCCGTCGGGTGGGGCTACTCCGTCACCCAGGACGCGGTCGCCACATGAAGATCCAATCCAACTCCGGGTGCCCGCAGCTTTTCATCCCGCGCAAAGACGACGCCCGCCGGTTGCAGATGGACGCCAAGTTCGCGGACGACGAGAAGGCGAACTGGCTGGCGGTGGAGGACTGGGCGAACAACTTCCCGTGCGGTGGGACAGGTCACCGGTACGCGACCGTTGTCGTCGCCACCTCGAATCCTTCCTATGGTTCTCTTCATTCCTCAGCGGTCGATGCCGATTTCATCTGTACAGGGACGAACGATGATGTTGTCATTCAGGCCGCAGTAGACACGGCTACGGCCATCGGAAGAGGATTCGGCTCCCCCGGCGGGTCGATCCTCCTGATGGAAGGGCAGTACAACCTTTCCAAAGGTGTGGTCGGTAGCGACTGTGATCTCCTGGGAGTCTCGAACGGGTTGGACGGGTTCGGGACGTTCATCTCTTTCCCGGCCGCCATAACCAATGGGTACGGGCTGAAAGACTTCAACAAAGTAAGCAACCTAAGCATAACGGTCGGGGTGGGGACCGGAGTAGAAGTCTGCAACGCCATAAGTGCGGATGGGGTCACCCAGTGGATCGAAGATTGTGTCATCAATTCAGCCGGGAGCCTGGCCTCGGGATCCTGGGCGTTCGATGCGACATCCACCGGCATATACACCCAGAACTGGATCGAGAACTTCCCGGTCGGGATCAATGTCGGGCCGGACACTTTGCAGGCTCTGATCGCCCACAACTATGTGAACATCTGCGGAGTCGGGATCAACGTCGATGGTGGTTCCGCGCACAACATCGTCGAGTCGAACGTCACCCAGGACTGTCCTAAGGGTGTGTCGATGTCGTCGACCTGCCATGACAACGCTGTGACCTCGAACATGATCGTCGGGACGACCG
>DATMMO010000109.1:0-2627 GCA_035569695.1 Acidimicrobiales bacterium | reverse complement strand
CCGTTCCCCCGCGTCTCGGGGAGGAGCCCACATGACCCCTGTTGTCGATTCCCCCACCGACCGCCCGCTGGGCCACACCGGATCATCGGCCCAACCGGCCGGTGCCGTCGACCCCACCCGGGATACCGCCGAGGTGGTGATGGTCGAACCGAGCCGGGAGGTCCGCCTGGTCGGCGGGCCACCGCCCGGTGCCGCCTCCTTGGAGGCCAAGGATGCCTGCGCCTGGTTCGGTGACCACCTCGTCCTCGAGGGCGTGTCCCTGCTCATGCCGGCCGGCGAGGTGACCGCCCTGATCGGACCCTCGGGCTGCGGCAAATCGACGTTCCTCCGTCTGTTGAACCGGATGCACGAGCTGGTCCCGGGCGCCGCCTTGAACGGCGAGGTCCTGCTCGACGGCGAGGACATCTACGCCGCCTCCATGCGGGCCCAACAGGTGCGAACCCGCATCGGCATGGTCTTCCAGAAGCCCAATCCCTTTCCGGCTATGAGCGTGCGCGACAACGTGCTGGCCGGGCTGAAGCTCACCCGCATCCGCTGCAGTGACAAGGATGCGTTGGTCGAGCAGTCCCTCCAGCGGGCCAGCCTGTGGAAAGAGGTGCGTGACCGCCTTGACCAACCAGGCGGTGCCCTCTCGGGCGGTCAACAACAGCGTCTGTGCATCGCTCGCTCGCTGGCCGTCGCCCCCAATGTGCTGCTCATGGACGAGCCGTGCTCGGCCCTGGACCCGACGTCGACCCGCCGGGTCGAAGAGACCATCGCCGAATTGCGTCATGTGGTCACCGTGGTCATCGTCACCCACAACATGCAACAGGCCCATCGGGTCTCCGACCGCTGCGCCTTCTTCCTGGCCGCCGAGAACGAACCCGGTTACGTCGTGGAACAGGGCGCCACCACCAAGATGTTCGAGAACCCCGACGATCCTCGCACCCTCGACTACGTAGAAGGACGATTCGGATGATGCCCGATCCCTCGGTCACCCCCCACGGGAGGCTCTTCCGGCGCGCCGTCAAGGTGGCGGCCCCCGTTGTCCTGGTGCTTGTTCTGGTCACGACGGCGCTGGCCGGCCCGGCCGGAGCGGCCAACCTGTCCCGGGCCACCGGTCAGGGCTCCACCTATGCCGCCCTCGCCTTCTCGCAGTGGATCGCCGACACCTCGAACCAGGGGCTGAACGTCAACTACACCGCCACCAACTCGCCGGCCGGCCTCCAGTCCTATGCCAACAACACCGCCGACTTCGCCGGCACCGAGGCCGAGTACTCCGAGCTTCTCGGTGGGAACAATCCGCCCCGAGGATTCGAGTACACCCCCGACGTGGCCGGGGCCACCGCCATCATGTACCACGTCCAGGACGGCGCTGGACGGGACGTGAACTACCTCCATCTCTCCCGGCTGACGACGGCGAAGATCTTCATGGGCATCATCAACAACTGGAACGATCCGGCCATCAGCGCCGACAACAAGGGCCTCGTTCTTCCCAACCATCCCATCACGGTGGTGGGGCGGTCGGGACAGTCGGGCACCACCGCCCTCTTCTATGACTTCGTCCAGCAGACCGACCCCGGCGACTACGCCCACTGGGCCGCGCAAAACGGGTTCAATGCCGGTTCCAGGATCCTCGAGATCGACGGCGGACCCGGGACCAGCAGTTGGCAGTTCTACAGCGGCTCGGACCAGGAGGCCCAGAGCATCGCCGCCCCAGGTGGAGCGTGGTCCATCGGCTATGACGAATTCGGCTACGCCAAGGTCTACAACGACAACGTGGCCTGGATCCAGAACGCGTCCGGCGCCTACGTACAGCCTTACCCCGACAACATCACCGCCGCGCTGCAGTCGGCCGTGCTGGCCCCGGACACCTCCCAGAACCTCAACGGCGTGTACACCAGCACCAACCCCGCCGCCTACCCGATCTCGGCCTACTCGTACATCCTCGTCCAATGTGGAAATTCCCTCGGCGACCGACCGACCTGTGTGACGCCCTACTCCGATCCCGGGATCATGAACACGATGGCCCAGTTCATGCGGTATGTGGCGTGTCAGGGCCAAGTCAAGATGCCAACTATCGGGTACGCCGCTCTTCCGGCCCCACTCAGTCAGTTCCTGGCCGACGCCATCGGCCGCATGACCGGGCAACCGGTCGAATCGCTCAATCAGGGCAACTGTGCCAACCCGCAGTTCAACCCCAACTACGTGCCGGCCGGGTCACCTACCGACCCTGAGGCCGCCGTGGCCTCGCTGGGCAACGGTGCCGGTGGAGGGGGTGGTGGTGCGGGTGCCGGTGGTGGGGTCACCGCCACCACCACTGGCGGGGCCACCGCGGCCACGGGCAAGAGCGGTGCCACCGCTGCCGTCGGCCGCACGGGCTCAGGCGTTCTGGCCGTGGGCGGCGGATCGGGCCAGACCCGGTCCCCGGCGCCGAAGCCGTTCCCGGCCGCCGATGCTGCAGCCAGCTCGCCCATCCCCCTCATCGGGCTGTTGCTCGTGCTCCTGGTGCCCCTCGCCCTGTTCACCCTCATGCTCCACCGCCGCGACGACCTTGTCCCGCCGCCCGGCCAGAAAGAGAACCCATGACGGCCAACGCCCGCTCTCTCGCCCGGCGTACCCGCGGACTCCGGGGGTTGGTCGCGCTC
>DATMMO010000108.1:0-4389 GCA_035569695.1 Acidimicrobiales bacterium | reverse complement strand
GCTCGTCGGCATTGCGGGCGGTGACGGCAACCTACGGCCTGCTGCTGGCGTTCGTGCTCGGAGCGTCGCTGACTTCCTTCAATGGCGCTAACCAGCAGACCGTCGCCGAGGCCGACACGGTGGTCTCGTTGTCCAACCTGTCCCAGTTGCTCCCCAGCCCTGACGGCCCGACGTTCCGAGCCGGCCTGGTTTGTTACGCCAGGACCGTCGTCAACCACGAGTTTCCGTCCCTGAAGAACGGGGACACATCGATCGCGGACGACGATGCGGCACTAAACCACCTCTACCGGGTGATGCCGGAGCCAAGTACCGTCGATCCGCGGGACGGCCTGACGACGGACACCATGATCCAACAGTTGTCGAACCTGGCTAATCAGCGGGGGTCCCGGATTCGAGCGGCCGGGTCCTCGTTGCCCACGCTGCTGTGGATCATGCTTATCGGTGGCGGAGTCATCGTCCTGCTGGCGCTGACCGCGATGACGTACGCCGACCGCTTTTGGGCCCAGTTCTCCCTGCTGACTGCCGTGGCGGCCATAATCCTGTCTGCCATCTTCCTCATAGCCACGCTACAAAAGCCGTTCCAGAGCGATGCCATAACGATCAGCTCTGGGCCCATGACCGCAGCCTTGGCCACCGTCGGGCAGGGGCTGCCTCCGCAGTCGTGCTAACCCCCGCCAGCCCCGTGCCGCCACTGTCGTGCGTCCGCAGCGCTTCTCCATAGTCGTGCCACCAGCATTTGGCCGCCGGCAACCGGTCCGGACTCAGCCGCTCGCCCTACTCCCCGAACAACAGCCCGTAGTTGGCGCCCCGACGTAAGTGGTGCCCTCCGTCGATAGCCAAATTGTCGCCGGTGATCCAGGCCGACTCGGGGCCGGCCAGGAAGCGGACAGCGGCGGCGATGTCCTCTACCCGGCCCGGCCTGGATATGGGCATCTCGGCTAGATAATCGTCGAGCAGCGGGCCCCCGGCGGTGATCGGAGCCATCAATTCGTCGTCGACGATTCCGGGCTGAACGGAGTTCACCCGAATGCCCGATGCCCCGAGCTCCTCGGCCGCGCACCGGCACAACATGTCCACTCCCGCTTTGGCCGCGCCGTAGGCCCACAGGTACCGATGGGGGAAATGACCCGCCCCCGAGGACATGCCGATGATCGAGCCTCCCTCGCCGCCGGCCACTCCCGCGGCCATGACCGGTGCTGCGTGCTTGATGCAGAGGAACGTTCCGATCAGGTTCACGTCCACCGTGGCCCGGACCGCCTCCAGGTCGGCGTCAGCCAGCGGGCCCATGTGCAAGGAGCCGCCGGCGTTGGCAAAGAGGATGTCGAGCCTGCCCGTGCGTGCCGACGCGGCTCCGACGGCGTGGACGACCTGCTCCTCGACGGTGACATCAGCGACCACGTAACTCGCCGCCCCCGCCGCCCCCGCGGCCCCCTGCACAGACAGCTCATTGACCGCACCCTTCAGCCGGTCCTCGCTGCGTCCGCAGATGGTGACGTGGGCCCCGTCAGCCACCAGTCGCTTCGCTGCCCCCAGGCCGATTCCGCTTCCACCCCCGGTGACCAGCGCCGATAACCCTTCGATCCCGGTCCTGCCGTCGGTGTCGGTGGCCATGTCCGTTCCCTCGTTTCGTTGGTGCCTCGCCGTCGTGCTACAGATGTCCGGTCGAATGCTAGGAGGTCCTGCCCGACCATGAGGCCGGCTGGACGGGGAGGATCACCATGTCGGTTCGCGAGTTCAACCTGGCCGATCTGTTCGAACTGGTCGTGGACGTCGTTCCCGATCGCGACGCACTGGTCGCTGACCCCGTGCGGCTCTCCTACCGGCAACTGGAGCAGAGGTCCAACCGGTTCGCCCACTATCTGCAGAGCCGGGGGATCGAGCCCGGCCAGTTCGTGGGCATCCTGGCCCGCAACCGGGCCGAATGGGTGGAGGCGATGATCGGCTGCTTCAAGGCGCGGGTCGTTCCCATCAACCTCAACTATCGCTACGTCGCCCCCGAGCTTCGCTACGTCGTGGACAACGCCGATCTGGTCGGACTGGTATACGAACGGGCTCTGGCCCCGTTGGTGATGGAGTCGTTCGCCGACGCGCCTCCACCCCGGGTCCTCATCGTGATCGATGACGCCGGCACTCAGGCCGGCGAGGCCGGCGGCGGGTTAGGGCAGGCCGCCGACTACGAAGCCGCGCTGGCATCGTCGTCGCCGGAACGGGACTTCGATCGGCGATCCCCCGACGATCTCTACGTCCTCTACACGGGTGGGACCACGGGCATGCCCAAGGGGGTGATGTGGCGCCATGAGGACATCTTCTTCGCCGCCCTGGGAGGTGGCGGTTGGGGTCGTCAGCCGGTGGAGACGGCGGACGAGATGACCGATCGGGTACCGACCGACGACGCCGCCCGGATGGTCATCTTGGCCCTCGCGCCCCTCATGCACGGGAACGCCCAATGGGGCATGTGGAACGGGCTGGTGTTGGGGGGAACGACGGTCATCTACACCGAGCCCACGTTCGACGCCGACAAGGTGCTGCGACTGGTCGAACGGGAGCACGTGCTGAGCGTGTCGCTGGTCGGCGACGCCATGGGCCGACCGCTGGCCGAGGCCCTATCCCGGACGCCCGGTGCCTACGACACCTCGTCGCTGGCCGCCGTGTCCTCCGGTGGAGCCAGGTTCTCCGACACGGTCAAGGCCGAGCTGGGCGTGCAGCTGCCCAACGTGATGATCATGGACCAGTTCGGCTCCAGCGAGAGCGGGGCCCATGGGTCGATCAGCGGTGGCGGCGACGGCCCGCGGTTCACCATGAACAAGGACACGGCCGTGCTCGACGACGACCTTCAGCCCCTCCAGCCGGGCGATGGACGCATCGGTCGATTGGCCCGTCGGGGACACGTTCCCATCGGCTACTTCAAGGACGAGGCGAAGACGGCTGCGACCTTTCCCGTCGACGCAAACGGCGTTCGTTGGTCGATTCCGGGCGACCTGGCCTCGGTGGAGGCCGATGGAAGCATCACCGTCCACGGACGGGGATCCGGGTCGATCAACTCGGGAGGGGAGAAGATCTTTCCCGAGGAGGTCGAAGCAGCGGTCAAGACCCACCCCGGGGTCTACGACGCCATCGTGGTCGGCGTGCCCGACGAGGTCTTCGGTGAGCGGGTGGCGGTGGCCCTTCGTCCGCGCCCGGGCGTCACGATCACCCTCGAGGAGCTCCAAGACCACTGTCGGCTCCAAATCGCCGGCTACAAGATCCCGCGCCAGCTGCTCCTGGTCGAGACCGTCGCGCTGACGGCCGCGGGAAAGCCCGATGCTCAGGCAGCCAAGGCCATGTTCGCGGCAGCCGAGGCCTGAACAGCCAAGGCCTGAACGACCAGGGACTGAGCAACCGAGCCCTGAGGCGGTAACAGTCTGAGCGACGTCCGATCAGGTCACTGAGTTGCGTCGAGCGGCAGCCAATTCGGAAACGGCTGTAATCACCCGATCGGCCCCGGCCCGCAGTATGGCCGCGTCGACCTCGATCATGCGTTGGGCACCGGCATCCGGCCACAGGCCTGCCACCCGGGCGGGGACTGGGCGCGATGGTGATCGGAGGCTGGCCACCAGGGCCAGGAACCCCAGTTCGGTTCGCCAGTCCTCGGAAGGGACTCCTCCAGAAACCGACAACAGGGCCACCGACGGCCCCGAAGCGTTGTCCTCGGAGCCGCCCCCGCCGTGAGCACCGGTCCGACAGCACTCCGGAGCGGTGATGCCGACCCGGAGCTCGGATCGTCCCTTGAGACGCACCGTGCGGGCCGCGGTGCATATCCACTGGTCATCGGGGCCGCCGGTGGTGGGAGGCGACCCGAACTGATTCCAATCGACTCCGGACCACAGCGCCGTGGCCCACGTGGCCGCTTCGGCCAGGACCACCGACCGGGCACCGACGGAGAGTCCGCCATACCAGGGCTCCCAGTGGAAGGTCCGCCAGCCGGTGCGCACCCAAGTGGCGACGGCCTCGTCGGCAACGACTCCCACTGCCTCGGCCGGGGTCCCGTGGCGATGGTGGAGGCATGATTCGATGGCAGCGAGCCCCAGCGAGCGTCGGACGAACGCCGGTTTCCATGTGAATGGCTCATCCAGCCTGAGGGCTCCGTCCGGTGTCAGGAGGGTTTGGCGAAGCACCGGGAGAGTGATGACGACCTGGTCCCCGGCCGGTAGCTCGTCGACCAAGGGTGGGATGGCGGACAACAGTTGGTCCCTGACCGCCTGGCGGGCGACATCGTCGATGCACGTGCGGGCGGGGGCGAGCAATTGCGAGGTGAACGCATGCACCGACGGCGAGACAAAGGCAGACGATGCCCGATGCGGATCACCGTTCACTGCCGCTCCTCATCGTCGCCTGACAGCCCCTCGCCTG
>DATMMO010000107.1:0-22921 GCA_035569695.1 Acidimicrobiales bacterium | reverse complement strand
CGGCTACATCAAAGCGGTGTCAGCCGACGCCTTCCGTACCCAGGGGCGCGGCGGCCGAGGCGTCCAGGGGGCGCGCCTCAAAGAGGAAGATCTCATCGATGACGTGGTCCACACCTCGTCACACGCCCATCTGCTCCTGTTCTCCAACCGGGGCCGGGTATTCCGGCTCCGAGCGCTCGAGATACCGATGAAGGAGCGGACGGCGAGGGGTACAGCGGCCGTGAACCTGTTGCCGTTGTCGCCCACCGAGAAGATCCAGGCCATCATCGGCACCCGCGACTTCTCCGCCGACCACTACCTGATCTTCGCCACCAAGCACGGGCAGGTGAAGAAGACGGCGTTCACCGAGTACGACAAGTCTCGGCGCGAGGGGTTCATCGCCATCAACCTGCGCGACGGAGACGAGCTGGTCCGGGTGGTCGAGACCACCGGTGACGACGATGTGTTCATGGTCACCCAGTCGGGCATGACCATTCGGTTCTCCGAGAACGACGTCCGGCCCATGGGCCGCGATGCCGCCGGGGTGCGCGGCGTGCGACTGAAGGCGGGCGACGAGGTGGTGTCGTGCGACGTAGCTCGGGACGATGCCGACATCTTGCTGGTCACCGACGCCGGGTACGGGAAGCGCACCAAGCTCGAGCGGTTCAACCGCCAGACTCGCGGCGGCCAGGGTGTCCGCGGTATCCGCCTCACGGCCAAGCGCGGGCGCGTGGTCGCCGCCTTCATGGCCGGGTTGGACGACGAGATCCTGTTGGTCTCGACCGGGGGAGTGGTCATCCGGACCGCGGTCAGAGAGATCGCTTCCCAGGGCCGAGACGCCACCGGCGTCCGGGTCATGAGCGTTCCCGAAGGCCATGCTGTTGCCGCAGTTGCCCCGGTGGGGGGCGAAACGTTGGTGGTCACCTGACCGATCGGTCGTCGCAGGCTCGTCGTCTGTCGGCCGATCAGGTCCGACTGCCGGTGGTGTAGCCTCGTTGACCGGTCTGCGGGGCTATAGCTCAGTCGGTTAGAGCGCAGCACTGATAATGCTGAGGTCGCAAGTTCGATTCTTGCTAGCCCCACTCTCCACCCTGGTCAGGGCGTTGTGCTTCTGACTCGGCAGCACCGGATCGGATTCCATCGCGCGTCCATCGCGCGCGAACCACATGTGCGGTCCCGTGTGCGGTCCCGGTTCATGCTTGACCAGGCGCGTACCGGACCTTGACACTTCGTCGCTCCAGAACCTCTTTGGACCGTAGTCTTTGCCTGATGGTTGAGACTGCGACCAGGTTGGACAACCCAGAACCTCTCTCGCCGCCTCGTCGGCGTCCGATCACGAGCATTGCCCTGGCGCTGGTGGTGGGGGTTGGCCTTGGTTACTTGGGCTGGGTTCTGACAAGCCCCGGCGGTTCGTTGCTTGCCCCGACGCTCATCGTGCTCGGCATCGGCCTCGCGCTAGCCGGGTCGAGTTGGGTAGTCGCCTATTTCACGCCAAGCCGTAAGGACCTGTGGATATTCGCCCTGACGTGCGCGATCCTCAGCCTGTTCGCCGGCGCCTGGACGTTCTGGTTCTCGTTGCCGACAGCCATGTGGTCAGACTCGGGTGCCAGCCAGCAAGCACAGAATGCCTTGGTCAAGCTGAGTCGGGAACCGACGAATTCCAGTGGTGTGCCGATCAACCATTGCTGGACAATCGAAACGGGCGCTATCGGACCCCTGCAGGCTCCCTATGAAGAATGCGCTGTCGCCACCAAGGTGACGGGGAAGGCCTTTACAGACGTTACCTTTACGTCAATCGACTCACCACATCGAAGCATCCAGTACACCAACTCTGGAGCCATGGCGTTCTATGACACGTGCTACCGGCACCTCGTTGGCCAGTGGTGGATGACCACATGGGATCAAAGTGGACTGGGCAGCTGCCCGATTGGCTACCAGTTTCATGGCGGTCCGTGAGCGGGCTGGATCTGGTGACGCCCGTGCGAATGTTTGGTCCTGCCCGGGCCTGCTGGGCGCGAGGATCGGCTGGTAGCCACCTCCACCCCGGATGAGCGCGCGGCTACATGTGGATCTTGGCGCGCAGCTCACTGACCAGGGTGCCCATCGCTGACAATGGGGCGAATGCCCGGGCCGCGTCGGTCAGGGCTGCGAGGGAGCTTGGATCGAGCTCGAGCTCCGACGCGGCCACGTTGAACTCGAGCTGCTCGACCGACGAAGCGCCAGGGATGACGACCACAGGGGGGAAGCTGAGCAACCAGGCCAGTGCCACCTGCGCCGGCTTAGCATCGTGGGCCGTTGCTACTTGGCGCAGGACGTCGAGCAACGGGGCCACGCGACGAAGATTCTCAGTGCCGAACAGCGGGTTTGTCCGACGCACTCCGCCTGGCCGATTCTCCACCGTGTACTTGCCGCTGAGTAGGCCCTGGGCCAGGGGGCTGTAGGCCATCACCATCCTGCCCTGCTCGTCGGCAAAGGGCACCATCCGGTCGAGTGGACCGGATTGGGCCAGAGAGAACAGGACCTGGTTGCTGACAACAGCAGACCCGAGCGCGTCGTCGGCTTTCCGCCACCGTTCGAGCGAATAGTTTGAGACACCTACCGCACCGATCCGCCCCTGCTCCAGCAACGTGCGCATACCCGGCATGATCACTGAGTCGGGAACCACCGGGTTGGGCTGGTGCACCTGGTAGAGCGGGATGCGACTCAGCTGCAACCGACGGGCGCTCGCATGTTCGCGGTTCCGCACGATCGCCGGAAATGGAGCCAGCGGGAAGATCTTGCTGGCCACGACCACTTCGGTGCGCTCGGAGCCCAGCGCCTCGCCCAGGATCCGCTCGCTCTTGCCAAAGCCGTAGCCCTCAGCCGTGTCGAAGAGCGTCACGCCAAGCTCGAGGGCTCTGCGCACGATGGCGCGGGCGGTGTTCGAGGCGTAGGCATCCCCATAGCCCCACTCCCGCGAGCCGAATTGCCACGTGCCCAACCCGACCCGGCTCACCCGACCCAGGCCCGCGACCTCTACATAGTTCATGATTCAGTCCGAGTCATCATGCCCTCCGGTCCCATCCTGGCACTTCTTCGAGCGGCTTGGCGGCTGGTTCCCACCCTGACCAACCTCCGGTCGAGACCAGACGGTCGGGCTTGCTCATGCCATAGACGTAGCGGTCGCCGGAGGCCGGACGACGGTCGAATGCACCACCTTTGCGTGAGTGGAGCATTCTGACAAGGGATTTCCCACGGCGCGCCCCCTATGATCTGGCCCGTGAGCTCAATGCACTCGTATCAGGGTGGGTCGTCCTGGGGTCGCCGCTTCGGAATTGCGGTGCTTATCGTGGTGGCCCTCGCCGTAGCCGGATATATCGGATCGGTCGTGGGTCCCCATTTCAAGTCGAAGGCGTCCGCGGGCTCGGCGACCACGACGACGTCGGCCCATTCATCGTCGACGACCACAACCACCATTCCCCATGCCAGCGTGAAAGTCCTGGTGGCCAACGGCACCCAGAAGTCCAACACCGCGGCCCATTTCACCCAGATACTCCAGCAGCAGGGCTGGAACACCCAGGCTCCCACCAACTCCACTGCCCCTGCGGCAACAACAACGGTGTATTACGCGGTGTTCTGGCAGCAATCGGCGATGGAGATCGCCACCGAGCTCGGGGTCCCGACGACGGCGGTCCAACCGCTGACCCCATCGGTGCCGGTGCCCAACACTTCGGGGATGTACGTGGTCGTGGTCATCGGCTCCGACTTGGCCGGTAACGGGTTCCCGCCCACCACCGTTCCCACGTCCACCACGCCGACCACGACCGCCCCGACGACCACGAAGGCGACGACGAAGCCAACCACCTGAGGCCCGCCCCTTTGCTCCCTGCTTGTCGCTGAGCGACCTGGTCAGGGGGCAAGGATCTTCTGGATGAGCACGAGGTCCCGCCAGGCTCCCCGGAGCCGGCCGACCTCGGGCATCCGCCCCACTTCGACGAAGCCGGCGCGTTGGTGGAAGCGAATGGAGCCCTCGTTGGATGCATCCGTGGCCGCCACCATGACGTGCATGCCCAGCGAGCGGGCCCGGTCCTCCACCGTTGCCAGGAGCAGGCGTCCTACTCCACGGCCCCGCACGTCGGGCCGCACATGGATCGAGTGCTCGATCGTCTTTGCGTATCCGGGCCAGTCCCGGAAGGGGCCACAGGCGACGAATCCGAGTACCCCCGATGCATCGACGGCCACCAGGACCGGATGGTCTGCGGCTCGCTTGGCGTCGAGCCACTGCTCCCGTTCACCGACCGAGGTGGGCTGCTCGGTCCAGATCGCTGACGTCGTGACCAGGACGTCGTTGTAGATGGTCACGATCTCGCCGAGGTCGCTGCGCTCCGCGTCCCGGATGACGACGTCTTCGGCCATGGTGGGGCGCTTGCCGCTACTCGGTGGGACCGAAACCATCGATGAACTCCATGGTCGTCCCGTCGAACATGCGCCGATAGAAGCAGGTCCTCCGGGACGTGCCATCGGCGGTCTTCGTGTGGCAGGCACCCCCCGCGCGGGGACGAACCAGGTACAAGAGGGCATTCTGTTCACAGTTCACTCGCACTTCTTGGAGGTCGAGCACGTCTCCCGAGGTCGCTCCCTTGATCCAGAGCTCGTCTCGAGACGCGGACCATAAGACGGCGTGGCCCGATCGGAGCGCTTCGTCGAGGGCGAGGTCGTTGGCGTACCCCACGAACAGGACCTCGAGCGAGTCCGCGTCCTGGAGGACCACGGGAATCAGGGCCTGGCTGCTTCGGGCTGCCTTGCCGATCTTCTCGAAGTCGATCTGAGCCGCCGTTCCCTCTTCGAGCACGTTCATCGATCCATGTTGGCAGGTCCGGTTGTCCACGACCGCCTCGGGGACCGGACCGAATTCCCAGCTGAGGACGGTCCGAAATCAGGCTGTGCCTGAGCCACCAGTGTCATGTAGCGTCTCGACGTACATCCGACCTACTCAAAACCTGGGGGATCCACATGGAGTTCGGACTATTCATTCAGGGGTACACGCCTAATTTTCGGCGGGAGGTGGACCCCGAAGCCGAGCATCATGCGTTGATGGACGAGCTCGAGGTGGTCCAGGCCGCCGACAAGGCCGGGTTCAAGTACGTCTGGGTCACCGAGCACCACTTCCTGGACGAGTACTCCCACCTGTCGGCCAACGACGTGGTCCTCGGGTACCTGGCCCATGCCACCGAGCGCATCCATCTGGGCTCGGGCATCTTCAACCCGCTGCCCCAGGTGAACCACCCGGCCAAGGTGGCCGAGCGGGTGGCCATGCTCGACCACCTGTCCAACGGCCGCTTTGAGTTCGGCACCGGCCGGGGGGCGGGCAGCTTGGAGATCCTGGGCTTCCTGCCCGGCATGAAGGACCTGTCGGGGACCAGGGAGATCTGGGAGGACGTCATCGAGGAGTTCCCCAAGATGTGGCTGCAGGACACCTACGAGGGCTACGAGGGCAAGTTCTGGTCGCTGCCTCCCCGCAAGATCCTGCCCAAGCCCTACGGCAAGCTGCACCCGGCCATGTGGTACGCGGCGGGCAACACCTCGAGCTACGCCATGGCCGCCCAGAGGGGACTGGGCGTACTGGGCTTCTCCGTGGGTTCCTTCGACGAGCTGGGCCCCGTGATGCAGGCCTACAAAGCCGACATCGGCAATGCCGACCCCGTCGGCGCCTTCATCAACGACAACATCATGGTGACCACGGCCGCCTTCGTGAACGAGGACGCCAAGGCAGCGGAGGAGTCGATGCTCGATTCACACATGACCTACCTGCAGAGCAACGTGTTCCGCTACCACGACACCTTCCCCCACCCACCCGAGGTCCCGGTGTGGCCCGAGCTGATCCCCGACGTGACGGCCGAGCAGATTCCGTACCTCAAGGCCGCCGGCACCATCGTCGGCGATCCCGATCATGCCCTCGAACAGTGCAAGCGATGGGAGGCCGCCGGCGCCGACCAACTGTCGTTCGGGATCGGCACGGCCACCAAGGAGCAGTCGCTCGAGATGGTGCGACTCATGGGCGAGCACGTCATCCCCAAGATCGACACCGATCCCGTGCACCGCACCACTCGCATGCGAGAGGCGGCCGCAGCCAAGTTGTGAGCACCGAGCGGTAGGCGGCCCCGAACGGTAGGCACTGAGTACCGGTAACGACCGGTTCGGCCCCTGTCTGGTGCCGGTAGCTCCGATACTCAGTTCCCGAAGCCGCTAGTGGGTGGCCACCGTGTCGGTGTTGCGCCCGGACCGGAGCACGGTGCCGGTGAGGGCGCCGGTCGGTTCGCCATCGGCAATGGACGGGGTGCCGTTCACGAACACCGACGTGACCCCCGATGAGGAGGCGATGAGGCGCAGGCTGTCACCGGGCAGGTCGTAGACCCGCCGAGCCGGACCGGCGTCCACCGTCTCGGGGTCGAGAATGACCACGTCGGCATAGGCCCCTTCTCGGAGCTGGCCCCGGTCCCGGAGGCCGAACAGCCGGGCGGGCACGTCGGTGATGAGTTGGACGGCCCGCTCGAGCGACACCAGCTTCCGGCCCCGCAGCGTGTCGGCCAGGAAGCGTGTGGGGTACGGCGACCCGAGCATCCGGTCGAGGTGGGCGCCGGCGTCGGACCCTCCCAGCAGCACGTCATCGTTCTCCCACAGGTCGCGGCGAGCGGCCCAGTCCACATCGGTGTCGCCCACCGGCAAGGGCCACAGCACCGTGGCGAAGTCATCGGCCTTGGTGATCTCGATCAGCACATCGGCCGGGTCGGCCCCGCGCTCCTTGGCGATGTCGGCCACCAGGCGTCCCTCGTACTGCTTGTTCTCCGGCGCGATGGTGTCGCCGATGCGATAGTTCGAGAAGTCGGCCAGCCGTTCGAAGGCGGTGCCCTTGGCCGCCAGCTGCATCTCCTCGCGTACCGCAGGGTCTTCCAGCTTGGCTGCCTTCTCCTGGGGCGGGAGGGACAGGATGGCGTGCCAGCCGGGAATGAGCCACAGGGCGCAGAAGGTGGCCAGGCTCATGTTCTGGTCGGCGAAGATGGGCATGGTCAGGGCCACCACCCGGCCGCCGATCTCCCGGGCCCTTCGGGACGGTGACAGCTGGTGCTCGGTCCGCTCGGCCGATCGGGCCGAGACGGTCAGCACGTTCCAGTTGAGCGGCCGGTTGGCCTGGGCGCTCATCTGGGCCAGCAACTCGGTCTCCTGGTCGGTGAAGCCCTTGAGGCAGCCCTCGACGATGGCCTCGAGCGTGGTGCCGGGGTGCTCGCTCACCTCGCGGCACAGGGCCAGCAGCTCCTCTTCGGAGGCGGCGCGGCTGGGCACCTGTTTGGCGTCGCCGTCGATATGGGTCGACGACCGGGTAGTGGACAGACCCAGGCCGCCGGCGTCGAGTGACTCGCGCAGCAGGGCGATCAGCGTCTCGACCTCTTCGGGGGTGGCCTCTCGCTCACCGGCCTCGCCGCCCAGGACGTAACGGCGGAGCGCGCAGTGACCGACCAGGAACCCGGCGTTGACCCCGATACGGCCCTCCAGCCCGTCGAGGAACTGGCCGAATGTCTCCCACCCCCACTCCACGCCCTGCTCCAGGGCCTTCAGCGGCATGCCCTCGACCTGGGCCATCATCCGACGGGTGAAGTCGGCGTCGGCCTCTTTGAGCGGGGCCAGGGTGAACCCGCAGTTGCCGCCGATGACCGAGGTCACGCCGTGGTTGCTCGATGGTGTGGCGTGGCCGTCCCAGTACAGCTGGGCGTCGTAGTGGGTGTGGGGGTCGACGAAGCCAGGGGTGACGATCTGGCCGGTGGCATCGATGGTCTCGGTGGCCGGCTCGTCCACCTGGCCGACGGCGACGATCCGGTCACCCCGGATGCCCACATCGGCCTTCCGGGGAGGGGCCCCGGTGCCGTCCACAACGGTTCCGTTCTTGATCAGGTAATCGAGGATGACGGACCTCCAGTTCTGAGTGCACGGGACACCAGGTGATCCTGCGGCGTCGTACCCTGAACGCTACTGTCAGGTTTGGCCAACCGCCACTGTGTAGCGTCGACGCTCATGACCACCACTCCGGCTTCGAACGTTGACTTCGGCATGCAGCTGCCCATCCAGGCCCGGTCCCGGTTGCAGTGTGATCCCTGGGAGGACGACGCCGGGGCCCAGGAGCTGGCCCTGATCGCCCAGGCCTGTGACACCGCCGGGTTCTCCTACGTGGGAGTGTGCGACCACGTCGCCGTGCC
Organism: Acidimicrobiales bacterium; assembly: GCA_035569695.1. GTDB lineage: Bacteria > Actinomycetota > Acidimicrobiia > Acidimicrobiales > RAAP-2 > DASXMT01. Next base: position 14,714 of record DATMMO010000107.1, on the reverse strand, counting down.
GCGGGATCAGGTGGAGCGGATGCAGACGGCGTGGTACGACACCGTCGCCACCCTGGGTTGGCTGGCCGCCCTGACCACCCGGGTCCGCCTGTTGTCCCACGTGTTCATCGTCGCCTACCGGCACCCGCTGGTCACGGCCAAGTCCTTCATGACCCTCGACCACCTGTCGGGCGGCCGGGCCATCCTGGGGGTGGGCGCCGGGCACGCGCACGGCGAGTTCGACGTCCTGGGCGTTCCCTTCGAGCAGCGGGGCGCGCTGACCGACGAGTCCATCGATGTGCTCCGGGCCGCCTTTGACGACGAGTGGCCCGACATCGACACCCCACACTTCGCCGTGCACGACGTGGGCCAGTCCCCCCGTCCCGCTCAAGCCCACCTGCCCATCTGGGTCGGCGGCTCCTCGGCCCCCGCCCTCCGCCGCGCCGCCACCCGGGGCGACGGCTGGCTGCCCCAGGGGCCACCGGCTCAAGGCATGGCCTGGGCCATCGACACCCTCACCGCAGCCCGGGAGCAGGCCGGCCGGACGGGCCGCTTCGACATCGGCGGCGTGGCCCAGCCGCTCTACGTGGGCACCCCCACCTGGGACGTCGGCGACAACGCGGTGGCCGGCGACCCCGAGGAACTGGCCGCGGCCATCGGGGAGTGGGTCTTGCCCGGGGTCACCCATCTGTCGGTTCGCTTCCGGTGTCGGAGCGCCGATGAACTGGTCGACCAGATCGCCGCCTTCGGCGCCGAGGTGATCCCGCTGGTCAGGGGCTGAGCCCCGCTGGCGCCCAGCTCACGCGGTCCGGGGCAGTCGCCCTACTTGACGAAGGCGCCGGCGTCGACGGGTAACGACACTCCAGTGATGTACCGGGCCTCGTCGGAGACGAGGAAGAGGATGGCGGCCGAGATGTCCTTGGCCTCGACCCACGAGATGGGCAGCGGGCTGTGGCCGAACATGTTCTCGGCCAGGTCGTCGCGGCCGGGGTTCTCCTTCTCGGGCATGAACAGCTTGTAGGTGTTGGGGTTCTGCAGCATCGGAGTGTCGGCGCTGGTCGGGTGGATGGTGTTCACCCGGATCCAGTGGGGGGCCAGCTCGTTGGTCAGCGACTGCATGAGCCCGACCACCCCGTGCTTGGCCGCCGAGTAGGGGGAGGTGTGGGAGAAGCCCCGGAGGCCGGCCGTCGAGCTGGTGATGACGATCGACCCACCCTGGTTGCGCTCGATCATGGGGGGGATGGCGGCCCGTACCGTGTTCCACACGCCGGTCAGGTTGACGTCGATGATGTCCCGCCAGGTCTGCTCGGGGTAGTCCCACGATTGCATCAGGTTGATGATGCCGGCGTTGGCCAGCACGATATCGACGTGGCCGAACATCTCAATGCCCTCGTTGAGGACGGCACTCACGCCGGCGAAGTCGCGGACGTCGGCCTTGCGGGCCACGATCTTGCCCCCGGCCTCCTCGACCAGGCGGACGGTCTCTTGGAGGTCCTCGGGGGTGGCCAGCGGGTAGAGGGTGGCGATCGACGGGATGTCCTCGCAGATGTCGAAGGCGATGATGTCGGCGCCCTCCTCGGCCAGCTTCACGGCATGGGAGCGACCCTGCCCCCGGGCCGCCCCGGAGATGAATGCCACTTTCCCGTCGAGCTTCCCCATCGGTGACCCCCAATACGTTCAGCCGCCCGCCGGTGTGCGGGGCGGCGATACTCGTTTGTCAGTATACGGTCCCTTTGGCTCTGGGCCCAAGGCGACGGCGTGCAGGCTGGTTCAGCCCGAGGCCAGGGGAACGATGACGATCGGCCGGTGTCCCGGACCCGGATGCCAGCGCAGGACGTGGACGCCGTGTTCGGTCAGCACCGGGACGGCGCCGAGGCGTTCGGCGTTGGTGATGGCCTCCTCGGATTGAGCCGGGGTCATCGAGATGCGCCCGGCGGTGGGGGCGATGACGAAATAGACGGTACGGGACTCGATGGGGAACGACTGGCCCGGGCCGACCAGCGCATCGGCCCATCGGCGACCCGAGAAGTGGCCCAACACGGGCATCGATGCGACGACCTGGGCTCCTTCGGGGATGAGGCCGGCGGCCTTGTTGATGGCCACCCCCTGGGGGGCGGACACCTGGATCCAGTAGCCGGGGATTCGCGGCAGCATGACGGCTGCCACTGCAAAGCACTGGGCGAACACCGCCAAAGCGAGGATGGCCACGGTGATGCGAGCGGCGCCTGCGTTCCATCGACGGGCCACGGCCCGAGCGATCCACAAGAGGAGGAAAGCAGAGCCGCACAGCCCGACGATCTCCGCGGGAATGGTCTGGAATCCTGATTCCAAGAAGATGGGTGGGGGCAGTAACGCGGCAGGGATGATCACGGCCAACACCACGGCGAAACTCCAGGGGGAGACCATGCCCAGGACCCCAGTGGGCACGAAGTTGCGATACAGGTCCAGCGGCTTGGTGCCCAGCATGGTCAGCCATCGGCTCGGATGGGAAACCATGGCCAAGGCGAGCCGAGGAGTGGTGACGGTGCCGGTGCCACCGGCCCCGGCCGTGATGTAGGCGTAGGCCTGGAGGTTGTCACCCCGGTCGTAGCCGAGTGCTCCAACCAGGAGGAGCCAGCCGGCGCCGGCGGCCATGGCCACCAGACCCCAGCGCCGAACTCCGGTGCCGGCCAGGACCACACAGAGTCCGAGTGCGAGGACGAGGAGTCCGGCGTAGTCGGAGGTGGTCAGGGCGAGTGCGCTCCAGATCAGTGCGGACGTGGGTTGCTGGCGCCAGAAAGCCCGGGCGGCCAGTACGAGGAAAAGCGCAGCGAACCCCTCCATGTGGAAGTCGAACGAGATCCCCTGCCACAGCCATGGGTCGAAGACCAGGACCACCAGGAAGCCGAGCACACACCAGGTGGCCAGGCGTCTGGTGAGGATGGGCGAATCCTGGTCGAGCTGACGCTCGAACATCTCGAGTACCCAGCGGATCGCCACCAGACTGGCCAGGGCCAGGGCCAGGTCCTGCAGGAGCAACAGGGTGAGCCCGTTCGGGTAGAGGGCGTAGACGAGCGTCAGCGGGTACAGGAACAGCGCGAAGTGCTCCTGGAGGAAGGTGCCGCCGCCACTCACCGACGAGTACGGATTGAGGTCGCCATGAAGGATCAACCACGTGGACTGGTTGAAGTCGGAGATATCCCAGGCGTTTCCACCGCGGTGCCACTGAAAGGTGCTCCATGCGCACATAGCCAGGAACAAAAGGCCGATGACCACCAGGCAGGTGGGCCACACGCCCAACCGCGATGTGCGGGCGGAGTTGGCGTGGGCCGCGGTCTCGACTCGTCGCCCTGGCGCATGGCGGTGCTTGCCGGCAGTGACGGCAACCGCACTGTGCATCCGGCGAGTCTACGTGTCCCGTTTCCTTGTACCCCGAGCTGACGAGACGTCATCATCGACCTCGAGCCCTCGGGCTCGCGGTGGTTGGATACGCGTCACCGAAACAGGCTGCGTTCCCGGTCGGGGTTCAGTCGGCGGCGGGCACCCGCTCGGCCACCAGCGCCGACCGGTTGACCTTGGTGGCCTCGGATCGGGGGATCCGGTCGACGAATTCCACCGATTTGGGCACCTTGTAGGGGCTGAGGCGCGCCTTGGCGAAGGCGATCACCTCCTGCTCGGTGACCGTCGGGGCCGACGGTGCCGCTTGGGCGATGGCGTGGACCCGGGTGCCCCACTCCTCGTCGGGCAGCCCGATCACCACCACGTCGTCGAGGCTCGGATGCTCGCTGAGGGCCGCTTCCACCTCGGCCGGGAACACGTTGGCCCCGCCCGAGACGATCATGTCCACCCGGCGGTCGGCCATGAACAGCCAGCCGTCCTCGTCGAGCCAGCCGAGGTCGCCGATGGTGGTGAAGTTGTCCTCGGTCACCGGGGCAGGAGGCACGTCGCCCAGGTACCCGTGGGTGACCCCGTCGGCTTGGCGCATGAAGATCTCGCCGATCTCACCGGCGGGGAGCTCGCGGCCCTCGGGGTCGAGGATCTTGATCTCCGTTTCGGTCCACGGTTGACCCAGGGTGCCGGGATGGTCGAGCCACCCGTCTCCCCGGCAGGCCACCACGCCGGCACCCTCGCTCGACCCGTAGGTCATGTAGAAGTGCTCGGGCCCGATGAGGTCGAACCAGAAACGGGCCAGCCACTGGGGCAGGACGGCGGCGCCCTGCATGGTCCACTCGATGCTGGAGAAGTCCCGTGCGGCCACGTCGGGAAGCTGGGCCACCCGCTGGAACATGGGCGTGGCCCCGGTGAACCCGGTGACCCGGTGCGCTTCGATCAGGTCGACCATGTGGTCGGCCCGGAAGCGCTCCATGAGCACCACCCGGTGGCCCGACAGCAGGTTGGACATCATCAGAAAGCCGTTGTTGTGGTAGATCGGACCCGGGGTGAGGATGAGCTGGTCGGGTGACAGCGGCCCCCACGACTCCTGGATCCCGAGCGAGCCCGGCGCTCCCTCGATCATGACCGCGGGAGACTTGCGCAGGATCACCTTCGGCGATCCCGTCGAGCCCGAGCTGCAGATGCCGGAATGGTGGGGCGGAGTGACCTCGGGTAGCACCTCGGTCGACTCGGCCAGGCTCTCCTCGAACAGGCCGGCGGAGCTGGCGTCGACGATCACCGCCGCATCGATAACGGCCCGGAGCCGACCGAGTTCCCATTCGGGCAGGTCCCAGCGCACCGGGACGGGGACGGCCCCCAGCTTCCAGGCGGCGAAGCTGGCGAACACCAGCTCGGGCGAGTTCTTCAACTGCATGGCCAACAGGTCCCCCACGCCCAGCCCGCGCCGGGCCAGGGCCCGGGCCACCTGCGTCGTCCGGTCGTCGAGCTCGGCCCAGGTGAAGGTGCGCTCACTCCGGTCCTCGGCCGCGAAGATCAGCGCCACCTGGTCGGGCCGCTCCAGGGCCAGCTCATGGAGCCGGGTCCCGTACGGGGTCGTCTCCGGCTCGACGTCTGTTTCGATAGTGGTTTCCACGGTGAGTCACTCTTACCGGATGGACACCGGCGTGCCAGCCCGCACTTCGGGCTGACGGTTCAGGCCGGTCCGGTGCCCGACCCGTTTGCCGCCCGGTCCACGAGCAGCTGGCGCACGGCCCGCTTGGAGATCTTGGCCGTGGACCCCTTGGGCAGATCGTCGACCACAGCGACGATACGGGGCTTCTTGTAGCCGGCCAGCCGTTCGCCGCACCAGTCCCCCAGAGCGGCGGCGTCGAGGCCCGATCCGGCCTTGGTCACCACGGCAACGCCCACCACCTCGCCCCAGCGGTCGTCGGGCACCCCGACCACGCAGACGTCCCGGACCCCCTCGTGCTCGACCAGCACCCGCTCGACCTCGGCCGGGTACACGTTGAGGCCGCCGGAGATGATCATGTCCTTGATGCGATCGACGATGGTGATGAGCCCGGTGTCGTCCACCGTGGCCACATCCCCCGTCCGGTACCAGCCCTCGACCAGGGCCTCGGTGCTGGCCGCCGGATTGTTCCAGTACCCGAGCATCACCTGTGCTCCGGCGACCCACAGCTCGCCGTGGTTCCCGTTCACCCCGGGGCCCTGCTCGTCGACCAGGCGCATCGAGGCCGCCGACACCAGGCGCCCGGTGGGTACGGCCGGGTGGTCGGACAGGTGGGGGTCGATCTCGTCGCGGTGGCGGAGCGCGGTGATGGGGTGGGGGACCTCGGAGGTGCCGAACACCTGGGTGAGGATGGGACCGAAGGTCTCGAGCGCGGCGTCCAAGGTGGTGCGGCTGATGCTGGCCCCGCCGTAGGTGATGTTGGACAGGCCCGCCGGCGTCGTCGTGCCCGTGCACTGCTCCACCAGCATCTGGATCATGGTGGGGACGAGGAACGACGAGGTGCCGCCCTGCTCGGTCACGCAGCGGAAGAAGGCGGCCGGGTCGAACTTGGCCATCAGGATGCTCCGAGCCCCCCGGGTGAAAAAGGTGAGCACCTTGGACCCGCTGCCGTGCGACAGGGGACCGGCGTGGATCATGCCGTCCCCCGGACTTGCGCAGAACTCCTCGGAGATACTCATGAGCGTGGCCGTGACCCGGCAGCGGTCGGCCAGCATGGCTCCCTTGGGCCGCCCGGTGGTCCCCGAGGTGTACAGCAGCTGGCTGAGCCGCTCGGGGTCCGAGTCCAACCGAGGCGGCGTCGCCAGCGCCGAGCCCAGCAGCGCCGGGTAGCCCCCCAGGATGCCGGGCGCGTCGGCCTCGGCGTCGAGGTCCACGATGGTGGGAGGCCGGTCCAGGTCGGCCACCAGGTCGGCCGCCCGCGACCGCTCGGCCGCCTCGGTGATGAGCACGCTGGCCCCCGAATCGGCCAGCAGGTACCGGCGCTCGTCGTCGCTCAGGCGGGGGTTGATGGGGACCTTGACCATCCCGGCCCGGGCGATGGCGAAGTCGGCCTCCACGTACTCCAACCGGTTGCGCATCAGGATGGCCACCCGGGCCCCGGGCTCGGAGGTCAGTCCGGCCAGCACGTTGGCCAGTCGACCGGACCGATCGCCCACCTCGGCGAAGGTCAGCCGGCGGTCGCCGTCGACCACGGCGATGCGGGGCCCATAGGCGCGGGCCGAGCGCTCGACCAGTTCAGGGATGGTGGGCATCGAAGCGTCCCCAGACGTCGGCCAGGGCCTGGCAGATCTCGCCCACGGTGGCGTCGGCCCGGATGGCCGCGAGGATGGGCGGGATGGTGTTGGTCTTCGACCGCGCCGCGCCGCGCACCTGTTCCAGGGCGTCGGTCACGTCGCCCGCACTCCGGTCGGTCCGCAGGCGGGCCAGCGATGCCACCTGGGCTTCCTCGATGGCGGCCAGGTCGCGCCGGGCCGGCTCGCGGGTCAACGAGGTGGGCGGGGCGGTGGTGACGTGCTGGTTGACGCTGACCACCGGTTGGTCGCCGCGGTCGATGCGGTTCTGGAGCCGGAAGGCCTGCTCGTCGATCTCGGCCTCCAAGAACCCGGACTCGAGGGCCCCAATGGCCCCGCCGGCTCCTTCGATGCGGGCCATGTAAGCCCGGATCTCCCCCTCGAGCTGGTCGGTCAGCGCCTCGACCAGGTAGGAGCCGCCCAGCGGGTCGGCTGACCGGGTTACGCCGGTCTCCAGCGCCAGGATCTGTTGGGTCCGGAGCCCCAGGTGGGCCGCTTCCTGGCTGGGGATGCCCAGGGCCTCGTCGTAGGAGGACGAGGCCAGGGTCTGGACGCCGCCCAGCACCGCGGCCAGGGCCTGGTAGGAGATCCGGATCAGGTTGTTCAGCGGTTCGTTGGCCGTCTGGTAGCCGCCCAGCGTGTAGCAGAAGATGTTGAGGGCCCGGCTGGCGTCGTCGGTGGCGCCGAACCGGGTGACCATGATGTCGGACCAGATGCGTCGAGCGGCCCGGAACTTGGCCACCTCTTCGAAGATGTCCAGCCCCGAGGACAAGAACATATAGACGGAGTGGGCGAACGACTCGATGCTGAGCCCGCGGTCGAGCGCGCACTGGATGTACTCGATCCCGTTGCTGATGGCGATGGCCACCTCCTGCACGGCTGTCGAGCCCGAGTCGCGGATGTGGTAGCCGCAGAACTCGATGGGCTCCCAGTGGGGCAGGGAGGTGGCGCAGTACTCGATGACGTCGACCGAGAAGTCGCGCCCGGCCCGGTAGGGGAAGATGTGGGTGTGGCGGGCCACGTACTCCTTCAGCACGTCATTCTGCAGCATCACCTTGAACTCGGTGGGCGAGTACCCGTGGACCTCGGCTCCGGCTACGAACAGGGCCACGGCCAACGGGCCGATGGAGTTGGCCGTGGTGCGGATCTGGGAGACCTTGTCCAGGGACACGCCGTTCAACAGCTCGACCATGTCGGCCAGGCTGTCGATGGGCACCCCCACCCGGCCCACCTCGCCGTGGGCCAGAGGATGGTCGGAGTCCAGGCCCAGCTGGGTGGGGAGATCGAGGGCCAGCGAGAACCCGGTCTGGCCCGCGGCCAGCAGGGAGCGGATGCGCTGGTTGGTCTCGGTGGGCGACCCCTGGCCCGAGTACATGCCCATGACCCAGTTGCCTTCCCGGTACATGCCGGGCCGGATGCCCCGGGTGAAGGGAGGCTGTCCCGGGAGCCCCAGCCTGCTGTCGTAGCGGGAAAGCTCCTCCTCGCTGGGCTGGCCCAGGTCGAGCGGGGTGTACACGGGCTGGACGGGCAGGCCGGAATGGGTGGTGGCCCCGCTGTCCCCGGGCAACAGGCGCTCGGCGTTCTTCTCGCGCCACTGGTCGAAGGCCTTGGAGTTGAGCGTCATTGTTCTGCCTCCAGCCGGTGCCGCCTACGCGGCGCCGGATCCTTGCCCATCGACTTCGACGATGACGGCCTCGCCCTCACCGATGCCACCGCACAGGGCCACGGCCGCGGTGCCCCCGCCACGACGCCGGAGCTCGCAGATGGCGGTCATGACCATGCGCGCCGCGGTGGCCCCGGTGGGATGGCCGATGGCCACCGACCCGCCGTTGACGTTGGTCCGCTTCCGGAGAACCTCAGCCCGTTGCTCGTCTCCGTCGGCCAGGATGAGCGTCGTCACCAAGGGGACGGCGGCAAAGGCCTCGTTGATCTCGATCAGGTCGACCTGATCGAGCGTGAGCTCGGCCCGATCGAGGGCGGCGGCGACGGCGGTGGCCGGGATGGATGCGATGCGCTGGGGCTCCCCCGACACTGCGGCGAATCCTCGGAGGGTGGCCAGCACAGGACGGCCACGCTCAGCTGCCGATCGAGGATCGGCCAGGACCAGGGCCGCTGATCCGCTGGACAGGTCGGGGGCGTTGCCCGGGGTCACCGTCTCGCTCTCGTAGATGGTGGACAGTGCGGCCAGTGCGGCCGCGGTCGTGCCCGGTCGGGGCACCTCGTCGGCCTCCACGGTGATCGTCGCCCCGCGGCTGTCGGTGCCGGGTACGGGCACGATCTCCTCTGCCGGCCATCCAGCGGCCAGCGCCTTGGCGTAGCGCTCCTGGCTGCGGACGGCCCAGTCGTCCTGTTGGGCTCGACCGATGCCGTGCTCGAGCGCCTCTCTCGAGGCCTGCCGAGCTCGCGGCTCGTGGGTGTGGGGACACGAGATGACCAGCTGGTCGCTCATCTCCAGGTTGCCCAGGCGATGGCCCCAGCGCACGCCCTCGAGGAAGTAGGGGACCCGGCTCAGGTTCTCGGCTCCGCCCGCCACCGCCACCGAAGCCTCGCCCAGGCGGATGGATCGGGACGCGGCGGCCAGCGCAGTCAGCGAGCTACAGCAGGCGCGGTCCACCGTGTAGGCATTCCGGTCGACGGGGATGTCCGACCGGAGCAGGATCTGGCGGGCAATCGACCGGTCGGATCCGGGGAAATTGACCCCGAAGACGAGCTGGTCGACCTGGTCGGGGGCCACCCCCGAGCGGGAGAGCCCGGCTGTGACGACGGCCGATGCCAGGTCGGGCAGTGTGGCCTCCCGGAGCGAGCCACCGAACTTCCCGAACGGGCTGCGGGCGAACCCGAGGACGGCCACACCGTCGACCCCCCGGCTCGGTGCCGATGCGCTGTCGTTGCCGCGTGTGAAGTGGTTGTCGATGGAGGCAGTCTATATTTCGTCACCCCCGGCGCCAACCAAACGGCCGTTTGGAGCTTTCACTCCTGCAGGGGTGAGAAGTCCTCCCAGTTGCAGCCGCGGTGCCGCCGGCTCGGCACCGACTGGCGGCCGCTAGCCGCCCAGTCGGGGCGCCACCTCCTGGTCGAACCACTGCAGGTGGTCGATGTACTCCTCGACCGAGTTGGTGATGGGAAGGGGTAACGAGGTCCGGGTCACGTCGTGGGTCCTGAGCTCGGCGCACCAGTCGATGACCCGATCGCGGTAGGCGGCCAGCACCGGTCCCGACGCCTCCCCGAACGCGCCCCCCGACCACAGCGAGGGCGAGCCGAGCCAGCAGATGTCAAAGGTCGCCTCTTTGCCGGCGTACTCGGGTTGGGCATAGAGGTACTCGAGCAGGGGCGGCATGTCGGCCAGCGAGAAATCGGTCGGGTTGGGCTGCCAGCCATCGTGGCGGGCGGCCCGGCGCAGGGCGGGCTTGGAGTTTCCGCCGATGTAGATGGGGGGCCGGGGCGACTGCACCGGCTTGGGCTCGAAGGCCAACCCCTCGATGTCGAAGAACCGGCCGTGGTAGACCGGCTCGTCCGCCGTCCACAGCTCGATCATGGCCGCCAGCATCTCGTCGGCGATGGCGCCGCGGTCCTCGAAGCTCACGCCCAACGCTGCGAATTCGGCCACGGCATGGCCCACGCCGACCGACAGGTTGACCCGCCCACCCGACAGCGCGTCCATGGTGGTGACGGCCTTGGCCAACGAGAGCGGGTGGTGGTAGGGGAGGACGAGCACGGTGGCGTCGACGCGGACCCGCGAGGTGGCGCCGGCCAGAAAGGACATCACGGTGAGGCCCTGCATCCAGTAGGGCCCGAGGCGGGGCACCTCCTCAATGGGCATGGCGAAGTGCTCGGAGGTGGTGATGGCGTCGTACCCCAGTTGGTCCACGGCCCGGGCCATGCGCTGGTAGTCGGGCGCTTGGAGCTGGCACGCCCACTCCGGGGTCCCGGGCATGTGGCTGTTGCCGGGCAGGGCGACGTAGATCTTCATGGGTGACGTGGGCTTGGGCATGGAATCTCCTTGGATCGAGCGGTTACCGGCACCGGAGCGAGCGGGGCTCGCCCGCCGTCAGGACCAGATGTCGATGAGCTCTTGGACGCTGCTGATCCGGGCCAGGAGTGACAGCGAGTTCTGGAGGATCATCTCGCCGTACTCGGGGGGCACGCCGACGGTGGCATCCCTCGGGATCACCACGTTGTACGACCGGCTGGCCGCCTCGATGACCAGACCCATGACTCCGAGGTTGAGCGAGACGCCGGCGGCGATGACGGTGGTGACCCCCATGTTCCGCAGCACGATGTCCAAGCCGGTGTCGGTCATCGGGGCCATAGAGTGGAGCCGGCTCATCACCAGGTCCCCGGGCTCCACGCCGATCTCGGGCACCACCTCGGCGAACTCGGCCAGCTCGACTGGGTCCCGGGGCGAGGTCTGGGCTGCCTTCTTGGCCTTGGCCGCGAACACGGTGTTGCCCATGGAGCCCTTCAGGTCCACCCGGGCGGCGGCCACGCAGTGCACGATCTCGACCCCAGCTGCTCGGCCGGCCTGCACCAGCCGGGCCACCTCGGTGACCATGGGGGCGGCCGCCTCCACCAGCGCCGGTAGCGACGACCGGTCGCCCACCGTCCCCCGCTGGATCTCGTTCATGACGATGGCCGTATGGGAGGGGTCGACGACAGCAGGATCGAGCGGCATGCCGGCATCGTAGGCCCACCCCGCTCGGACCTGCCTCTGGCCCGACGGTCAGATTTCCCGTCTGGCCGTCGACGAGCCGTCGGCGCGATAGTCAGTCGGGACTGAGGCCGACGGCGAGTGTCGGCGTGGAGCGGTGGGGGAGTTCGTGGTGATGAAGTTCGACGTCGGCGTCCCGAGCGGCGCCATCAAGCACTTTGAGACCTGGGTGGGGACCGGGCAGCTGAACCAATTCGCCGTGGCCGCCGAGGCGGCCGGCCTCGACGCCGTGAACGTGACCGATCACCCCTTCCCCGAGGACTCGTGGTTGGCCAACGGAGGCCATCACGCCTTCGACCCCTTCGTCGCCCTCAGCTCCATGTCCGCCGTCACCTCGACCATCGGGTTGCGGACCAACCTGTTGGTCGCCGGCTATCGGAACCCCTATATGGCCGCCCGCTCCATCGCCAGTCTGGACGTCCTGTCGGGCGGGAGGGTCATCGTGGGCATGGGCGCCGGGTACCTGCGGGCCGAGTTCGACGTGTTAGGGGCCGACTTCTCCACGCGGGGGAAGCGCTTCGACGAGGCCATCGAGGCCATGACGGCGGCGTGGAGTGGGACGTCGGTAGATCGCGACGGCACCTTCTACCCGGCCCACGGTCATTCCATGGTCCCCGTACCAGTCCAGCGGCCCCGCCCCCCCATCTGGGTGGGAGGCAACAGCGCCGCGGCCAAGCGTCGGGCCGCCCTCCTGGCCGATGGCTGGCTCCCCTTCCCCCAGCCCGAGGTCATGGCGGCCATTACCGGGAGCCCCGCCCTGACCACGTTGGCGGACCTGAAGGCGGGCATCGACGAGGTCTTCGACCTGAGGATCGAAGCGGGCCTGGAGGGGAAGTTCGACATCGCCTTTTCCTCCTTCGACCGTCCCGATCCCGAGGGGGACCCCGACGGTGAGCGGTTCCGGGAGCGGCTGGCCGCCTACGAGGATCTCGGGGTCACCTGGCTGAGCCTGGGCTGTCGCGGCCGGACTCTGGTGGCCTGCCAGGAGGAGCTGGCCTGGCTGGCCGAGGCCGTGGTCGGCCCTTACCGCCGGGCCGCGGCCTGAACGATCGACGATGAAACCGATGGTGAGACCGTGGCCTGACCGGACAGGGGGGACATGCAAGCAACCGGAGTGATCTGCGCCGTGCTCGACTGCGATGCCGACAGCATCGAGGCATTCAATCGCTGGTACGACCTGGAGCACGTGCCCCCCAACGTCTCCCTGGCCGGTGTGATGCTCGGCCGTCGCTACGCAGCCCCTCCCGACCTCCATGCCCTGCGGGTCACCCATCCGTCCTCGCCCCTGGCCGGGGGACGGGGCACCTTTGTCACCATCTACACGTTGTGCCAACCGCCGCTCGAGGTGGTGGCGGGCATGGCCGAGCTCCGAGAGGTGCTCTACGCCACCGATCGGATGAGCTTCCCGGCCGAGAAGAAGGTGGTCCGCGACGGCGGTGCCCTCGAGCTCATCTCGGCGACGTCATCGCCCGACCTCGCCCTTCCTGCCATCGACGTGCCCTTCGTCGGGCACAACGGGATCCTGATGGTGCGCCGCCGGAGCACCGACCCGGTCGCCTCCTGGTACCACCGGGACTGGTCGAGCGCGGTGGCGGGGCTCGACGGGGTCCACGGGGTGATGAGCCTCTCGTTCGCCGGCGGCGACGAGGACCAGCTCGACCTGGTCTTCCTGGAAGGCGATGTGGCCGCACGGACTGTCGCCATCCGGGAGAGCGCCCCCCACCACCCCGAGGCCACCGTGGTGGTCGACGCCCCCTTCGTCCTCATCGACCCGCTGCGCTACCCGTGGATCGAGGCCATCTCCGACTCCGACCTGCCCAGCACCATCGCCTGACCGGCTATGCCGGCACCGAATTGCCTGACCGGCTGGGCCGGCACCGAATGGCCTGACCGGCTATGCCGGCACCGAATTGAAGGTGTAGCTGAACGGGGCGTGTTCGGGAACGGTGGTGAAGATGCTCTTGCCGTTCACCGACACGCTGATCGACACCCCACCGGCTCCGATGTTCACGGTCAGGGAACCGTCAGCTGGATAGGACTTGGTCACGTTGGGCGGCTGCACGTCCGACACGATGGGATTGACCGACGCCGGGCTGGTGACCTCGACGTAGCAGGGGGCGGTGGTGGTGAGGATCACCTTGAAGTGGGCGGCGCTGACCGTGTAGGTGGCCGCGGTGAGGTTGTCCGTGCTCGCCTGCTTCACCGTCGCCGTCGCCACCGGTTGCGTTGGCTTGGTCGTGGCGCTCGACACCGGGGGCTGGTACAGCGCTCCATTGGCCGGGGCGATGTGCCACTGGACGAGGAGCTGCGGCTTCCAGTGGCGGATGCCCACGCCGGCCAGGACCACCAGCAGGGCCACCAGGACCAGCCAGGTGACCAGGCGGAGCAACAACGGCGCCTGGCGGGTGCGCCTGACCTTGCGCTGGATCTTCCTCGTCTCTTTGATCTGCTCGCGGGGGATGACCGACAGGGTCCCAGTGGGCGGCCCCGCTTGCCCGAACCATCCGTTGTAGCTTCGGCTGTTTCCCCCCACCCGGGGGACGGGGCCGGTCTGGGTGAAGGCCCGGAGGTGGTCTTGCTCCGAGCCCGCCATCGCCACCACGCCGGTGGGCGCCCCCACCACCGAGGACAGGCTCTCCATGAACTGCAGGGCCAGGGCGTCCCCGTCCAGGGCCAAGAAGCGGGCATAGCGACGGAGGGTGGAAAGGGCGAACGCCTGGTTGTGGAGGCGGCTCAGGTCGCCGGCCTCGAGCGCCTCCAGCTGGGTGATGGGTCGTCCCAGCCGGTCGTGGACGGTGAGGAGGTCGAGACCGAGCTCCTCTCGCTTTGTTCGGAGGACCCGCCCGATGTCGACGGGGGAGGGCGCGGGCTCAACGGGCGCAGGCGTGGGCTCGTCCTCCTGGTCCCCGGGGACGCGGGCGTCAGTGCCTCGATTGCGCATCATGCCGTCGGCTTCTGACCGACCGCGGCTGGGCGCGTGCCTACCAGGGAGTGCCGTCCCGGTTGTTGCCCACAGCCGATGCGCCGTTCCACGTACCCACCATTATCCGATGGACTGACGGACGGCGTCGATCAGGACCGTGGTGCGGTCGTCCCCGGCCACACTCAGGCGCATCTGGTTCATCACGTAGCCGAAGGTGATCCCCGACTCGGGGTGGGCGAAGCCCACCGATCCGCCCGCGCCGAAGTGCCCGAACCCGCCCGGACCGAGGAGGGGGGTGAAGGGCGAGTCGCACATCATGCCCAAGCCGAATTTGGACTCGCCCCCGAGGACCAGGTCGGTCCCGGTGGTCCGAGACCGGGCCATGTCGGTCACCGTGCCCGGCTGCAGGATGCGTACCCCATCGACCTCACC
>DATMMO010000106.1:0-2593 GCA_035569695.1 Acidimicrobiales bacterium | reverse complement strand
CACCCTCCCGGCTCATCCAGGCGATCTGCTTGGGGTGCTGGAAGAGGGTGAAGGCCCAGTCGGAGCGCCCGAACAGCTGGCCGTTCACGGCGGCCGCCCGCTCGGAGGCCAGGTAGACGACGATGGGTGTGTTGAGGGAGGGGTCCAGGGTGGCCGGCGGCTCTTCGCCCTCCTGATAGAGATTGGCCGTCATCCGGGTGGCGCCGGCCGGGGCCATGGCGTTGGCGGTGATGCCCGAGCGGCCGAGCTCCAGGGCCCATACGAAGGTCATGCCCATGATGCCTGCTTTGGCTGCGGCGTAGTTGGTCTGGCCGAAGTTGCCTCGGAGGCCGGCCGACGAAGTGATGTTGATGATGCGGCCATAGCCCGCTTCCTTCATCGGGCCGACGGCGTGCTGGGTGCAGTTGAACGTGCCCTTCAGGTGGGTGGCGATGACGGCGTCGAAGTCGTCCGGTCCCATCTTGGCCAGGCTGCGGTCGCGCACGATCCCGGCATTGTTGACCAGGATGTCGATCTGTCCGAAGGTGTCGACCGCAGTCTGGATGATCCGACCGGCGGCGTCGTAGTCGGAGACCGAGTCATGGGCGGGGACGGCTCGTCCGCCCAGCGCCTCGATCTCGGCGCACACGTCTGTGGCCGGGTCCTCCCCGGTCTCGTCACCCCGGAGCCCCACCCCGATGTCGTTGACCACGACCGAGGCGCCGGCCTGGGCCAGGGCCAAGGCGAACTCGCGGCCGATTCCCCGCCCCGCCCCGGTGACCACCGCAACGCGTCCGTCTAACAACATCAACCCCTCCGATCCAGGTGACCCAGCCAATCCAGGCCAACGCTGACGATACTATGAGCCAAACAGTCGTTTTCGCCGCGATGGCGATCCGTCGAAAGTGGTGACGCATGGCTGGTGCCCACGGAGCCGATCCGATGGCTGAGGACGAGGACCAGACGGCATTGCGCATGCTCGCTCGCGAGGTCGCGGCCCGAGAGGTCGGACCGCGGGCTGCTCACGGGGACGAGACGGGCGAGGTGCCCATCGAAGCCATCAAGGCTCTGGCCGCCGCCGACCTGTTCCGGGTGACGATCGGCGAGCAATGGGGCGGTCTCGGCTACGGGGATGTCGAGGCCTCGATCGTGTTGGAAGAGGTGGCTCGCCATGATGTCTCCACCGCCATCTGCTGCCAACTTGCCTTCAACGGTCCGGCGCGAGGGATCGAACATTTGGGCGGACCGGCCCTGCAGGATCGATGGCTGCCGGCTGTGGCCGATGGAGAGGCGATCGTGAGTATCGGCATCACCGAGCCCGACGCCGGCTCGGCCGTACAGGTCATGCGCACGGCGCTGACCGGGGACGGCCCTGGTCGGTGGCGCCTCAACGGTTACAAGAACTTCTCCACCCTGGGCCACGCCGCCAGTGGGGTATTGGTGTGGTGCCGCTGGCCTGGTGGAGACGGGGCCAAGGGCATTGGCGCCGTCATCGTCCCCATGGACCGGGAGGGCGTCTCCCTGGCCGGCAAGCACCGATCGATGGGCATCCACGCCGCCACCGAGGCCGAGATCGCCTTTGACGGGGTGGCCGTGACAGAGGACGACATCCTTCTGGCCGGGGACCCGTCTTCCACCGACGCCTTCAAGGTGTTGCTCTCGCATCTCAACCACGAGCGATGCGGCAACGCCGCGATGTGCGTCGGTGCCGCCCAGGGCGCTCTGGAGCACGCCACCCGCTACATGAACGATCGCGTGATCAACGGCAAGCCCATCGCATTGCTGCAGGGCCTCCAGTGGAAGTTGGCCGATATGGCCATCGCCTTGGAGGGAGCACGTCTCCTCCTAGGCCGGGCTGTGCGATTGGCCGGTCCGGGCGGAACCCCTCCGGCCTTGGAGACAGCTATGGCCAAGACTGCCGCCAACCTGGCGGCCAAGTTCGTGTGCGACGAGGCCATCCAGCTGCATGGTGGCTACGGCTACAGCCGGGAGTACCCGGTGGAGCGGGTCTATCGGGACATCCGTGGGCTCTGTATCGGTGCCGGCACCATCGAGGCCCAACGGAACTATGTCGGCTCCAGTGTGGCCCGAGGAATGACTTCGGCGTCACCGGGCTGGATGAACCCACTGGTGGATTGAGCTGCGCTTCACCGAACGTCACTGATGTTCGATCGGCTTTCGCCGCGCCACATCATCAGCAGTCTCTCCCGTGGCGTGAAGAGCTGACGCGCCAAAGGCCCGGCCTGAACATCGGATCTGACGGATGGCCGAAGTCATCGCGGGTTGGTTGACCAAAGGCGCCGAGCTGGCGGCGGAGACCTACTCAGACGGCAGTGGTGGCGGTGGCCGCCCGTTCCGGAGCCGATTGTGGAATCCGCATAGCAGCCTGCCGTTCTCCTGGTTGGTGGGCCCGTCGTCGGCGTAGGGGATGATGTGGTCGGCCTGGCAGTCCGATGCGGGTCGATCGCAGTAAGGGTGGGTGCACTGTCGGTCCCGCAGCTCGATGGCCCGTCGGGTCGCCCCGGTGAACAACCGGGTGGTCTCGCTCACCTCCACCCGGTTGTCGGGACGGTAGACGGCCCGCTCGATGTAGGCCTCGTCCAACAAGGGGACG
>DATMMO010000105.1:0-5048 GCA_035569695.1 Acidimicrobiales bacterium | reverse complement strand
TAGTTCTCGTTGTACAGGGTCAGGTACCAGTACCGGTCCTCGGGTTCCGGACCGGTGATCCGCTTGATCCCGTCCTCCATGATGGTGGCCACTTCGTAGGCGAAGGCGGGGTCGTAGGCGGCCACGCTGGGGACGACCGAGGCCAGCAGGAGCGAGTGACCGTCCTGGTGCTGGAGCCCCTCGCCGTTCAGCGTGGTGCGGCCGGCCGTACAGCCCAGCAGGAAGCCGCGACCGCGCATGTCACCCAGCGCCCACAGCAGGTCGCCCACCCGCTGGAAACCGAACATCGAATAGAAGAGATAACAAGGGATGAGCGGCTCGCCCCAGGTGGAGTACGAGGTCGCCGCAGCGGTGAACGCCGCGGTGGCCCCGGCCTCGGTGATCCCCTCTTCGAGGACCTGGCCCGACTCGCTCTCGGCGTAGTTGAGGGCCAGTCCGGCATCGACGGGCGTGTAGCGCTGGCCCTCGGGTGCGTAGATCCGAACCTCGCTGATGATGGACTCCAGGCCGAAGGTGCGGGCCTCGTCGGGGACGATGGGGACGATCCGCGATCCCACCGAGGGGTCCCGGATGAGGTTCCGCAGCAGGCGGGAAAAGGCCATCGTGGTGGAGGCTGCCTGGGTGCCCGAGCCGCCGAGCAGATCACGGAAGGTCGATTCGTGTGGCGCATCGAGCACCTTGGGCCGGACCACCCGCTGGGGGAGGGGCCCACCGAGCGCACGTCGTCGGCCCGCCATGTACTGGGCCACGGCCGAACCCGGATCGGGACGGTAGTAGGGGGGGAGGTCGGCCTCCAGGGACTCGTCGGGGATCTCCTCGTTGAGGAACAACCGGTCGCGGAGCGCTCGGAGCTGCGCCTTGGTCATCTTCTTGATCTGGTGGGTGGCGTTGCGGGCTTCGATCTCGGGCCCGAGGGTCCAGCCCTTGACCGTCTTGGCCAGGATGGCGGTGGGCGCGCCGACGTGCTCGGTGGCTGCCTTGTAGGCGGCGTAGAGCTTGCGGTAGTCGTGGCCCCCGCGGGGAAGGGCCTGCAGCTCCTCGTCGGACAGGTGGGCGACGAGGGCTTGCAGCCGGGGGTCGGGGCCGAAGAAATGCTCCCGGATGTAGGCCCCGGACTCCACCGCGTATTTCTGAAACTCGCCGTCCACGGTGGAGTTCATCTTGTTGAGCAGGACACCGTCGACATCCTTGGCCAGCAGCTCGTCCCAGGTGCGTCCCCACACCACCTTGATGACGTTCCAACCGGCACCCCGGAACATGGCCTCGAACTCTTGGATCACCTTGCCGTTGCCCCGAACCGGGCCGTCGAGGCGCTGGAGGTTGCAGTTGACCACGAAGGTCAGGTTGTCCAAGTGCTCTCGGCCGGCCACCCCCAGGGCGCCGATGGACTCGGGCTCGTCGAACTCGCCGTCCCCGACGAAGCACCACACCCGGCTGTCCGATGTGTCGACGATGTCGCGGGCGTGGAGGTAGCGGTTGACGTGGGCCTGGCCGATGGCGTTCAGGGGACCGAGGCCCATCGAGACGGTGGGGAACTCCCAGAAGTCGGGCATCAGCCGGGGATGGGGGTAGGAAGACAGCCCGTGGCTGGCTACCCGACCGTTGGTCTCCGGGCCGACATCGGTGTCGTCCTCTGCGTTGACCTCGAACCGGAAGTTCTCGAGCTGGCGCTCGGTCAACCGTCCCTCGACGAAGGCCCGGGCGTAAATGCCCGGTGAGGCGTGGCCCTGGAAGAACACCTGGTCTCCGTGATTGTCCCCGTCCTTGCCCCGGAAGAAGTGGTTGAACCCCACCTCGTAGAGGGCGGCCGAACTGGCGTAGGTCGAGAGGTGGCCGCCGATGGCATCGGACCGGGCGTTGGCCCGGGTGACCATGACGGCGGCGTTCCATCGGATGAAGGCTCGGATCCGGCGCTCGAGGTGCTCGTCGCCGGGGAACTCCGGCTCCTGGTCGGTGGGGATCGTGTTGACGTAGGGGGTGGAAACGGTCACCGGGAATTCCACGGCCTGTTCGCGGGCTCGTTCCAGCAGCCGCATCAGGAGGTAGCGGGCCCGGTTCCGCCCATAGGTCTCGACGACGTCATCGAACGCCTCCAACCACTCGGCGGTCTCGCCGGCATCGTTATCGGGTAGTTGGTGGCTGACGCCGTCGAAGAGCACGTTCCCATGATCCCACTCCGGAGGGGACAATTGAAATCTTCGCAAGTGACGTGTGGGTAACCGGGCCGGCCTGATCGACGGTTGCCGCCGATTCCCGTTCCGACGTCCCGACCTCGGCGCGCCCAGCCAGTGGAACGGGCATGCTTATCTCATGACCCGACGCACCACGGCCGCCGATCCCTCCCAGGGATCGCTGTTGTACGACGAACCCACCCCGGCCACCGAGCCCGATCCCGAGCTCGGTGACGGATCGGTTACCGAGGTCTACACCGACGGCGCGTGCCGTGGGAATCCTGGCCCGGGGGGTTGGGCGTGGGCCGTCGACGGCGGCCCTTGTGGCAGCGGCAGCGAGCCGCACACCACCAACCAGCGCATGGAGGTCCTCGCCGTGATCGAGGCGCTCCGGTCGCTGCCCGGCCCCGTGCACGTGGTGAGCGACTCCACCTACGTGGTGAACTGCTTCCGCCAGAAGTGGTGGGTCGGCTGGCGGCGCCGGGGCTGGCGCAACTCCCAAGGCAAGCCGGTGGCCAATCGCGACTTGTGGGAATCGCTGCTGGCCCTGGCCCTGGACGACGGCCGCTCCGTCACGTTCTCCTGGGTCAAAGGCCATTCGGGCGACAAGATGAACGATCTGGTCGACCGGTTGGCCACCGAAGCCGCCGACCGGCAGTAGAGCAGGACGTAGGTCCCATCCGGGGCCTCCTTGGCGGTGTCCTCCCGCTCCCCATAGCCTGGTCCCATGGAGATAAAAGGAAGCTCAGCAATCATTACCGGCGGTGCGTCGGGCCTCGGTGAGGCCTCGGTCAGGAAGCTCGCCTCCGAGGGCGTGCGGGTGACGATCTTCGACCGCAACGAGGAGGGGGCGGCCGAGGTGGCGAAGGACGTCGGGGCCAACGCCAACTACGTGGCTGGCGACGTCACCGATCCCGAGGACTGCCAGCGGGCCGTGGACCAGGCGGCCGAAGGGGGCAACCTTCGCATCGCGGTGAACTGCGCCGGGACCGGCTGGGTCGGCCGGGTCATCAACCGGGACGGTTCCCCCCACGACCTGGGGGCGTTCCAGTTCATCCAGAACCTCAACGTCATCGGCACCTTCAACGTGATGACCAGGGCGGCCTCGGCCATCGCCCAAACCGAGCCCCAAGCCGAAGGCGAGCGCGGGGTCATTGTCAACACGGCGTCGGTAGCCGCCTTCGACGGCCAGATCGGACAGCTCGCCTACTCGGCCAGCAAGGGAGCGGTGGTGGGGATGACCTTGCCCGCGGCCCGCGACCTGTCGGTCGTGGGTATCCGGGTCCTGGCCATCGCCCCCGGCCTGTTTGACACCCCGCTCCTGGCCATGCTGCCCGACGAGCAGCGTGACATCCTCGGCCAGTCGGTGCTGTTTCCCAAGCGCCTGGGCCAACCGGTCCAGTACGGCGAGCTGATCGCCCATATCGCCAAGAACAGCTACCTCAACGCCGAGGTGATCCGCCTCGACGGCGGCATCCGGATGCCGCCGAAGTAGCCAGCGGGCGGGCCCGGCGCAGGCAGCGAGGCAGCGAGCCGGCGTTGGGCTGGCCGGGGGCGCCGGGGCAGCACGCCGGGGTTGGGCCGGCCGGGGGGCCCGCTCTGGGGAGCCTGATCGCTGGAGGCATACGATTCATGGATGCGGTACTGGACCGAGGCTGAAGCCCGAGCCGAGCTGCCGCGTCTCAGAATGCTCATCGACGTCATCGCCCGAGCTGCTTCCCAGAGCAGGGCTGCGGCCAGCAACGGGCATGCTGTCTCGTCGAGCGGGATCGGTGCCGGACATACAGGCCGGGGACTCCGGTCCGAAGCGGATGGCGGCGTGCCCGAGCCCGATGGCGGCGTGATCGGGGACGAGGACGCCATGATCGATGTCGAGTCGGCTGTTGCCGAACTGGCCGAGAAGGGCATCGTGCTGCGTGACCCGGCGACAGGCCTGGTGGACTTTCCCGCCGTCACCGACAAGGGCGTCGTCTATCTCTTGTGCTGGAAGCGGGACGAGGACGACCTCGGCTGGTGGCACTTCGCCGAGGAGGGCTTCGCCGGCCGCCGCCGGCTCCCGGTCCCACCGGATCTTTGACGCAGAGGTGGGAAAGCTTCTCGGATTGGTTCGCCGCCGGCTCGTTCGGGCACGCTTCTTGTGGCGGCGGCGCCCAGGCGTCGGACCGTTAGTCTGGTCCCGTTCACTAGAGACTACGGAGGTGGTTCCGACGGCACCCGAGGCGAGAGGGCAACAGACGGCATCGGGGGAGAGCGGAACGGCAACCGGGGAGGACGCTGGCGCGTCCTTTGACATCGTGGTGATCGGCGGGGGGCCGGGGGGCTATGCCGCCGCCCTCTACGGTGCGTTGACCGATCTTTCCGTCGCCGTCGTCGAGTTCGACAAGGTCGGTGGCACCTGCCTGCACCGGGGCTGCATTCCGGCCAAGCAGTTCTTGGAGACGGCATCGGTGTTCCGGACGGTGGCCGGATCGGCCGAGTTCGGAGTGACCAGCGGTGCCGGCTCCGACGCCCCTCCCGTCGTCGACTTCGCCGTGAGCCAGGGCCGTAAGCAAAAGGTGGTCAACCAGCTGTTCAAGGGCCTGTCCGGCCTGATGAAGGGCCGCGGCATCACCGTCTTCGCCGGGACGGGGACGCTCCTGGCTGATCACCGGGTCCGCATCGACGGCAATGACGGCTCCACCACCGAGATACAGGGGACCGACATCATCCTGGCCGCCGGTTCGGTGCCTCGGACCATCCCCAACTTCGAGGTGGACGGCACCCTGGTGATGACCTCGGACGAGGTCCTGGACCTGAAGGAGCTTCCCGGGACGGTGGCCGTCATCGGCGGGGGAGCGATCGGTTGCGAGTTCGCTTCGATGTTGTCCGATCTGGGTT
>DATMMO010000104.1:0-13631 GCA_035569695.1 Acidimicrobiales bacterium | reverse complement strand
CTCCCAACATGACCACCGCACTGACCCAAGCGGGCGCCCTGATCCTGCCGTACAGCTACAACGGCGTCACCGTGGCGGGAACGGCGACGCAGCCAAAGGTCACCGTGCGCAGCTATGCCTCCAATGTCTCGTCCACAACGCTCCCACAAGTGGCGGCCCAACCCCTGGCCAAAGAGGTGGAGCAGGCCCACAAGCTGTGGCCGTCGGCGCGCATCGTGGTCGCCGGTCACAGCGAGGGCGGCTACGTGGCCGAAGAGTACTTTCGCACTATCTTCACCCGGAGCCACGACCCCGAGGTCACCGGCATCTTCTCCTTGGACAGCCCCATCAACGGCATCAAGAACGAGCCCGAAGTGGCCACCTTGTTGCATGCGCTCAAGTTCCCGGTCTCCACCGCCCTGCTCGACCAGTTCCAGTCGGCCTGGAACCACGCCGCGGCCAACAGCGCCGCCCTGCTGGCCAAGGAGGGCAAGACGGCGATGTACGTGCCGGTGGGTACGGCGGGTGACAACGTGTACCGCATCGCCGACGACCCCGTGGCCGGGTTGACCTCCCAGGTGCTGGTGGGCAAGAGCGGCAAGCCCCTGTCATCCAAGAAGTCCCCGAACTTCATCAATCCCGCCGACCCCCCTGTGGCCGGGCTCAAGGACCCTGCAGGGGTGTTGGCCAGTCACCAGTGCGTCATGGACAACAGCCAGGTCATCCAGGCCGTGGTCCACCGGGTCAAGCCCGGGGCGAAACGCTGAGCGGCGCCCTATTCGTCAGTGGGCAGCCGAGTGACGACGATCCGATCGAGGTGACAGCCGCTCGAGCAGTTCGCCGATGCGATCGTCGGCCAACTGGTAGCGCACCACCCGGCCGTCCCGCATGGCCTTCACCATGTTGGCCGCCCGCAAGATCCTGAGGGCCTGCGACACGGTGGTGTCGTGTATCCCCCCGGCGACAGCCAGGTCCGACACACTGATCGGCCCCGCGTGATAGATCGCCAGTAGCAGCGTCAGCCGCGTGGGGTCACCGAGGAGCGCGAATCGACCCGCCTCTTCGGCCACCGACGCCGGATCGCCGATGCCGCCGACGGCATCGCACACCCGCTCGTCCTCGATGATGCGGTCGGTGGACCGCCCTGGGGGCACCAGATGCATGCCCCCAGCTTGGCACATTCAGAGGTAATCACCTATTCATCTGTTGAGGTTTGACAGCCAACAGGGGCGCCCGTACCGTAGGCCCACTTCGGTCGAACGATCGGAGTGGTGCACGGGAAGCGAAATTCGGTGAGATCCCGATGCTGTCCCGCAACGGTAAGGCCCCAACCTGGGGACGAGCCCGGCCGACTGCCGTGCATCGACGAAGGAGTCCTCGGAGACGGACGGCTCGTGTGTCGCCACTGCGTGCGGCTCAGGATCCAAGCCCAACTCGCCGGGGACAGTCCCGAGGAGGACGGCACATGGGGTCCAGGCTGCGTCAGATCCGGATGATCCGGCAGTCGCTGACGGTAACGGAGCGATGGCGGCTCGTGGGCATGGCGGTAATGATCATCGCTGTCAACCTGGCCGGGTGGGGACTGTTCATCACCGAGGTCCTTCCCAGCCACTTCCACTACAAGGGGCTGGGGGTCGGTATCGGCCTGGGCATCACCGCATGGACGCTGGGCATGCGTCACGCCTTCGACGCCGACCACATCTCCGCCATCGACAACGTGACTCGCAAGCTGATGGCCGATGGCCAGCGGCCCCTCGGCACCGGGTTCTTCTTCGCCATTGGTCACTCGACCATCATCGTCATCGTCGGAGTCGGACTGTCCATCGCGGCCAAGGCCGTCTTCGGAGCCATCGTCAATCCCAACTCGGTGTACGAGAGCGTGGGCGGGGTGGTGGGTACCTCGATGGCCGCCGGGTTCCTTTACCTGATCGCCTTGTTGAACATCATCGTCCTGGCCGGGATCGCGAAGGTGTTCCGGGACATGCGTCGGGGAATGTTCGACGAACAGGAGCTCGAGCGGCAGCTCCAGTCCCGCGGCCTCATGTACCGGTTCTTCGGTCCGTTCATGCGATCGATCAAGCACACCTGGCAGATGTTCTTCGTCGGACTCGTGTTCGGCATCGGCTTCGATACGGCCACCGAGGTCGTGCTGTTGTCGGCGACCGCCGCCGCGGCCACCGAGGGGCTTCCCTGGTATGCAGTGCTGACCATGCCCCTGTTGTTCGCCGGGGGCATGATGTTCTTCGACAGCATCGACGGGCTCTTCATGAACTTCGCCTACGGGTGGGCCTTCGCCCGACCGGTTCGCAAGGTCTATTACAACCTGGTCATTACCGGGCTCTCCATCGCTGCCGCTTTCATCATCGGCACCATCGAGATCATCGGCGTGTTGACCAGCGAGTTGCACCTCCACGGTTGGTTCTGGGACACCATGGCCAACTTCGACATCAACAAGGCCGGGTTCATCATGGTCGGGCTCTTCCTGATCATCTGGGTAGTGGCCGTGGCCGTGTGGAAGTACGGCAACGTCGAGCACCGGTGGGAGCGAGCGGCAGATGCGGCCCGGGTGTCCAGGGGCGAGTGAGGAGCCGTGGCTGATCCAGCCCGTTGTCGGCGTCAGGACGGAGGGCGAGATCCCGCCGCCAGCCGCGTGCCCAAGAACCCGTAGATGCGCTCGCGGGCGATGCGCCCGAGCGTGGTCGGGCAGCCCTCGATGCCGTGGGGCCCTTCTGGGTAGACGGCCAGCTCCACGTCATTTCCCGCCGCGGCCAACCGGGCGGCCAGAAACAATGAATCATCGAGGAGCCAGTCGGCCGTGCCCACGGTGAGCAGACAGGGGGGCAACGAGTCGAGGTCGGCCCACAGCGGCGAGATGGCCGGGTCCCGAGCCGCTTCGGTCGAGACACCGGGCAGATATCGCCGGCGGTTGGCACCGTCGCCGGTGGCATAGGGAACCTTGCCGATCTGCTGCACGGTGCTCGGGGTGCCCCCGAGGTCATAGCCGCCGTAACAGAGGTCGGCCCCCAGGAACGGCGGCGCCGTCCCCAGTCGGTCACGCAAGCGGATCAGGGTCACCAGGGCGAAGTAGGCCCCCGCCGACTCTCCGCCCACCAGTAGCCGGTCGGTCCCGAACTCGTCGACGGCCTGCTCGATCAGCCACAGGGCCGCCACCTCGCAGTCGTCCGGTCCGGCCGGGTAGGGGTACTCGGGCGCCAAGCGGTAGTCGACGCTGACCACCGCAACCTGACAGGCCTGCGCCAGCGGCCAGTTGCGACCGTCCATGGCTGCGGCAGATCCGAGCGACATGCCACCCCCGTGGAAGTGGAGGTAGACCCCGCTGGGGTTCTCGGGACGGAGGATGCGCACGGGGATGGTCCCACCGGGACCGGCGATGGTCCGGGTTTCGGGGAAGTCGAGCGCGGTCATGCCGAACCGGCCGCCAGGGGCCATCGACTCCCGCAACCATCGGAGGCCCTCGTCGTTGTCCTCGCTGATGGTGGGCATGGCCGCCGTCATCTCCATGAGGGTGGCGTTGTAGGTCCGCTGTTCCTCGACGTGAGCCAGCAACTCCGGGTCGAACAGGTGCATGCTCAACGGTACGTCGCCGCTCGTTTCGGCTGCACCCACTGTCGCCTTCGATGCCCCGACTGGTCAGGAGCCGAGTACGCCTCTGGCCTTCGCCACCCGGCTGGCCAGTGCCTGGTTGTCGAGCCATTGACCCGCCTTGGCCTCGTGCCCGTCGGTCGCCGCGTGCCGGTTACTGGTCTCTTCCGTTCGAAAGCCACAACGGCGGCAGACGGGCATCCGGCCGTTGGTCTCCGGAGCATGGTCCTCGTCGAGTTGGATGCTCACGTGCGATGCGTCAGATGGAGCCATGAGGTCTCCCTTGATCAAGTGGTCCGACTCCAGCATGGCAGGTTGGAGCCCGTCGCCCTCCGGGACGGACGGGGCGAGCACTCGTCCAGGATCGCCGACTCGCCGCCGGCGGCGATAACATGCGACCAGACTGAATTCCATACGGAGAGTAGGTTCTGAGCCATGACGACCGGCGCAGTGATGGCGGCTTTCGCCGAGGCACTGATGCACGTGACCAGAATGACCAGGTGCCGGGTCTGTGGCATGGCCTTTGCCACGGCCAATCGGGAGCCGGGTTCGTGGCTGAACAGGGCCGAGACGTGCCCTGCTGGCCACGACGGACAGTACGCCGGAGCCGATTACTACTACGTTTGAGCGCCGTTGGCCCGCTGTATTCCATGACCGCCGCCACAGCTGATGCTGTCCCATGCCCCGGGCCGGAGCTACCGACCGATCGGTAGAAAGCAAACCCCCACAAGATCAGCGGGCCTGACCCGTTGTACTCATGTGGATGTCAGTCGAGCCCGGAGCACACCGGCGCAACGGGAGGTGCGCCACGGCAGCGGCCGCGACCCAGGAGGGCGGGCATTGAACGAAGACTCATTTGAACCGCTTGAACCATGGGACAGCTCGTGGCCGGCGGAGATCATGGAAGTGTTGAAGGCGACATGGGAGGTCGTTGGGGAAGACGGGGAGGAGAGCGACCTGGTTGATCGTCTCGTGGCTGATCACGGGGAAGCGGAGGCTCTCCGGATGCTCGCCCTCATTCAGGTCAAGTCGACGCGGGTGTCGATAAGCCGGGCCGAGACCATCCTCTCCTTGAAGAACAGACCGGGATGGAAACAGCGTTCGTGCCCGACTTGCGGCACAGTGTGTGACGAATGTCTGGCCAACGCCGAAGAAGACGTGCGCAATGCAATGGGGGACCTTGAGTCCGGGCCGTAGTCGTCCCTCAACGAGTCCGGGCCCTAGTTGTCCCTCAACACCAAGCCGACAATCAGCGAGGCAGACTCTTTGAGCACCGAAGACGACGACCCGTTCCGCGACATCCTGGCCGAGTTGGCCGACGGCAAGCGTTGGCAACTGATCCGCACCGACGGGTGGGAGGAATTCAGCGAGCGTCTGGCCGACCTGATCGTGACCCTCCCGCCGCGGCGGCGTCAGGCCCTGGTCATGCTGCTCTTTGCTCTTTCCGAGCGGATGATCACGCCCGACGCCGCCAACAAGTGGATGGCCGACCACGACGCGGCCACCGATGAGGGGCTGGAGGCCATGATCGCCTGGTTGCGTCAGGTTCGGCCCCCGACCACCTGAGCGTCAGAGGCATCTCGACCGGCGGGGAACGACCGCGGCCTCGAACCACACCACCTTGTGCCGCTCCTCCCGGTCAACTCCCCACCGGAGGGCCAGTTCCTGGACGAGGAGAATGCCCCGCCCCCCTTCAGCCTGGGGCTCAGGCCGATGGGGACGGGGAACGTCGGGATGGTCGTCGGAGGCTTCGACTCGAAGGGCCTCGTCGCTGACCAGCGCCGCCTGCACTCGGACGGTGCCCGTCGCCCGTTTGACCGCATTGGTCACGATCTCGCTGGTCAGCAGGGCAACAATGCGTTCGGGGTCGTCACAGTCCCATGTTTCGAGCATGGTGGAGACGAAGGAGCGAGCCCGGGCGACGCTTCGGGGCTCGGGGGCCAGGCTGATGCTGGCTTTGCGGGGTGCGCCTGCGGCTTCGCCCTCCCGCATGTTCATGAGTCAGTCCCATCGTGGTCGATCCGAAAACCTGGCATCTCCATCATTCCCAGCCGGCCCCAGGATCAATCAGCGGTCAGGATACTCACTGCGACGTGGTGGCATGAGCGGCCCATGCGCATCGCAGTGGTCGTAGGTAACCCAAGCCGGTTGTGCGCCTTTGCCGACCCCTGACCCAGCCGATCTACTGGATCACACAGCTCGGTGGCGGACTGCCTTTGTGGGTCGGTGCCGGTGTGGCCGGGAACGCGGTCGCCAGTGCGTTGGCGAAGTCGGCCGATCGTTGCACCGAACCGGCAGAGGAGTAGTGGATCCCGTCCGAGATATACCAGCCCGGCTGGGCCACGGAGGCCCAGTCGTAGATGCGCATATTGGGGTACGCCGGGCAGGCGGCCACCAGGGCCGCGTTCCAGGCCTGCATGTTGGTGTTGGCGTAGTCGCCGCTGGAGAGCAGCGTGACGACGTTGTCCCACAGAACCGGCTGGTTCCCGATGATCGACATGATCCGCTGGATGCGGGCCTGCGCGTTCGTGTTGGAGCCGACGGCGATATCGGCGGCGTCATTGGTGCCCAGCGCCAGTACCCAACAACCGTGGTAGCCCTGGTCGATGAGCTGTTGGGCTATCTGGTCACCGTTGGGCTGGCCGTCGACCTCTTCGGGTCCGGTGGACCGGGCCCCGGAGATCTGGAGGTTCACCGTGCCCACTCCCACCCGCCCGTACTGGGCCGGCAGTTGCTCGGCGGGGCTGATGTAGGTGTTGTCGACCAGGCTCTCCGAGGTGGAGTCGCCGATGTGGACGACCGAGGTGCAACTGCTCATCGGTGCCGGAGGAGTGGTGGTGGTGGTCCCCGCCCCACCGGCCGACGTCGTGGTCGTGGTGGTGGGGGGGACGTGGACGTGCTGGGTGCCCGACACCACCTTGCTCAGGTTCTGGCTCGGGGGGGAACTGGCGGTGGTCAAGGTGTTGGCCGGGGCCGCAGGGAAGAGACCGGCCAGGGCCACCACGGTGACGACCAGCCCGGCCACCGAGGCGATGACGGCGGTGCGGCTGGGCCCGGACTCGGCGAGGACCTGCCCCCGCGTCGATCGCAGCTTCTTCCACCACCGCCCCAGGGCCCCGTGGCGGATGGGCGTCTCGATGAACTGCCAGGACAGGGCGGCAATGCCCACGATGGCCACCACTTGGAGCAGGACCCTCGTCTTGTCCACGCCGTGGGTCAACGTGGGCGTGGTCAGCACGATGATGGGGTAGTGCCACAGGTAGATGGCGTACGACCACAGCCCTATCCACCGCAACGGTCCCCAACCGAGCGCCTTGCCCACCCAGGTGGCCGGATGGGAGGCGGCCACGATGACCAGCACGGTGGCCAGAGACAGGAGCACCAACCCCCCGCGGTAGAGGAACGCCGAGTACTGGGTGGTGCGCCACATCAGGAGCCCGATCCCGACCAGGCCCACGACTCCCAGCGTGTCGAGCAGGCGGCGGGCGTTGTCGGACACGTCCCCGGTCAGCTGCCGACTGGGCCAGACCATGGCCAGGGCCGCCCCGAACAGGAGCCCGAAGGCCCGGGTGTCGGTGCCGTCGTAGAGGCGGGTGGGATCCAAGCCGGGGTGATAGAGCACGGCCATCTCCACCGCCGAGGCCACGGCCACGACCAGGGTCACTCCGACCAGTACGTCGCGGCGCCGGGCGATGCGCTGGAGGCGGGCCCGGCCCTCACCGTGACCACCACCCCGTCGGGCCCACCCCAGACCGCCCAGGAGCAGCCAGGGCCACAACAGGTAGAACTGCTCCTCCACAGCCAGGGACCACAGGTTGCCCAGGGGCGACGGTGGGCCGAACCGCTCGAAGTACGACACGTGGTGGAAGATCAGCCACCAGTTGTTGGCGTACACGGCCGACGAGAACACGTCGCCTCGGAGCGCGCCCAGCTGCGAGGGATCGCCGATGGAGACCCAGATCGACACCACCGCCAACATCACGAACAGGGCCGGAAGCAGCCGGCGGGCTCGCCGGATCCAGAAGTCGCCCAATTGCAGCGCGCCGGACGAGCGCCACTCGCTCAACAGCAGGTCGGTGATCAGGTAGCCGCTCAAGGTGAAGAAGACGGACACACCCAGGAGCCCACCGGGCAGGAACCCGAAGCCGAGATGGAACACCACCACCCCGATGACGGCCACCGCCCGGAGGCCGTCCAGGCCCGGCATGTAGCGCTGATCGCGCCCCAGCGGTTCAGGCACGGAGCCGACCCGGGCCTGATCGAGCCCGGCCTATCGAGGGGCGGGCCGTCCTCGCGGTCGGGCCTCGGCCGTTTCGGCCGTTTCGTCCCTCCTCCTGCGACATGCGTACCCCTCAGTGTGTGTCATGTGCATCGTGCAGCCCGCGCCCGGCGGTGCCAACCCAGTTCTCTTCAGTTGGTCGATGAATCTACTGCCGACTCAGGCGAAACTGGCGTCTCCTCGCGCTCGCCCCGGCCAGGGTCGGTCACGGGTAGGACGATGGAGCCGGGACGGCGGCCTCCGCCGACTCAGCGAGCGACGAGGTGGGCTACCCGTTCGAGAGCATCGAGGTGCTGGCCGACCGAGGTGAACCCGGCGCCCATGGTGTTCACGCTCACGTGGCTGGCGCCCAATTCTCGCCACTGGGCGATCTGCTCGGCCACCTCGGACGCCCCGTCGACCCAGGTGACCCGGGCCTCCATCCCGATGGTGGCCGGATCGCGCCCGGCTCGGGCGGCCGACTCCTCGACCCGGGCCCGCGCCGCCTCGAACCGTGGTCCCGGCTCGAACATGGGCAACCAGCCATCGGCCAGACGGCCGGCCCGCTCGAAAGCCGGTGGCGAGGCGGCGCCGAACCACACCGGGATCGGTCGCTGGACGGGCAGCGGGGCGAGGCCCGCTCCCGTGATGTGCTCAAACTTCCCGTGATGGGTGACGCTGCGCTCGGTCCACAGGCGCCGCAGGAGGGGAACCTGCTCCTCCAGGCGGCGGCCACGGGTGGAGAACTCCTGTCCCAGCGCCTCGTACTCCACCGCGTTCCATCCCAGTCCGACCCCCAGGCGGAGCCGACCGTTACACAACAGGTCGACTTCGGCCGCCTGTTTGGCCACGAGGGCGGTGGGTCGTTGGGGCAGGATCACGATCCCGGTGACCAGTTCCAGCGAGGTGATGGCGGCCAGGAACCCGAACAACACCAATGGCTCGTGAAACCTGGTGTCGACGTCGTAGGGACCCGACCAGCCCGGGTGGGCGGACGGATCGGCACCGAGCACGTGGTCGTAGGCCAAGAGGTGGCGGTAGCCGTACTCCTCCACCGTGGTGGCGTAGGTCCGCACCGTCGCCGGGTCTCCGCCCAGCTCGGTCTGGGGAAACGTCACGCCGATCTGCATGGGCGGAATTTACCGCACGGTCCCACTGGCCCGGACCCGGGTCGGGTGCCCCGATGCCCCCCCTGCTACCTTGGCGGCCATGCCATCCCCCCATGGACGCATCCGACTGGCAGTAGTCGGTGCCGGCAACATCGCTCCGGTCAACGTCAGGGGCTACCTGCAGCACGACCGGTGTGACGTGGTGGCCGTCTGCGACCCGATCGAGGAGAAGGCTCGGCACCTGGCCGACGCCTGGGACGCGCCCAAGGTCTTCACCGACCTGGACACACTGCTGTCCGACCCCGACATCGATGCGGTGGAGATCCTCACCCCCACCCATCTGCACCACGACCACGTGATGGCGGCGATGGCCGCGGGCAAGCACGTGTCGTGCCAGAAGCCGGTGGCCAACACCATCGAGGACGCACGGGAGATGGAGGCGGCCGCGGCCGAGCACGGCGTGACCCTACGCATCAGCGAGTGCTTCCGTCATTACCCGCCCTTGGTCCGGGCCAAGGAGCTGATCATGTCGGGAGCCATCGGCCCGCTCAGCAACGTGCGGATCAGGACCATCGTGGGCACGACCGACTCGCCGTTCCAGGCCGAACTGCAGCCCGAGGGCTACATCTGGCGTCTCGACCGCCGGAGCCCGGGCGGACACCTCTTCGACGACAACGTGCACAAGTACGCCATGGCTCTCTGGTTGGCCGGACAGGACGTCACCTCGGTCCAGGCCGTTGTCCGGCGTCGGAACCTCTTTCTGGAACCATGCGTGGCCATCTTCGAGTACGAGGACGAGCAATTGCTGGGCTCGATGGAGGTGAGCTACGCGCCGTCCATGTCCATCCGCAGCTCGTACTACGGCGCCGACGAGTTCTTCGAGATCCAAGGGGACGAGGGGTTCATCTGGGTGACCCGTTGCACGGGCGAGATGCTCGATCTTGCACCCGTCCTGCTCTTCCAAGGCAAGGACGGCAACGGATCGATGCGAGAGATCCCCGTTGACGACGCCAACTGGGGGACCGGCTTCGATCGGTCGGCGGCCCATTTCATCGACTCCTTGCTGACCGGCACCACGCCGGACATGACGGCGGACGAGGCCGTGAAGGTGCTCCAGCTGTGCTTCGCCGTGTACGAAGCGGGCAACACCGGAGAGCGGGTGGACCCCCGGACCATCACCGGCTCGGTCAGCCCGACCGGTTGGGGCGCCTGGTAATGGGGGAGCGGGGCCGACGACCGTGGCGGTGAGCGGCCTGGCCAACCTGGCTGTGAAGGTGGCCGACCTCGATCAGGCCATCGCCTTCTACCAGTCGGTTGGGGGCGTGATCCACGATCGGATGGTGTGGAACGGGAGTGAGCGCGCCGATGTGGATCTCGGTCCGCTGCAGCTCACCCTGTTCACCCGAGCCATCTATGAGGACGAGTTGTCCCTACCCGAGGAGTGCTTCTTGCACCCCGCCCTGTTCAGCGACGACCTCGACGCCGACCTGGCCGGTCACACGGTCCTGTGGGGTCCGACCGAGGTCGAGGGTCCCTTCGGCCGTCGACGCATTGCCTTCCTGGAGGCTCCGGGCAACATCCGCCTCGAGTTGATGGAACAGCTCGAGGACCCGAGGCCTTCATGAAGCTGACCCGGATCCTGCATCACAGCGTGAACGTCGAAGGCGGCCTGGCCGGCGCCGAGGACTTCTACCGTCGGCTGCTCGCCATGGACGACCTGTCTCGTCCCGAGATCCCCGGCGTCGATGGTCACTGGTTCAGCATCGGCGATGCCCAGGTGCACCTGGTCGACGCCCCGGCCGGTCCCGGGCCCATCCGACCGACAGGACCGCACGTGTGCTTCGGCGTGGAGGACCTCGATGCCGCCGTGGCCGAGCTGGAGGCCCAGGGCATCGAGTACAGCCAAGGGGCCCAGGGGACAACCGTGCAGATCTGGATCGTCGACCCGTCGGGGAACACCATCGAGCTGCAGCAGGACCCCGCCGTCACCCGGTAGGGGCCGGCTGAGCCGGATCGATCGGGACCGCCGCCCTTCTGTCGACCTGATCAAGCCTCTTCTCGTGCTGTGGGGACGAGAGGGCCCCGACCCAGGCGCCGGTAGACGAGCACCACGATCCGCTGCGTCAACGACAGGAACAAGGGAACGAGCCGGAGGGCAATGGTGGTCCTGATGAACAGGCCGCTTCGGGGCACGGTGAAGATGGGCAGCATCCACAGCACGATGAAGGCCAGGTCCAAGAGGTGGGTGGCGACGTAGTGGCGAGGGGTCGGCACCAAGTAGAGCCGGACGAGGTAGTCGACCAAGAACAGTGCCCAAAAGACCGTGTTGGCCGCGTCCATGACCCCAGAGGCCGTCGGCCCGGCATCGACCAGGAGTGGCACCAACACCACGGGGATGAAGATGAGCTGCGCGGCGACTACGGGCCCATCGGCCGCTCGCCCGTAACGGCTGAAGGCGTTCTGGTTGGAGCGCAGCCGGGCCAGCCTCGCCGGCACACCATGCACGGCACCGGAGCGTCTGTTGGCCACG
This sequence comes from Acidimicrobiales bacterium, assembly GCA_035569695.1. Taxonomy (GTDB): domain Bacteria; phylum Actinomycetota; class Acidimicrobiia; order Acidimicrobiales; family RAAP-2; genus DASXMT01. The sequence continues at coordinate 2,152 of DATMMO010000104.1, read as the reverse complement.
ATCTGGCCTCTCTCTTGGATGGGATCGACGGTGCCGATGTCGGGAGGAACAGGCATCGTACCGGTGCCGCGGCGCCCCGCCCCGGCGCGTCGCCCCCGTCACCATTTCCCTGGTTGTCCGGGCATTCCTGGTCCTGATTGCGGCCCCGGCGGCCCCTATGCTCTGATCGGTCTCTCGGGCATGTGGGATAGCCTTACCCCCAGCCCAGCCGGGTCCTGACGACCAGGCCGAGCGGCGATCGTCGAACGAAAATGAGGTACTGCCGTGAACGAGGCCTGGATCATCGATGCCTGTCGGACGCCCCGGGGCATCGGCAAGGTGGGCAAGGGTGCGCTGGCGGAGATCCATCCCCAACAGCTCGGCGCCACCGTGCTGGCGGCCATCGCCGAGCGCAATGGCCTCGACACCGGTGATGTGGACGACGTCATCTGGGGGACGAGCAACCAATCGGGTACCCAGGGCGGGGACATGGGTCGCATGGCTGCCCTCGACGCCGGCTTCGCGGTGACGGCCAGCGGGGTCACGTTGGACCGGTTCTGCGGCTCGGGGATCACCGCGGTGAACCTGGCTGCCGGGTCGATCATCGCCGGTTTCGAAGACGTGGTGATCGCCGGTGGTGCCGAGATGATGTCCTCGTACGCGGCCAACTCCTCGGGGAACCGGACACCGTTCATGGACAACGGCAACACCCGCCTCCGTGAGCGTCATCCCCAGACCAATCAGGGTGTGGCTGCTGACGCCATTGCCACCATCGAGGGCATCGACCGCACCGCCCTCGACGAGCTGGCCGCCGAGTCACAGCGGCGGGCCGAAGTCGCCATCAAGGAGGGCCGGTACGACCGGAGCCTGGTCCCCGTCTTCCATCAGGACGGGTCGATGGCCCTCGACCGGGAGGAGTACCCCCGACCGGGTACGACAGCCGAGACCCTCGCCGCGCTGCCTCCGGCATTCGAAGCCATCGCCGACATGCCCCTCGACGAGTCCGGTACCACCTACCGGGACATGGTGCTGCGCCGCTATCCCGATCTCAAGATCAACCACGTGCACCACGCCGGGAACTCATCCGGTGTGGTCGACGGTGCTGCCGCCATCCTGCTCACCAGCCCGGCCTACGCCTCCGCTCACGGCCTCACCCCTCGGGCCCGGGTGGTGGCCATCGCCAACATCGGTGACGACCCGACGCTCATGTTGAACGCACCCGTCCCCGCAGCCAGGAAGGTGCTGGCCAAGGCGGGGCTGGGCATCGGTGACATCGACATCTTCGAGGTGAACGAGGCCTTCGCCGTGGTGGCCGAGAAGTTCATCCGGGACCTCGACGTCGATCGCGACAAGATCAACGTCAACGGTGGAAGCATCGCCCTGGGCCACCCCATCGGGGCCACCGGCAGCCTGCTCATCGGCACGGCCCTGGACGAGCTGGAGCGTCGAGACGGCCAGTTCGGCCTGATCACCATGTGCGCGGCGGGGGGCATGGCCCCGGCCGTCATCATCGAGCGCCTGTGATTGCTCGGGTGCGGCGTTCACCGCTGCACCCCTGGTGAGCTGCAGCTGAGCCCGCCACCGTGGCCGAGTACCATCGTCGGGACGCAACCGCCCGTGGGCGGTACGCGTCGGGGGCACCGTGACTTGTCATCGAGCCGGGCTCGGTGCATGGACTGGTGGGCGACGCCCATCCGAGAGAAGGAGCTGGAGTGGAGATCGAAGGCAAGTTGGCCATCATCGTCGGAGGGGCCTCGGGCATGGCCCGGGCATCGGCTGAGCTTTTGCACCAGCGGGGCGCATCGGTGGCCATCGTCGATCTCCCCACGTCGGCCGGCGCCGAAGTCGCCGCAGGGCTCGATGGCACGTTCCACGCCGTCGATGTCACCGATGACGAGGCCGTCGAGCGAGTGCTGGCCGAGGCGGTCGAAGCGCTGGGGGGCCTGCACATCGCCGTGAACACGGCGGGGGGTGGCATCGCCGCCCGCACGCTGGGCAAGAAGGGGCCGCACCCGCTGGGCGAGTTCCGACAGGTCATCGAGCTCAACCTCATCGCCACCTTCAACCTCAACCGTCTCCAGGCCTTTGCCATGTCGACCAACGAACCCGAAGAGGGCGAGCGCGGCATCATCATCAATACGGCCTCGATCGCCGCCTTCGAGGGCCAGATCGG
>DATMMO010000103.1:0-7457 GCA_035569695.1 Acidimicrobiales bacterium | reverse complement strand
CCAGACCCTGTTGCCCGAGGCGCCGCCGGGGCAGCGCCGGCCGCGCAGTAGTGTCGCTTCTCGTGCGAGCCGAGGACTTCATTGCCCACCGAGACCCATTCCTGTTCGTCACGGAGTTGGACGCAGTGGAGCCGGGCCAGTCCGCTCGTGGGTCGTGGCATCTGACCGGTGACGAGGCCTTCTTCGCCGGTCACTTTCCCGGTCGTCCCACCCTGCCCGGGGTGCTCATGGTAGAGGCATTGGCCCAGCTCGGAGGGGTGGCAGTCCTGGCCGACGAGCGCTTCGCCGGCAAGCTTCCCCTGTTCGGCGGCATCGAGCGGGCGCGGTTCCGCCGGCAGGTGGTGCCCGGCGATGTGCTCGATCTCGAGGTGTTCCTGGGACGCATGTCGGCCCGGGCGGGCAAGGGTACGGGGCGAGCCACCGTTGGAGGCGAGCTGGCCTGCGAGGCCGAACTGCTGTTCGTGCTGGTCGACGCCGAGCAGTCCTGAGCGGTCGGAAAGGATCGATTGGACATGCGCATCGCAACCTGGAACGTCAATTCGCTGGGTGCCCGTCTGGGCCGGGTCGAGGAGTGGCTCGGATACGCCCAGCCCGACATCCTCTGCATGCAAGAGACCAAGCAGGCCGACGCTGCCTTCCCCCACGGTGCCTTCGCCACCCTGGGTTATGAGACGGCCCATCACGGTGACGGCCGATGGAATGGTGTGGCCATCGTTTCCAAAGTGGGTATCGAAGACGTAGCCGTGGGCTTCAACGACGCCACCGATTCACAGGGGACACGACTGATCGCCGCGACGTGTGGGGGAGTACGGGTTCATTCCGTGTACGTCCCCAACGGGCGAAGCCTCGACAGTGAGCACTACCCGGCAAAGCTCGAGTGGTTCGCCCGCTTGCGCAGGCTCCTCGATGAGACCTGCGATCCCAGCTCACCCGTCGCCGTGTGCGGTGATGTCAACGTCGCCCCTGAGGACCGTGACGTGTGGGACCCGACGAAGTTCGTGGGGGAGACCCACGTGAGCGAGCCCGAACGCGCCGCCTTGGCCGATCTCCAATCGTGGGGGTTGACCGACGTCTTTCGTCAGTTCTACGACCAGGACGGGCTCTTCAGCTGGTGGGACTATCGGGCCGGGTCGTTCCACAAGCGCCAGGGGATGCGCATCGACTTGGTGCTGGTCACCAAGATCCTGGCTGAACGGGCGACCTATGCCCTCATCGACAGGAACGCCCGCAAAGGGGAGAAACCGTCGGACCACGCCCCGGTGTTGGTCGACACATCGATCGACTGAGTTCGATCAGTTGACGGCTCGGGCGACGGCTCGGGCCTCGGCTCGGGCGACGGCTCAGGCCTCGGTCGGGGCCGGGAGCGAGTGACTCGAGTCACAAGACCCCTGGTCAGGTGCCGAGACCCGCTCGCAATTGGGCGATCCGCTTGCTGGCGTCCATGCGCGCCGGTTGGGTCTCCATCGAGGCACACGCTCTGGTGATCGGCCCGATCCAGATCGAGGGCTCCCGGTCCGAACGTCGCCCACTGCTCGCGCTTCGCCGGCTGTGGGCCCACGTGCAGCAGAGCTCGGACGAGGCGCGGGTGAGGGCCACGTACAACAGCCGGCGCTCCTCGTTCCAGGCTTCCGTGGTGGCGGCATGGGAGATCGGCACCAGGCCGTCCTCGAGCCCGATCACGCAGACCGACGTCCATTCCAGTCCCTTGGCTCGGTGGAACGTGGCCAACTCCACCACTTCGTCGGCCTCCTTGCCCTTCCTCGCCGTAGGAGCCGTGTGCGACGTCACCGGGGTGTCGGCCTCGGGCCTCGGAGCAAGGCGAAAAGGGATGCCGGATCGGCGTAACGCGGCGGCCACCACCGCGAGCTGGTCGTTGGTCCGAGCCAGCACGGCCTGGTCCGACCACGGCCGGCCGCTCGCCGCCCAGGTTTGGAGCGACTCGACCACGCCTTGGGCCTCGGCTGTCTCGTCGACGAAGGCCCGGATGACGGGGACGGGGCCGTCGGGTCGGGTCGATCGGGGCGTGCCGGTGGCGGCCGAGCCGAGCGCGGCCACTGCGGCCCCCACCACCTGGGGAGAGGACCGATGGTTGTCGTCGAGATGGTGGACGACGATGCCCGGGATCAGTTCGGGCAACCGGAGGATGAGGGTGGGGTCGGCGCCGTTCCAGCCGTAGATGGCCTGGTTGGGATCGCCCACCACGAACAAGTCGGTTCGGGGGCCGAGAATCGTCTGTACCAGCCGGTATTGGGCCGGGTTCACGTCCTGGAATTCGTCGATGGACAGGTGTCGGTAGCGCCACCGGACCGCGTCGGCGAACCCGGCATCCTCTTCGATCAAGTCGTGGGCCCGGAGGAGGACGTCGTCCAGGTCGATCAGGCCACGGCGCCCAAGGGTCTCCTCATAGGTCCGGTACTGGTCGGCTACGGCCTCGATGGTCTCGACCGGGCCGCCCGGTCCATCGGATCCGCTGGAGTCTCCCGATCCGTTGCCGAACCCCCCCGGTGATCGGCCGGCAGCCATGGCGCTCACCACGTACTGGTCGGGGGAGAGGCATCGCGCTTTGGCCCAGGTGATCTCGGTGTCGGCCACCGAGGCGAGGGCTTGGTCGCCCAAGAAGGTGGTCAGCAGGCGGAATCGGTTGTCGGCCAGCTGAGGGGGCCGCTCTCGGGCATCGGACGCTCGCCGGCGCAAGAGGGTGAGAGCGAGCTGATGGAGCGTCCCCGCTCGCACCCCGGCTCCGGCGATGGGTCCCGCATCCAGGTCGGCCCAGCCGGGGTCGGAGTCGATCGCCCCGGTCCTCGCCGACGATCGGTTTCCGCTCGATTGCCCCGTTCCGGCCCGGCGGGTGCCCGATTGGCCTGCTCGCATGGCGATCCCGGGAGTCACCGTGGGGACACCGAAGGCACGCAGCCGGGCCCGGAGGTCACCAGCGGCCTTCCGGGTAAACGTACAGACCACGGTGTGATCGGCGTCAGCCTCGCCATCCCGGATGCGGCGGGCCACCCGGAGGGTGAGGACCCGGGTCTTGCCCGAGCCGGCCCCGGCCAGCACGCACACCGCCTCGGCGGGCTCGAAGACGGCCAGGCGCTGGGATTCGGTCAGGCCATCCAGGGCCTGGTCGAGGTTCACGGGAGGCTCACGACCAGGACCGGTGACCGGTGTGCCATCCGCCCCGCCGCCCCGTTCACCATGCCGGACCAGCCCAGGAGAGGGGACGGGCTCGGGACGAGGAGCTGGCTTTTCGGGGCGGCACCGCGGTCAATATGCTCCACGTCAGGCGAGGCTATCGGTAGGGTGTGCCGGTGCTGAAGTCATTCGCCGATGGCCACCTCTTCGGGCGGACCTGGGGGTCTGGGGCGCCCAGCGTGCTGGCCCTCCACGGCTGGAGGCGCAATCATCTCGACTTCGACCCGGTCTTTGCCGTTCCCGAATTCGAGGGTGCCCATGCGGCCATGGCCGTCGACCTCCCTGGGTTCGGGGCCACCCCGCCTCCGCCCGACGGGTGGGGCAGTTTCCAGTACGCAGTAAACCTCGTCCCCCTGTTCGACGACCTGGCCGACCGGGTCACCGTGGTGGGCCACAGCTTCGGCGGGAGGGTCGCCCTCCACCTGCCCGGACTGCTGCCGGGTCGGATCGAACGGTTGGTCCTCACCGGCGTTCCCCTGCTCGACCGGGAAGGCCGCCGGCGGAGGCCGAAGCTGGCATTCCGCCTGGGACGCCGACTCCACGACCTGGGCGTGATCAGTGATCGTCGGATGGAGAGCCTCCGCAACAAGCACGGCTCGCCCGACTACCGCGCCGCCCAGGGAGTGATGCGCCAGGTATTCGTCCGATTGCTCTCCGAGCAGTACGGAACCGTCCTCCAAGAGCTGACCCTCCCGGTGACACTGCTGTGGGGTGCCGACGACACCGAGGTGCCGGTCGAGGTGGCGCAACGGGCCACGACCCAGCTGTCGTCCTCACAGCTGATCGTGCGTCCGGGGGCCGGGCATCTCACCCCCACGGAGATCCCCACTGACCTGCGTGCCGCCATCCTCGACGGTTTGCCGGCGTGACCGCTGGTGTCGAGCGTCATGAGCACTGGGATGCCGGGAAGACGGGGATGACGGGATGATCGGGACCGATCTGGCCCGTTTCCACGGCACCTCCGGCTGGATCGTCGTCGGAGCCTGCGTCGTGGCTCTAGCCCCCTCGGGGCTGCGCTGGCTGCGCGTGGCCCAGCGCGAGCACTACCTGGCCGGATCCAGCACCCGTTTCGCCGCCCGGTGGTGGACGATCACCCCGCTGAACGCGGCCCTGGCCGTAGTGGCCCTGGCCGGCGCCGTGGCCTCCCTGTGGTGGACCCTGGCCGGACTGGCGACCGCCGTGGCCGTCGTCATCGGCCCGATCGGGCTGGATGTACGCGGGCGCTCCTCCCCGCTCGCCTGGACCCGCCGGCTCCGCACCCTGGCCGCCGTGTGGCTCGGCGCCCAGCTGGCGGTGGTCGTGGTGGGCATCGTCACCGGCCTGGCCTCGCCCCTCGCCGTGCTGGGCGCCCTGATCGTACCCATCCTGGTCGATGCGGCCTGTGCCCTCACCGGTCCGTTCGAGTCGAGAATGGCCGGCCGCTTCGTCGACCAGGCTTCGGCTCGGCTTTCCCAGGTGGCGCCCACCGTGGTGGCCATCACCGGCTCGTTCGGCAAGACGTCGACCAAGAACCATCTCACCCACCTGATCGCAGCCCAGCGCTCGGTGGTGGCCAGCCCGGCCAGCTTCAACAACCGGGCCGGTCTGGCCCGAGCCATCAACGAGCACCTGTCCGACGGCACCCAGGTGTTCGTGGCCGAGATGGGGACCTACGGGCCGGGCGAGATCGCCGACCTGTGCCGGTGGTGCCCACCGGAGATCGCCGTGATCACCGCCATCGGGCCGGTGCATCTCGAGCGGTTCGGGTCCGAGGACCGCATCGTCGAGGCCAAGGCCGAGATCACGGCGGAGGCCTCGACAGTGGTGCTGAACGTGGATGACCCGCGGCTGGCCGCCCTGGCCGATCGACTCGTGGCCCAGGGCAAGCGTGTCGTTCGCTGTTCCGCCTCCGACATCGCCAGCGACGTCGGCAGCGAGATCAGCGTGGTCCGCGGTGCCGACGGCAGGATGACGGTGAGGGTCGCCGGTGACAGCGGTCCAGCCACGGGCCCCGCCGTGGTGCCGGTGCGTGCTCCCACCGGTTCGCCCGCGACCGGTGCGGTCGACCAGGGCCCGGTCGACCAGGGAGAGGTCGACGAGGGCCAGGTCGACGAGCGCCCGGTCGACCAGGGCGACGCCGACCAAGGCAACGCGGCCGCCGATGCAAGTGAGGAGCCGAAGCCCGGAGCCGAAGGGCCCATGACCCTGGCCGAGAACCTCGTCGTGCCGGCCGGCGTACAGCCGGGCAACCTGGCCTGCGCCGTCGGCGTCGCCCGCGCCCTGGGCCTGGGCAGCGACGCCATCGCGTCCCGGCTCGCCGATCTGCCCGCCGTGGGTCATCGCCTCGAGGCCGGGCGCTCGCCCGCCGGCTTCGTCATCCTCGACGATACGTACAACTCGAACCCGTCCGGTGCGAGCGAAGCGTTGGCTGCCCTCGTGGCCCAGTCGACCGCGCCCACGTTGGACACCCCTGATCCCCCGGCTCAACGACTGGTGGTGGTGACGCCGGGCATGGTCGAGCTGGGGAGAAGGCAGGCCGAAGAGAACCGGGTGTTCGCCGCCGCCGCGGCCCTGGCGGCCACCGACCTGGTGGTGGTGGGACGGACCAACCGGCGTGCCCTGATCGCTGGATCGACCGTCCCCGAGGGCGCCGCCGTCCACGTGGTGGCCAACCGGGACAAGGCTGTCGCCTGGGTGCGCGCCAACCTCAGTGCAGGCGACGTCGTGCTGTACGAGAACGACCTCCCGGACCACTACCCTTGAGCGCCGTGAGGCCGCGATCGCGATGCGAGAGGGACTCACTGACCTACCGGCTCGAAACGGCCGGTCAAGCCGCCTGAACGGAGGAGACAACCACACGTGCCCGATGTCGCCGTCATTCTCGGAGGTCCATCGCCAGAGCACGACGTGAGTGTCCTCACCGGGCTCCAGGCCGCCCGTGAGCTCCAGAAGTCCGGGGCCAGCACGGTGCACGCCCTGTACTGGTCGAAGACGGGGGAGTGGTTCGAGGTCGATCCCTCGCTCGAGGCCGAGGCGTTCGTCGACGGGGTGCCGCGGGGGGCGTCGCCGCTCCAATTCGTGGCGGCCACCGGTGGAGGGTTCATGGAGCCGGGGGGTCGGTTGGGACGATCCCGACTGCTGTCCTTGGACGCGACGGTCGTGTGTTGCCACGGCGGTCCGGGCGAGGACGGCTCACTGCAGGCCGCCCTCGACTTGGCCGGCATCGCCTACACCGGCCCGACCGTGGCCGGCGCGGCGCTGGGTATGGACAAGTTGGCCTTCGGGGCCATGGTGGCCTCGGCCGGGCTGCCCTCGCTGAACCGGGCGCTCCTCACCGCTGGAGACCCCGCTCCCTTCGACGGCCCGTACATTCTCAAGCCTCGGTTCGGGGGATCGTCCATCGGTATCGAAGTGGTGGAGGACTACTCGACGGCACAGGCCCGGCTCTCGGCCAACCAGCACTTCCAGAACGGCGCGGTGGTGGAGCCGTACCGGCCGGACCTGTGGGATCTCCAGCTGGCCGTCCGGAGCTGGCCCGAGTTGCAGCTCTCGGCCATCGAGCGCCCCATCCGGGTGTCAGACTCGTCGGAGATCCTCGACTATCGCGACAAGTACGTGGCCGGTGAGGGCATGGCCGGCGCCCCACGTGAGCTGCCGGCGGCCCTACCCGACGAGCTCGCCTCCGCCCTCCGGGCCGCCGCCGGTCGGGTGGCCGAACTCACCGGACTGCGCGGGGTGGCCCGCATCGACTTCCTCTCCGATGGTGAGCAATATGTGGTGAACGAGATCAACACCATTCCGGGGTCGCTGGCCCGCTACCTCTGGGTCAGCCCCGCCGTCCCGTTCGCAAACCTGCTCGCCGATTTGGTTTCGGAGGCGCAGCACCGTCCCACCCACCGCTATTCGACAACGGGCGCCGATGGCTCGGTGCTGCGCTCGGCAGGGTCCATCGCGGGCAAACTGGGCTGACCAGGCTGATCTCATGGCCATTTCCCGCCGCGTGCTCTACGAGGGGGAGGAGGTCCTGCTCGACATCCGGCCCCACTGGATCTACCTGATCGGGCCGCTCACGGTTACCGTGCTGGTGGTCGCCGCCGCGGTGACGTTGGACATTGCCTTCGTCCATACCTCGGTGGCCGCCCATTGGGTGGAGGGCATCATCGCGGCCATACCCTGTGCGTGGCTGTTGGTCCGCTTCGTTCGGTGGCGGATGACGAGCCTGATCCTGACCAATGTCCGGGTCATCGAACGGTTCGGCGTGTTCTCCCGGCGTGGTGCGCAGATCCTGC
>DATMMO010000102.1:0-17473 GCA_035569695.1 Acidimicrobiales bacterium | reverse complement strand
GGTCGGGCTGCCTCCCGAACAGCCGGCCAGTACCGCGACCATGCCCACCACAACGGCGGCCGCGCCCAGGCGCGCCGAACGCGACGGCGTCGTCCGGTCCCCCCGGTTCCAGAAATCATGCACGGATGACGTACTACCACTGCTGCGACCCGGAATTGACAGCAATCCTCAGATGAGCCACAGTTTGATCAGATCATTTAAGCAATCGCTTAAGGAGCAGGCATGGCCAAGTCGGGCGCATCCAGCAGGCTGCGGCAGCCGGGAGCCGAGGGGTCGACCGACACCCGTCGGGTGCTGGTGGAGGCGGCCATCGAGACGTTGAAAGCCGACGGCTTTGCCGGTGCCAGCGCCCGGGCCATCGCCGGACGAGCCGGTTGCAACCAGGGGCTGGTTTTCTACCATTTCGGCTCGGTGGTCAACTTGCTGCTCGCCGCCCTCGACGCGGTCAGCGCCGACCGCCTCGAGCACTACAGCGCGGCGGTCGACCGGGTGACGACGCCCACCGAGCTCATCGACGTGGCCGCGGCCATCTTCGGGGAGGACCTCGACGCCGGGCACGTGACCGTCCTGGTCGAGATGATCGCCGGCGCCTCGTCCACCCCAGGACTCGGGCCCGAGGTGGCCGCCCGGATCGCGCCGTGGACCCAGTTCGCCCAAGCAGCCACCCAAGCGGCCTTCGGCGGATCAGCCCTGGACTCGGTCATCCCGCCGAGCACCGTGGCCCGCGGCGTCGTCGCCCTCTACCTCGGCCTGGAGATGCTGACCCATCTGGATGGCGATCGCGCTCCCGCCCTCGAGCTGTTCGACCGGGCCAAGGAGCTGGCCTCCCTGTTCCAGGCCCTTTCTGCCGTCCCGTCAGCGGCAGGGCCCAAGGAGGGTTCATGAACGCCACCACCGATGACTTCGATCAGCCGTCCGGGGACGAGGGTGTCGACACCGGGACCGACGTGGTCACCGGCGCGTTCAGCTACTCCGGTGGAGCCATCGCCCGGCTCCTGATCGGTTCGGGCCGCCACGTCCGGACCATGACCGGGCACCCCCAGCGGGCCCCGAACGACTCACCCATCGAGGCCCACCCGCTCGACTTCGGCGACCACCCGGGCATGGTCAGCTCGCTCACCGGTGCGACCACGCTCTACAACACGTACTGGGTGCGCTTCGCCCACGGCCACACCGATCACGATCAAGCCGTGGCCAACTCGTCGAAGCTGTTCGACGCGGCCGGTGCCGCCGGCATCCAGCGCATCGTGCACGTGAGCATCACCCATCCGAGCGCCGATTCACCGTTCCCCTACTTCCGGGGAAAGGCTCTGGTCGAACAGGCACTGGCCCGGACGGGAATCCCCTACGCCATCGTCCGGCCGGCCATCCTCTTCGGCGGCGACGACGTGCTGTTGAACAACGTGGCCTGGCTCCTGCGGCACGTCCCCGTCTTCGCCGTGGGCGGGACCGGCGGCTACCGGGTCCGAGGCATTCATGTCGACGACCTGGCTCGTCTGTGCCTGGACAAGGCGGGCGAGCGAGCCAACAGCGTGACCGATGCCGTCGGGCCCGAGCGACCGACCTTCTTGGACGTGGTCAGCTCCATCCGCACGGCCGTCGGGAGCCGCTCGCTCATCCTCCCCCTGCCCGGGCGCCTGTTGCCGCTGCTGTCCAAGGTGCTCGGGATCTTCCTCCACGACGTCTTGTTGACCAGCGACGAGTACCGGGCCATGGCGGCCGGACTGGCCGATACCGGCGGGCCGGCCACCGGGACCACGGCCCTGTCCACCTGGCTGGCCGACCACGGCGACGAGCTCGGTCTCCACTACGCCAACGACCTCCGTCGCCACTTCTGACCGGGCTCATCGACCGGTCCCCCTCGGCCGACTGCCGACCGATCCGAGCGGTGATCCATACTGAGCTGAATGCACCGGCCACGACCGTCCCCCGGCTCCGAGACGCCATGGAGCGCTTCGAGGTACCGCTGGCTCCTGGTCGGAGCCCTGGTCGCCCTCACCGTGACCCTGGCCGCCTGCGACAGTTCGGGGACGGCGGTCCACTACAGCTTCGGGCCGACCTCGGGCCCCAAGCTCGAGAACGGACCCACCTATGAGGTCAAGGTGGCCGATGTCAGTGGGCTCGGCCCGGTCCTGGTCACCGGGCAGGGACTGACCCTCTACCTGTTCGTGCCCGACCGTCAGTTGCGGTCGACGTGCATCGACATGTGCGCGGTCCAGTGGCCCCCGCTCATCTTGCCCAAGGGGGTGCCCCGGCCGCTGGCCGGGCCCGGGATCAAGGCGGGGTTGTTGGGCTCCATCCCCCGGGCCGACGGAACGATGCAGATCACCTACAACAACTGGCCCCTGTATCGCTGGCTCCCGGACCTCCACCCGGGCCAGGCCACCGGTCAGGGCCTGAACAACCTGGGTGGCCTGTGGTGGGTGATGAACGCCGACGGCGCCATCGTCACCACCAAGTAGCCGCCCCCCTAGTCCTGGCCTTGGTCGAGCTGGGCGACCAACCGCTTGGGCGCGATCATCCGGTAGCTGTCCTCGACGATCTCGGCGAGCTCGGTCCAGTCGGGATCGCCGTCCAGGCGGATGCCGACCCATCCCTTGGATCCGACGTACCGGGGCACGAAGAACCGAACGGGGTCGGAGGCGACGAGCATCTGCTGGACGCCGGGCGGGGCCTTGCACGTCAGGTACTCCCTGTCCTCGCCGACCATGACGAAGAGCTTGTCCCGGACCCGAAACGAGGGCGCGGTGTGGCCGCCGAAGGGCCGCTCCTCCGCCTCGGGCAGCTGCAGGCAGATGGTCCGCAGCTGTTCGATCGCATCCGGTTCGGCCGGTGAGCCCGACATCATCCTCCTCGCCGGTTCCCGTCGTCAGGCATCGGTCACGTAGCTGGCCAGGCCCCGGATCAACACGTCGAGTCCCCATTCGAAGCGCTCATCGGTCGTACCCTCCACCATGGCGCCGGCCAGGGCCAGCATGTTGGGGAACTGGTCAGGGGGCAGGGACCGGAACCACTCCTGCATCATGGCCAGCTGCTCCTCGCCCTGCTCGTCCCGGTCTCGCCACATCTCGCTCTCGTGGACGGCGGCACCCATGTACAGACCGAAGAGATCGCCGGCGAACCCGCAAATGCGATCAGGGAGCCCCGCCTTGCGCAGGATCCCCACGCTGGCCTCGATCAGTACCAACGAGTTGGGCCCGAGCGGTATACGGCCCAAGGTGAGCCCGGCGGTGCCCCGATGGCGGGCGAACGCATCGCGGCACTCGAGCATGTAGCGCTTGGACTCGGCCTGCCAGTCGCCAGTGTCGACGTCGGGAATGGGAATCTCGGCGAACACGCGGTCGACGACCAGCTCGATGAGCTCCTCCTTGTTGGCCACGTAGCCGTAGAGGGAGGCGGCCGCCGTTCCCAGCTCGGTGGCCACCCGGCGCATGGTCAACCCGTCGGGGCCCACGTCGGCCAGCACGACCAGCGCGGCGTCGATGACCGCCTCGCGGCTGAGCTCGGGCCGGGGAGGGCGGCCGGGGCGAGGGGTCGACCGCCAGGGCGGCTGAGGCGGCACCGGCGCGGTCGAGGCGGACGGCTCCCCCGGCTGGGTCGGGGCGGGCCGCTCGGGTCTGGCTGGCTGGTTGGGGGCCACTACGAACAGAGTACTTGACCCGAAGGTTGATCGATGTTAAACAATGTTCGATAGTTGAACATAGTTCGGAAGTCCGGGCTGAAGCCGGCGCAAAGCACTGGTCGGGCCGCAGAGACGCACGACGGGGAAAGGGAGGAAACTGTGAAGGCAGCACCGGCCATCGAGGCCATCGAACTGGTCAAGACGTACAAGGGCGAGGTGAGCGCCCTGGCCGGGCTCAGCTTCGAGGTGGAGCCCGGGACCGTCTTCGGCCTGCTCGGCCCCAACGGGGCGGGAAAGTCCACGACGGTCAAGATCCTCACCACCCTCAGCGCCCCGGACAGCGGCGCGGCGATGGTCGGGGGCGTCGACGTGGCCAAGCACCCCGAGCGGGTGCGACGGATCATCGGCGCCGTGGCCCAGGAATCGGGGTCGATCGCCGCCCTCACCGGTCGCCAGAACCTCAGGCTCCAGGGTGACCTGCAGGGCATGGCCCCCAAGGAGCTGACCGGGCGCTCGGAACAGCTCTTGGACACCTTCGGGTTGACCGACGCCGCCGACCGGACGGCCAAGACCTACTCGGGTGGGATGCGCCGGCGGCTCGACATCGCCATCGCCCTCGTCCACCAGCCCGAGGTGCTGTTCCTGGACGAGCCCACCACCGGGCTCGACCCCGAAGCGAGGGCCGACACCTGGCGGGCCCTGACCGAGCTGGCCGCCCGCCAGCAGCTGACCATCCTGTTGACCACCCACTACCTGGAGGAGGCGGACCAGTTCGCCTCCCGACTGGCCATCATCGACTGGGGCCAGATCGTGGCCCAGGGAGCACCCGACGAGCTCAAGGCCGCACTGCGGGGCGACTCGGTGGTGGTGGAGATGGGCGACAGGCGAGGAGCGGGGATCGGCGAGCGGGCGCTGCTCCAGCTGACCGACGTGGGCTCGGTGGCCCTGGATGGCACGGCGCTGCGAGCCCGCGTGCCCGACGGCGCACGGCTGTTGCCGTCGATGCTGGCCGCCCTGGACGGTGCCGGGGTGCAGGTGGAGTCGGTGGCCGTGTCCCGACCATCCCTCGATGACGTCTACCTGCACTTCGCCGGCCGTTCCTTTCACAGTGCTCAAGAGGTGGCGGCGTGATGCGTCCCTTCGTGCGACAGACGTGGGCCCTGACCCGCCGCTACCTCACCCAGATGGAGCCGGCGTTCATCTTCATCAGCCTGGTGCAGCCGATCATCTGGCTTCTGCTGTTCGGCGCCCTGTTCAAAGAGGTGGTGAGGATCCCCGGCTTCGGTGGCGACTCGTACATCACCTTCCTCACCCCCGGTGTGGTGGTGATGACCGCGTTGTTCTCAGCGGGGTGGAGCGGCATGAACTTCATCGACGACATGGACTCGGGAGTCATGAGCCGGATGCTCGTCTCCCCCGTCCATCGGGGGGCGATGATGGCCTCCACCCTCGTCTATCAGGCCCTCACCACCGTGGTGCAGTCGATCATCATCGTCCTGCTGGGTTGGGCGCTGGGGGCGAAGTTCCCGAGCGGGGTACCCGGCGTGACCATGCTGGTCCTCGGGGCCGTGCTCATCGCCGTGGCCTTCGCCGCCTTGTCCAACGGACTGTCGCTGGTGACCCGTACCCGGGAGACGTTGATCGCAGCGGCGACGGCCCTGGTCCTCCCCCTGTCGTTCCTGTCGTTCGCCTTCATGCAGGCCAACCTGGTCCCCGGTTGGATCGCCGGCATCGCCCGCTACAACCCGGTGAACTGGGCGGTCGAAGCAGGCCGGAGCGCACTGGCCGTGCACGTGTACTGGGGCACGGTGGGGTCGTACGTGCTCTTTCTGCTGGCCAGCGCGATCGTCGCCGGGGTCCTGGCCACCCGGGCGTTCCGGTCCTACCAGCGATCGATCTGATCCGGCACCGACGTTGCGGTGGCAGGCTGGTTGGGTACGACAACGAGCCAGAGACGGAAAGGACGGTCATGGCCAAATTCGTCGCACTGCTGCGCGGCATCAACGTCGGGGCCAACAAGCGGATCGCCATGGCCGACCTCCGGGAGCTGCTGACCGGTCTCGGGTTCACCGACGTCCGCACCCTGTTGCAGAGCGGCAACGCCGTGTTCACCACCCGGAGCGCGAAACCGGAGACGATGGCCCGGCGCATCACCGACGCCATCGACGAACAGCTCGGACTGGATGTGGGCTGCCTGGTTCGCAACGGGGACGAGCTCGCTGCCGTCATCGAGGAAAACCCGCTCGGCGAGATGGCCACCGACGGCTCCAAGTTCATGGCTCTCTTCTTGTCCAAGGCACCGGATCCCACACTGGTCAAGGCCCACGACCCCCGATCGCTGGATCCTGACCAGATCCGGCTCGGCGACCGGGTGATCTACCAGTGGTGCCCGAACGGCGTCCTCGCCGCGCCGGCCGCCGGCACGTTCGCCGAGAAGTACCTACGTCACCGTGACCGGGCGCAACTGGAACACGGTGACCAAGCTGGCCACCCTGCTCGGGGACTAGCCCGAGCGCAGGGGCCGGAAGAAGGCCCGGATGTCGGCAGCCAGGGCGTCGGGTTGCTCCATGGCGGCGAAGTGCCCGCCCGCCGCCATCTCGGTCCAGCGGCGCAGGTCGTATTTCCGGGCCACGGCTGAGCGGGGGACGTGCATGATCTCGGCCGGGAACATGGCCACGCCGGTGGGGACGTCGACCCGCTCGGGTCGGACGGCCACCGGCGGATGGACGCGGTGCTCGTAGTAGTAGTGCATGGAGGACCGGATCGTCTGGGTGACCCAGTACAGGGTGACGTTCGTCAGGAGCTCGGACTTGGTGAACACGGACTCGATGTCCCCGCCGCAGTCGCTCCAGGCCCGCCACTTCTCCACGATCCAGGCCAGCAGGCCGACGGGCGAGTCGTTGAGGGCGAACCCGAGGGTCTGGGGTCGCGTGCTCTGGATGGCGATGTACCCACCCTCCTCGGCCGACCAGGCCGACTGGGCGTCGAGCCACCGGCGTTCCTCGTCGGTCATCTCGCTCCCCGGGCCGGGGATGCCGGTGGCGAAGTTGAGGTGGATGCCGACAGTGGCGGAACCATGGCGGTGGCCGAGACCGGCGGACACGAACGCACCCCGGTCACCACCCTGGGCGCCGAAGCGGGGGTGGCCCAGGACATCGGTCATCAAGGCATGGACGACATCGGCGCACTGGTCGGCGCCGAACCCGGGCCGGAACACGGGGGCCGAGAGCCCGTGGCCGGGCAGTGAGGGGACGATGACCTCGAAGGCATCCTCGGGATCGCCGCCATAGCGGGCCGGATCGGCCAGCAGGGGCGCCAGGGTGGACATCTCCACGAACGAGCCGGGCCACCCATGCAACAGGACGAGGGGCAGGGGTGCCGGGCCCACACCCTCGCACCGGGCGTAATGGACCCGGCGACCGTCTATCTCGACGGCCCAACCGGGGAGGGCCTGGTTGACCAAACGCTCCTGGCTCCGCCAGTCGAAGCCGTCGACCCAGTAGTCGGCCAGCTCTTTGAGGTACTCGATGCTCGTTCCCTGCGACCAACCCGAACCGGGTACCGAGTCGGACCAACGGGTCCGCCGGACGCGGTCGGCCAGATCATCGAGCACGCCCTGGGCCACAGCCAAGGGAAACGGGTGAGGCTCTGGTCCCGGCACCGTCATGCATAAACCCCTTCTACCTGGCCTTTTGCCCGTCACCGGCGGGTCTTGCCCGCTCAGTCACACCGGTCGTGGGAGATCTCCCGTGGCCAGAAGACCATCAGTTATCCTCCACGGGTGCAACAACGGCCGAACGCCCGCATCCTGGTGGGCATAGGACTCGTCGCCGGGTGCGGACTGGCCGAGCAGGTCCTGCTGACCCGCTTGCTCTCGGCCGTTCTGTACTACCACTTCACCTTTCTGGCTATCTCGCTGGCCCTCCTCGGCACCGGCGCCGGCGCCATCATCGTCTTCATCCGGCCTCAGTGGTTCGACCGATGGACAGTGGAGAAGACGTTGGCCGGCTGGTCGGCGCTCTTCGGCGTGCTGCTCGTACTCGCCCCCGTGCTGCTGGCCCAGATCAACTATTCGGCCGGTGGCAACGTCACCGTCGGGTTCGCCTTCCAACTGGCGCTGATCTGTCTCATCGCCTTCTTCCCCTTCCTGGCCGGCGGCATCGTCATCACCCTCGGTATCCGCGCCTACACATCGTCGGTCAACCGTGTCTACGCCGCCGACCTCGGTGGTGCCGCCATCGGGGCGGTGGTCAGCGTCCCCGTGCTCTGGCTGTTCTCGGCCCCGACGGCCATGATCATTCTGGGGGCGTTCGCCGGTGTGGCCGCCGTCCTGTTCTCGTGGCGGGCCGCCTACACCCGCCGAGTGGCCGTGGCCGTGGCCCTGGGAGCCTGCGGCGTGGCCGCCATCTCGGCCACGACATCGTTGACCGATCTGACCCTGCCCGGGTTCCCGGGAGTGACGCCCGCGGCGGTCAAGTGGTCTCCGCTGAACCGGGTCGTCGGGTACGCCCCGCCCCGTGGGACCAGCTTCAGCTATCTCTTCTACGACAAGGTCTATGCCCCGGTACCCGGGTACAAGCGAGGCCAGCCCTACCCCAATTGGCTCAAGCTGTCGACGGGGTCGGAGAGCGTGGCCTTCCCGCTCACCACCCCCAAGAAAGTGCTGGTCATCGGGGGCGGCGGCGGCCGGGACATCTTCGACGCCTTGTCGTCGGGGGCCAAGAACGTTGACGTCATCGAGCTGAACAGCGCCATCGTCAACATGGTCGACGGGCCCCTGGGGAAATGGTCGGGGGCGCCTTACACCCTCCCCGGCGTGCACACCACGGTCGGCGACGGCCGCGCCGTGTTGGCCAAGAGCTCGACCAAGTACAACGTGATCAACATCGGCTTCACCGACACGTTGAGCGGGAGCTCGGCCAACGCGCTGGCCCTGTCGGAGAACAACCTGTACACGACGCAGGCCTTCCAGGAGTACTTTCAGCATCTGGCACCGGGCGGCGTTCTCAGCGTCAGTCGCCTCTACCACCTCACCGGCGACGAGGCCCTGCGGGCGACAGTGCTCATGCTCCAATCGCTCCAGGACTACGGGATCAAGGACCCCGGGCAGCATGTCGCCGTCGTCTTGGGCAAGGACCTCTTCGGTGGCGAGCCGGGAACGGTGATCGCATCACTGAAACCGTTCACCCCGGCCCAGCTGACCACCATTCGTACCCTTGCCGCCCAGCGAGGTCGCGGCGTGGCCTACATTCCCGGCGGCCCCGACAAGTTCCAGTGGAAGCAGCTGGCCCAGCTGGGGCCCGAGGCCTTCTGTGCGACGTACCAGTACAACGTCTGCGCTCCCACCGACAACAAACCGTTCTTCTTCAACATGAAGCGGCTGAGCCAGATCGCCACGCCGCTTCCGGCCGTCTATGACTACAGCGTCGACCCGTACATGGTGCTCGGCATCACCCTGGGCTTGCTGATCATCCTGTGTGCCATCGCCTTCGGGGTGCCCCTGGCCGCAGTGCGCCGCCAGTCCCGCCCCCCGGTCAAATCGCTGCTGTTCTTCGCTGCCATCGGGCTCGGCTATCTGGCCATGGAGATCGTCATGATCCAATTCTTCGTGCTCTTCCTGGGATTCCCCACCTACTCGCTGACCGTTGTCCTCTTCTCCCTCCTCCTGTTCACCGGCTTGGGCGCACTCATCTCCAATCGATGGCGTCGACCCCAGCGATCCCTCTTGACCAGCCTGGGCGTACTCGTCGTCCTCCTCTTTGTCAGCGCCTACTGGTTGGAGCCTGCGCTCCGGGGCATGATCTCCCTCCCGTTCTCCCTGCGGGTCGTGGTCTCGGTGGCCTTGCTCGCCCCCCTCGGGATCACCGCGGGCATGGCCATGCCCATCGGACTGCGCCGGTTCTCGTCGCTCTACCCCAACGCGGTGCCATGGGCTTGGGGGGTGAACGGGATCGCCTCGGTCCTGGCCGCGGCGCTGGCCGTGTTCGTGGCGATCACCTGGGGTTACGCCATCACCACCCTGGCCGCGGCGGTCTGTTATCTGGTCGCCATCGCCGATGCCGCCTTCGGCCGTTGGCCCTCGCGGCGAGCCCTCCGACAACTCGACCAACGCGACGCCGCAGCCCAGACGACGGTCGCACCGCCCGAGCAACCGGCCGCCTTGGCCGGGATCGGATCGGAGCACGCGGTGGTCTCACACCGCCCCTGAGCTCGCTTCAGGAGAGGGTGCCGCCCGCACCACCGAGTCCGGCTGTCCGTCGACTGCGGGTCACCGAGTCGAACCGTCCGGCCTGACACCCCAGTGCTCGGCCAGCGAGGTCACCCAACGGCCCGCCTGATCGGAGTGGGCCGGAGGCGAATCCACCACCACCAACTCGGAGATGCCCAAGGCGGCCAGGGCGTCCACATCCCCGGGCGTGCCGTCCCGGAGCGAGACGGCAACCTCCACGGTGGCCGGGTCCCGGTCCGCCCGCCGACAACGAGAGGACAGGGCGGCCAGGCGTTCGGGAACCTCGTCCAGGGAGAGATTGAAGCCGTACCAGCCATCGCCGTAGGCGGCCACGCGGTCGAGAGCCCGGTCGCTGTTGCCCCCGACGAACACCGGCAACTGCCGGGCCCGAACGGGCTTGGGGTAGCTGCGCACCTCCTGGAAGTCGGCGAACTCACCGTGGTACGACGAGACGTCGTCACGCCACAGGGCCCGCATGGCCTCGACGAACTCCTCCATGCGTCGGGCCCGCCCCGGAAAGGGGACTCCGAGGGCGGCGAATTCCTCCGAGGACCACCCGACGCCGATGCCCAGGGCGAACCGGCCCCGGGACAGGACGTCCAGGCTGGCCGCCTGCTTGGCCACCACCACCGGGTTGTGTTGGGGAAGGAGCAGTATCCCGGTGGCGATCCGGATGCGCGAGGTCACTGCGGCCACAAAGGCCAGGGCCACCAGTGGATCGAGCCAGTCGGCATCGGAGGCAACGGCGATCTTCCCGTCACCGGTGTAGGGATAGGGCGCATCGGTTCGGTCCACCATGACGACGTGCTCCCCCGACCACAGGGTGGAGAACCCGGCGACCTCGGCCGCCCGGGCCACCGCCTCGATGACGCCAGGGTCGGCGCCGGGGCCGATGCCGAGGGCGTGGAGTCCGATACGCACGTCAACACATTTCCACGAGTAGCCGTCGGAATTTCGGACGGCTCCGATTGCCCAGCTACACCGAGTCCCAATCGACAGCGACGATGTCGGCGTGGTTGGGATCCACCTTGACGGGCAGCAGCGCACCCGGCGTCAGTTTGACCAGCTTGTCGGTGGGCGCGGCGTAGAGGTTCGTGACCTGGTACGGCGGCCGGCCGTCGACCATGACGTTGAGCATGAGCCCGATCATGGTGCGGTCCGGCTTCTCGGCCGCCTGGTCGGAGGGAAAGGTGCCGAGCAGCGTGGCCGACCCTGGCGTTCCCCGGGCCAGGACGTCGGCCGAGCTGACGACCGTGGGGGCCGGCTCCGCATCATATTCGGACTCGAGCCCCGATCCCCCGAAATGAACCTCCGGCTCGGTTCCCCCCAATCCGTCGATCCGAATTTCAACCGTTCCACCGTCGGTTGTATAGGTGGTCGTCGAATGACTGTCGGAAGGGCTGACGGGAGCGTCACCGGCCTGGCCCCCTCGCATCTGGGCGGCGATGGCCTGCGCCCGTTGGGCGGCCTGCTGATGGCCGGTGGCGATGTTCTCCAGATGGAGGACGAAGTGCTCCGGATGGGACCTGTCGACCGTGACCGGCAGCGTGTCCCCGATCTGTGGCCATTTGCTGACCGACATCATGCCGTGCTTCACCACGGCCTGCGGTTCGATGCCCGGACCGGAGATGACGCCATCCAACCGGTAATTGGTCTGGGTCGCGGTGGGGTCCGGCGTGGTGATGCCCACCACCTTCACGGTGCCCTCGACGGGGTCCTTCATGCGCTTCTCCGACAACTTCTTGAACAGACCCACCGATGCACCCCTGACACCTCGACGCATCTGCACCCGGTACAGATCCGGCCACGCGACCGCCGCCGGCGACAGAAGGCTAGCGGGGGGCGGCAACACTTGCCCCCTCTCACCTGGGATCTATCCAAATCGAGCAAACTGGGGCCAATGGCCTTGGCGACGCGGGACCTCGACATTGGATGTGTGCTGGTGCTGGGTGGACGCAGTGAGATAGGGCTCGAGGTCGCCCAGCGGATCGTGGCTGGGCGGGCGGTGATTCTCGCGGCCAGGGGCAGCGCCGAGCTCGACGTCGAGCGGCGACGGATGCTGGATGCGGGCGCGTCCGAGGTGCACTGCATCGACTTCGACGCCGACGACACCGACACGCACGCAGCGTTGCTCGCCGGGATAGCGGATGCATACGGGCCGATCGGGGTGGCCGTGCTGGCCTTCGGGATTCTGGGCGATCAGCGTCGGGCCGAACAGGACCCGATCCACGCCGTCGCCGTCGTGCACACCGACTTCGTGGCCCAGGTCAGCGTGCTGACCACGCTGGCCAATCTGCTGCGCGCCCAGGGAGCGGGGCAGATCGTCGTCTTCAGTTCGATTGCCGGTGCCCGGGTCCGGCGGGCCAACTACGTCTACGGCTCGGCCAAAGCGGGCCTCGACGGTTTCGCCAGCGGGCTGGCCGATGCCTTGCACGGTACTGGCGTGCAACTGCTGGTGGTGCGGCCCGGATTCGTGATCGGGCGGATGACCGAGGGCATGAAACCGGCGCCGATGTCGAGCACACCGCAGCAGGTGGCCGACGTGGTCGTCGACGGTTTGCACCGTCGTCGGCGCGTCGTATGGATCCCCTCGGCCATTCGCCCACTGTCCTTTGTGATGCGACTGTTGCCGCAGGCGGTGTGGCGGAGGATGCCGCGATGACCCCACCCGGGTAGTTTCAACCGTCAGGTCTTGGCCCGGCGGCCCACGGCAACGAGGGTCGGGGGGAATACCCAGGGCCGGCGGTCGGCGGCATCGATGCGGGCAAAGGCCGCTTCCCATCGTTCGACATCAGCCGCGTTGGCGAACCCGTCGGCCACCATGGCCTCTCGCGCCGCCCAGGATGGCGGCCGGAACCCGGGCTCGATGCGACGGGCTGGGGCCAGCCAGGCATAGGTCTCCACCGATAGTCCGGCATCGCTCAATAGATCGCCCAGGCGCAGGCCCACCGACAGGTCATTGCCCCGGGCCCGATGGAATGCCTGGTAGCGCTCCCACAGGTCCTGCTCGTCGGGATCACTGGGCGTGACCCGCAGGGCCGTGGCGTCAATATCGACGAGGTAGACACAACCGCCCGGCTCGGCCAGCGAGGCCAGGTGGGCGACGATCGCCGCCTCGCGGCCGCCGTTGTGGGCGAGCACGTGACGGCACATGACGACGCGGTGTCTCCCGGGCTCGAGGCCAGTGGCATCGGCTTGGCCCGCCCGGACCTGAGCGTGGGCCAGTCCGGCCACCTGCTCCAGGGCTATCGCTACCGCTGCCGGGTCGGCATCGACGCCCGTCACCGATCCACCCGACCCGACGTGTTCGGCCAACAGCCGCAGGACGGCGCCCGGACCACAACCGATATCGGCAATCCGAGCCCCGGGAGAAATTCCGGCCATGGACCACTCGGCGGCCTCACTGCGCACGGCATCGGCGGCCATGAGGGCATAGCGAGCGAGTTCCGGGTCGCTGAGGGCCAAGCTGTAGCGGGCCGATTCGGCATCGTTCTGGTCTTCGCGCAAGGTCACTCCCCCGTTGGTCAGCTCTGTTCGAAGCTGGTACCGATAAACCAGCGCTGAGCCGGCACCGCACAACCTAGGCGGCTCGTTCACGAATCCAACCCCCGGCACCGCCTGCGCCGGCCGGTGGGAAGCAGCAGGCCGGTGTTGAACTCGTCTGGTGTGGTAGGGCAGCTCGGACAGGCCGAACCCTGCAGCCCAATTGGTGCGGGCCGTCAGGTGGCCGAAGCTTTGGACAACATATTGGTTGCGGCGCTGATGGCTTGATCGACGGTGAGCGGGGCCGGTCCTATGGACTGGGAACCTGACGGAGGCACTGTGACGACGGTCGTCGGATAGCCATCACCTTCAGCGTCATTCGACCTGCGGACCTGCAGCAAAGCGATCAGACCGTTGATACGAGCTTCAACGACAGTGACCACTCCCTTGTCTTCGGTCTGCGATGCCAGAATCTCCGTTCCGTCGTCCAGATGTCGTCGACCGAGAGTGATGCCGATGAGAGGAAAGCTGCCAGCGTTGACTGGGTCACGAAGCTGGAGAAGAGCGAGGTAGACAGAACTTCCCACTTGGTCTCGAAGCAGAGCCCAGCGAACGAGGGCACAACTTGAAGTGCCATTTTCGCCGAACTTGACCACCTGAAACCCCTTTCCGATAACTGCGGCGAAAGTGGCTGCCATCCGGGTGGCTCGTGCCGATGGGTCCGGCTCGGGACCGGACGAAGAGTCGGGGTTGTACTCGAGGATTCCACCTCCGTCGGGCAACCACCCACCGCGAGGCCGTGGGACACGGAGTCGCTGGTCGAGGCAAGTAACAGGTCCCGACAGCGCGCTCTGTTTCGAGGGCGACAAGTTCCTGTGGACCGTGGTGGCCCGGTTCCCCGTTGGAGTACAGGCAGCGAGGATCGTAGTGAGGCAAAGGACCACGCCCGTCCGAATCCACCGCCTCTGCATCAAGGTAAACCTAGGCCTCTTCGTGCGCCACGAGCAGCCGGACGAGGACAGGGCAGACGTCAGGCCGGCTCAATTCGTGCAGCGTGGATGTCGCCCGATATGCGCTGTCGAGCCCGAACGGCGAGCCCAGGAGGGGGCCGGGTTTACGCTTGACCACACATCATGTGCAATGCAACACGTTCCGTGCATAAAGTGGCAGATGCGGCGGGCATGGTTCTTAGCGATTGGGCTGGTGGCGGCATCCCTGGCCCTCAGCGCATGCCATTCAGGCAATTCAGGCGGTCCCAAGGTCGCCGTCAACGGCGACTCGATCACCGTCGCGGCTGTGTGGCCCATCAACAACACATTGGCCCCCGCCGACTACGTCCACGTGCACGCCCAGGGCGGCCTCACTATTGCTCAGACATTGCCGGAACTACAGACGATGCTCACCGACCCCGAGGGCACGCCGAACGACGTGATCGTCGAGTCAGGGACGAACGACGTGTTCCAACGGGACACAACCTGGCAAGCCGCCCTGGATACCGAGGTGGGGATGCTGGCCAGCACGCAATGTGTGATCTTCGTCAATGTGAGCAGCTATGCCGACTGGTTCGGCGACCAGATGGGCCTGCCGCCGCTGGTTCCAGGTGTCAATGCTGCGATAGCCCATGCAGTATCGAAGAACCCGCACTTCCACCTGCTCGATTGGGACTCGTTCATCAAGCAGCCGGGCAACTTTGAGGCGTACATCACGCAGGGACCAGCCGGACTCGCGGTCCATCCCAATGGGGCAGGCCGGCAGGTGCTGGCCAACATGGAGCAGCAGGCCCTCCAGGAGGACTGCGGAAGCTAGAGCCGTATCGCTCGACTTACCAATGCCCGACCGAATAGCTAGGGCCGGCCTCGCCTGACCCATTGCGACGACTGTCTCGGTAGCGAGTTGGTTACGAGGGCGCAGAGCGCAAACCTTCCCTATGCTCGCCGGACCACTTCGAAGTCCTCGCCCGAACGGCGACTCGACAACAGGCGGCGCCCGATTCGCTGGAAAGGGACCTCCACCAACCGATACGAGGCGTACGAAGCGCCGATTGAAGCTGTGACTCCGGCCAGAAAACACAATGTGAAAGGCAAGTGGAAGTTGTATAGGACATCGATTGTGAGCATTCCAATCGGAATGTGAAGCAAATACAAGGAATAGCTAATGTCACCAAAAAACCTAAGAAATCGAGGTAGTCTCTTAACCTTCACTTGCATAAGCGCTACGAACACGATGATTGCGATCACGTAGCCGGCAGCTGGTGATTGCCAATCAGGGAGCCCCAGTACTCCAGGAAACTCCACAGTGTGAAATAGGACGAAGCATAGAACGAGAGCACTCAGAAGCGTTATGGCTTCAGCGAGAGTAATTTTCCGCTCGTGCAACAGATACAGTCCACGTCCGAACACCAGGAATGCAATGTATATCACGTAGTTCTCCGCCTCATGTCCTGAGGTAAAGGATAGGAAGATCATGTTCGCTACGAGCCAAATACCAAACATCGCCCATGTACCAGCCAGCGGGCTTCGGCGCGATCGGGTGAGGAGCACGAACGTAAGTACATAAAACATGATTTCAATAAGCAGCGTCCAGGTTTGTCCCAGTACATATCCACTCCCGGCCGGTAACCAGTTCATGAGGAAGAAGCTTCTTAGATACAGTACAAAGCCAGTTTTGGGGCCCACGCCCGGAAGTACTCCAACCCCTGGTGCTCTTGGCAGAGCGCCAACGGCGTGGAGATGAACTGCGATGGTCACACAGACGAATGCAATGAACAATGCGACGGCGAGCGGAGGGAAGATTCGAAAGAACCGCTTCACGCCGAATTGAAGGTGGCTCTCCTTGAGAGATATATGCGTAATGATGTAGCCGCTGACAAGAAAGAAGAGGACCACAGCGAGGTCACCTGCATTTTGATAAAGGTGCAGCGGGATAACAAAGGTGTTTTCCCATACAGTCTGGGGCTTCCAATTTCTGTTGTACGCGTACAGCCAATAGCCCGCCAAATGCGACCACACCACCAGGAGCGCTGCCATTCCTCTAAGGCCGTGAATGAAAAGGATCGAGCGGCGCGGAGGAGTGAACAGGTCGGCGTCTTGGCCCCTATGCCTGGGCCGGGCACTTGCGACCCTCGTTCCGGCCGGCGTCGGCCCGCCGCTGGCATCGGCGTTCGAGTGCGACGACGAAGCTGCGATCACCCGTGCTTTTGCCGACTCAAACTCGACGGAAGTCAGCGCGCCTTGGTCGTACAGCGCGTGCAGTTTCGCGAGTTCGTCTGCAATGCCGCCCATGGGATCAACTCCGCATCAATCGCCGAGGCGCACACCAGGGCACCAAAGTGTGCCACGGTTCACTCGAGGCCTCGGGGACGATCGGTATGCTCCCTCCCGATCCGAGGAGCCAGATTGTGCCTCGGAGGTGCGAAGTCGTCCGTTCTGGTCTACGGACCCAGTGGAACCTAACCCTGCAGATAGGGTGGCCGAGTACGGCGGAGCATGGCTGCGATGAACTTGGGAGCGAAGGGCCGGATGCTCAAGGCTCTTCCAGAATCGGAACCAAATCAGAGAGGGCTTCTGCCAATGGGCGATGACAAGGAGCGAGCCAACTCGGGCATCGCTGGTGCCTTCCTTCGAACGTATTACGACGCCGGTGATGCCGTGCAGACCGGGAGTACGTGGAAGGACACCTGGTGGATGGGTAACCGGCTCCAGAAGCTGCCTATGGATCTGTGGATCTATCAAGAGATCATGTTTGCCACCCGACCGGACATCATCATCGAGTGCGGAACGGCTTTCGGGGGCAGTGCGCTGTATTTGGCCAATCTCTGTGACCTACTTGGTGTCGGAGAAGTACTCACCGTTGATATCGACGATTGGGATGTAGAGGTTTCCGGCTACAAGGGCAGGCCATCACACCCGCGAATCACCTATCTGAAGGGGTCATCCGTTGATCCGCTTGTCGTCGCCGGTGTGACGGCCCGCATCCCCGAAGGTGCCGAAGTGATGGTCATACTTGATTCAGATCACAGCTACGAGCACGTGTGTGCAGAGCTTGAGATATATGCGCCTCTGGTCACTATCGGACAGTTCCTCATCGTCGAAGACACCATGTTGAACGGCTACCCCGTCCACGATGACTTCGGTCCAGGC
>DATMMO010000101.1:0-12353 GCA_035569695.1 Acidimicrobiales bacterium | reverse complement strand
CCTGGATTGAGGTCGGCCATGGCGAACGCACCCGGAGCGGCGAACTCCTGAGGGGTGGACACGAACGCCCGTTGTTGGCTCCAGTCATAGCCGTCTCCCGAGATACCCAGTCCCACGCCGGTCACCACCACTGGCCGGTGCGGGAGGTCCCGGGCCCGATCGGCCGAGGTCGTCACAAAGGCGGCTCCGCCGTCCGATATCAGGCAGCAGTCGGGCACCCGCAGCGGATCGGCGATCATGGGCGCAGCCAGATAGTCGTCGAGCGTCATCTTTCGGTCGTGCATGATCGCCCCCGGCGTGACATTCGCGTGGCGCCGGCAAGCTACCGCTATCGCGCCGAGCTGCTCGATGGTGGTGCCGAATTCAATCATGTGGCGACGGGCCACCGTGGCGAAGTAGACGGGCTGGGGAAAGTACCCAAAGGGGAGCTCAAAGGTGACCTTCTCCGGAAACGTCAGGTGACCCACACCGGGGCCGCCAGTCATCTTGGCGCGCTCCGTCGCCCAGGCCACGGCGTAGGTGTTGAGGACGTGCGTGGCCTTGCCCTCCGCGATGGCGAGCGCGGCGATGTGGGGGGCCATTGCCGCGCCCGTCATTCCACCGCCGAGTGCCGAGGTGAACAGGTCAGTCCGGATACCGAAGTGGTGGCGGAACGCTGCCTCGTCGAGGGCGGGTTCCGACGCCGACCAGGTCAGCCCGTCGATGTCGGACGCCTGAAGGCCAGCGTCCTCGATTGCCCGCTCGGCCGCGTCAATCGCGATCTCCACACTGGTACGGCCCGACTCGTTGGTGTACCTCGCCTCCCCGATGCCTACGATCGCGACCCGGCCGGCGATGTCGTAAAGATTTACCGCGGTGCCCCAGGGGTCTGACGCTGTGTCGCTCAAGTGGCCGGGCCGTCCGACGTCGAGAGAGCCGGATGCCGGCTCGTTGGCAACGACACCCTGAAGAGGTCGGCGGCATTGCGCCACAGCACGCGCTCACGGACGGCATCGGTGCGGTGGGACAAGCCACGCTCAATGGCCGCCGGGACGTCTTCGTCCTCGATACAGGTGGGGTGGGGAAAGTCGGTCTCGAACAGGATGTGCTCCAGCCCGATGGCTTCGATGTGGTGGTCCTCCAGTCGCTCGAACCAGTAGTTCACATATACCTGGCGGCGGAAGTACTCGCTCGGCTTCATCTCGAATTCCGGGTGCTCTTTCCACACCTTGCACTTCTCGAAGTGGTAATCGGTGGCTTCCAGGCAGAACGGAACCCACCCGATCCCGCTCTCCACACTGATGAATTTGAGGTCTGGGAAGCGGGGCAGGACGCCCGAGAACAGGAGCTCGGTGGCGTGCATCCCATTGTCGAAAAACGTCCACACCGAACCCCGTGCCGTGGTGGCGGCCGGCCCCTCGGCTTCAAGGTGGGATACACCGAAGTCGTCGGCCGGGGCGCCGCTGCCGACGTGGAAGCTGACCGGCATTCCCGCGCTCTGGGCGGCGGCCCACATGGGATCCCACTGGCGATGGGCCAGGGTGGGCTGGCCGTGGAGGTGGGGGGCGCCGGTGGTGATGATGCCGCGGTGCCCGAGGGCGGCGCACCGCTCGATCTCCTTGACCGACTCCTCGACGTCCCAGTACGGGATGCAGGCGAGGGCCACGTACCGGGAGGGATCGACCGAGATCCAGTCCAGCAGCCAATCGTTGTAGGCCCGCACGATCTCGAATGACAGCTCGGGTACCTGCTCGGGGATGAGCTGCATTCCGAGGCCCAGGTTTGGGTACAGCACCGCCATGTCGATGCCCAGCGAATCCATGCCAGCGATCCGTTGCCCCGCGTCGTAGCAGGGCGGGTGCACGTCAGCCATGACCTTGGGCCCGTCGGGGAAGGGCTTTGTCCAACGGGCCATGGCATGGGCCCACGCCCGCATGACCGGCACGTCGCCGATGTGCCACGCCTCGGCGTCCATAGCGTCGCTCCATTGCACGTGCGGTACGAGATCTCCCCACTTGGCTTTCGACAGCCGGGACGTCCAGATATCCGGCGGCTCGATCACGTGGGTGTCAGTGTCGATGATGGGCGTCGTGTTGGTCATGGCTGTCTCCGACTCGATTGGAGCTCGATGGTGGGGTCAGAGCGCAGTTCCTGGCGCACCGCCGCCTCCCAGTACCCCGGGTAGCCGTACGCGTCGGCCCCGATGCCCAGGCTGGTGACAATCTCGTCGCGCAACGGGCGGCCCGAGGTGCCGTCGGCCTCGACAGCCAGGGCCCGACGGCAGCGCCACTCAAAGGTGGCACACACCCGAAAGACCTCCGGGATGCTCTGGCCGAGCACAAAGACCCCGTGTCCGGCCAGCAGGCCGATTCGGGCGTTGCCCATGCTCTCAATGGCCGACGCTGCCCGTCCGATCTCGTCGACACCGCCCTCGTATTCGGCGACAACCGCAACCGGAGCCGCGGTGAGGGCACCCGACTGGTCGTAGATGGTCGGGGCCTGGCCTCGGTCGGCCCAAGTAGTGCTCCAGCGGGGATGATTGTGCACGGCCACGTCCACGTCGCCGCGGGCCTGGTGCAGCGCCAGGTGGAGAGGGATTCCCGGCGGCGGCGGCCATCGGCCTTCGACCAGGTTCCCCTTCAGGTCGATGCGGATCACGTCCTCGGCGGTGAACTCGTCCCACAACAAGAACCAGGGGTTGCAGAGCAAAGTGTCGTCCTCGGCACGCACCGTGATATGCCCGGCGAGGTGGTCGTCGTAGCCGCGGCGGTAGAGGGCTCGAGCCAGCAGCACGATCTTCTCGGCCGGGGTCAGCTCCGGCGCCAAGCTCTCCTCGCTCAGCTGCCAGGCGTTCGCTCCGAACACATCGTCATCGGGTGCAGTCATGGCTAGTCACGCTCCTCGTCAGGGAACACACACGGGCGGCAGGGGATGGCGATACAGCGCCGCCGCGTTGAGGTGGGTCATCATGCGGATCTCCTCCACCGGAAGGTTGCCGTAGTACTGCGCGATCACGGCCTGGGTGTCCGGCCACGTGGAGTCACCGTGGGGATAATCGGACTCAAGACAGATGTTCTCGACGCCGATGCGGTATCGGGTGGACAGGGTCGAGGGGTCGTCGATCGTGCAGAACCAGAAGTTTCGGGCTAAGGACTCGCTGGGCAGCAGCTCGGGATCAGCCCAGTCGGCTCCGTACCCAGAGCGGTGGACAATGTTGTCCAGTCGGTCCATGAGCATGGCCACCCACCCGATCCCACCTTCGGACATGGCGATCTTTAACGTCGGAAACCGGGTGGGATACCCGGACCACAGCCACTCGGCGCAAGACGACAGGGAGAGCTGGCCGAAGAGCGTGGCCCCGAGGGTCAGCATCGGCGCGTCATCAGGCATCGAGGCGGCGCCCGATGACCCGACGTGCAGGTTGATCACCGTATCGGTCTCGGCGCAGGCCTCCACGATGGGGTCCCAGTACCCGGAGAATAGCGACGGGTACCCGATGTGCTGCGGCCGCTCGGGCAGGGTCACGGCTGTGAACCCGCGGGCGGCGTTCCGGCGGATCTCTGCCGCCCCCACAGCCGGGTCGGCCAGCCAGCAGATACCGCTGGGAACGATGCGTTCGGGGTAGGCCGAGTACCACTCGTCGAAGAACCAGTCGTTCCACGCTCGGGTGACGGCCAGACCCAACTCGGGGTCCGATGCCCGCGAGAAGACGGAGCCACAGAACCCGGTAATGGCCGAGGGGAAGTTCACCGAAGCCCAGATGCCACCGATGTCCATGTCAGCGATGCGCGCTTTGATGTCGTAGCAACCGGGCCGCATTTCCGCAAAGGAGGCCGGCTCCAGGCTCCAGTCCTTCTTCTCGCGGCCGGCGACGGCGTTAAGGCCCACCTGGCTGTGCAGCGCGCCGTCGAAAGTCCACGCCTCGTGGCCGTCCGCGGTGCTGACCACCCGAGGCGCGTCCGGTTGTAGGCGCGCCGGTAGCCGCCCCTCGAACATGTGCGGGGGCTCGACCAGGTGGTCGTCCACCGAGATCAACGTGTACCGAACCTCCCGGGGCCTGAAGTCGAGGGGAGCTGACATCGGTCGGGCCATAGCGGCACGCGGCGTCTTGTCCGGTGCGCTCACTGCGGGTCCTCCGGATCACGCAGCGCCCAGACGCTGCGCTCGACGGACTCCCAGCCCTCCTTGATCCGCGTGGTCCACTCTGTGGGGGGCACGCGGACGTCGGCCCCACCAACGTCGCTCAGCTCGTAGAGGGTAACGAACCGGCGGGGGTGGTCGACCGATCGATACCGGTGGGCGCGGACGAATCCGTCGATGGCCAACTTCTCCGGAATGTGGTCCTCGTCATACCAGCGGTCGACTTCGTCCTCCCAGCCCTCACGTACGTCGATCGTGACCCACAAGAGGGCTCTCGTTTTCTCGTCCATCGTGACCCCCCTGCTATCTGAACTCGGGCAGAACCTTTTCGCCGAGGAGCTCAATCGACTGCATCATCTTTTCGTGCGGGATGTTGTACGGATTGACCAGGCACATCAGCAACTCGCACCCGGCGGCCTCGTAACGCTTGGCCACCTCTATGCACCTGGACGGGTCACCGGCCAACACGGCCCCCTTGCCCAATAGGTCGTCGTAGGTCATGTTGGTCCCGACCTGTTTGGCTCCGGCGTCAGCCTGGGTCTTCACATACGAGTACGTTCCCAGGTCCGAGC
Source organism: Acidimicrobiales bacterium (assembly GCA_035569695.1). Taxonomy (GTDB): domain Bacteria; phylum Actinomycetota; class Acidimicrobiia; order Acidimicrobiales; family RAAP-2; genus DASXMT01. The sequence continues at coordinate 7,662 of DATMMO010000101.1, read as the reverse complement.
TCAGCTCTTGCAGCCAGGCGTTGAAGTTGGCTATGTAAGAGCCGCTGGTCGCGCAATACCACTCGAATGCCTCGCTCGCCACGTCCCTGCTCTCTTCCATCGTGGGAGCGCAGTGGACCATGGTGAACACACCGACATGGTCGTTGATGAACTTGCCGATCGGCTTGGCCTCGGCGATGCCCTCTCGGTACGACGTGATGCGCTCGACAAGCATCTCGGGCTCGACACCCACGGTGAAGGATAAGAGGCCGAGGCCTTTTTCACCCGTGGCGCGGTGTCCGTCCGGGCTTGACGTGGCCTGCCAGAGCGGCGGGTGGGGCGATTGAAAAGGCTTGGGCACCACATTGCGCTTCGGCATTGAGAAATACTTGCCCTCGTGTTCTACCTCCTCTTCCGTCCATGCACGCACAATGAACTCGAGCGCCTCGTCTTGCATCCCGCGGGTCTCGTGGGGGTTGACGCTGAAACCTTCAAGCTCGTTGCGTGTCGCCGACCGGCCGGTGCCGAACTCGAACCGACCGCCGCATAGGTGATCCAGGGTGGCGGCCGCCTCGGCTACACGGATCGGATGGTTGTACTGGAATGGCAGCAACTTCACGCCATGGCCCAACCGGATCCGTTCTGTCTTCGCCGCCAGGTGGCCGAAGATCACCTCGGGAGCCGTGGAAATGCTGAGTTCGGGTAGGAAATGATGCTCGGTCAGCCAAAAGCTGTGAAAGCCCATGCGATCGGCCAGCACCCCTGCATCGACCGCTCCCATCAGGGCCCGGTGCGGGCTATCAGGAGTCCAGGGTCGGGGCTGAGGAATCTCATAGAAGATTGCGAATTCCATGTTTTGTTCGCTTTCTTAGTCCGCATTTTAAGGCTGGGGACTCGTAGCTTTTATTACGTCCGACTAGACGGTCGAATATTAGGAGACGGGCCATACCCTGTCAAGGTCGAGGGGGCCAGCCACTCTGCGTCAACGCGACCCGGCTGGCGGGTATCGGCACAGAATCATCTATTTGACCGCGATTGGGTTGACCGGGGACCCGATCCCCGCGGTGACTTTGAGCGGCTGCGCTGACAGCAGGAAGTACCACACGCCGTCGTCGGCACAGTCGGCGGCCAACTCCTCGAGCACGAACATCTCGCCGAAGGGCATCCCCATGTCCCGAAGGGCGACCAAGTGCACCGGCGAAAGGACTAGGGGGTCCTCTCCCGGAAGGACCTCGACATTGGGCGTGTCGCTGGCCACTGCGGCGAAATCGCACCGTCGGAGCCACGGCAACGACTCAATCCCGATGCCTGGGCACTGAAAGTTGTACACGTCGCGGTCGCCGTCCTCTAGGAAGACATTGATGTGGCCAGTGCGGAGCACCAGGATGTCGCCTGGTGCGAACGAGACTCCCTGTGCGCGCGCTGTCGACTCGAGGTCGTCGAGGGTGATGACCGTGCTTGGAGCCAGTCGATCCACCCCCTTGTACCGGGCGATGTCGAGCAGCACGCCCCGGGTCAGGTAGGCACGCTCCGCCTGTTTGTCGATGCCGTCGGCGTGGGCCCCGAAGGTGTCGAGAACCTCGGAGACGGGTCGGCCGTTGTACAAGTGATCGTCGTAGTAGACGTGGGCCAGCGAGTCCCACTGGGTCGCCGCCTGTAACGGTAAACTCAGCACGTCGTCCGAGTAGTGAAAGCCGGGTTCCTCGCCCCACCCCTGGCCGATGGCGGTCATGTAGTGCTGGGGGTTGAACCGGCCCGGCACGCCTCCCCCCTGGGGGCCGTCCGCACCTAGGGGCAGTCCGAGCGAAAAGGTACGGCCGGACTTGACGCATGCGAGTCCCCGCTTGATCGCCGAGGCATCGATCAGGTTTAGGGTGCCGCACTCGTCCTCGGCTCCCCACCTCCCCCAGTTGGAGAGCACCTTGCCGATGTCCCTGACAATGTCATATGCCGACATACCCCTCCTTTGCATGGGCCGCCATGGCGGCGAACGGTCAACTGAGATAGCGCCCACCGTTGATGTCAATCGACGCGCCGACGCAGTACGTATTCTCGGGGCTGCAGAGCCACGCGATGAGCTTGGCGATCTCAACCGGGCTCGACAGGCGCCCGATTGGCACCTCGGGTCGGGGTCGGTCGGCGCCTCCCGATCTGTCACCGGCGACCATCGCCGAGTCGATACCGCCCGGCAACACGGAATTGACCAGGATCCCCAGCGGCGCCCCGAACTTGGCCAGCGCCTTGGTCAGCCCAAGGATGGCACTCTTGGTGGCGGTGTATGCGGCTACCGACAGTGCACCGCCCCCATCTCGGGCGCCGACCGAGGCGACGTTGACGATGCGGCCACCGCCGTTGTTCTCCATCCACCCGAAGGCCGATTGGCACAGCAGAAACGGCGCTCTGATGTTCACCGCGACCATCTCGTCGAAATCCTCGACCTCGAACGTGCCGAAAGGCCCTGAGCGGAGCAGGGCGGCGTTGTTGACCAGCGCGTCGATCCGCCCCAGCTCGGACACGGCCGTCTCGATCAGCGCGTGGCACGCTGACGGATCTCGAAGGTCGGTCACGATCGGTAGCACCGACGCCCCGGCCCCGAGCTGGCCGACCAGGCGATCGAGGCCCTGGCGATCGTGGTCCGCCAGCACCACGATCGTTCGAGACTGGACGAGCTGGGCGCTCAGAGCGGAGCCAACGCCCCCGGCGGCCCCTGTCACAATGACCACCCGGGTTGCCTCGGCATCGTCTGGCTCAGCTGCCGCCGTTTCGGGCCCGCGCGGTGTTGTTGGTGTCTCGTTGTCGCGTTTCCGGTCCGGAAATGGATCTGTCGTCATCAGTTGACCATCCGTTCCTTATCAGCCCAGAAGCCGGCCTTGACCTGTTCACGATCGGGCTTGCCCAACGCCGTGAGCGGCAGCGAATCGACCACCTCGAGGCTCTTGGGCACGTGGACGGGGCCTTTGGTCGCCCGAACCAGCGCCTTCAGCTCCTCTTCGGTGACCTTGCCCTCACGAGTCACGACGAGCGCCTTGACCGATTCGCCCCAGACGTCATCGGGGACCCCCACAACCACGCTCATGGCGACGTCGTCATGCGAACCCAGGACCTCTTCGACTTCGCTCGGGTAGACGTTCACTCCGCCGGTAATGATGACGTCCTTGGACCGCCCAACATGGAACAGATAGCCCCGCTCGTCCATCCGGGCCAGGTCGCCCGTGTACAGCACCCCATCGCGCAGCGTCCTGGCGGAGAGCTCCGGAAGTCCGTTGTACCCGTTCATCAGCTGCGGGCCCCGCACACAGACCTCGCCCACGGATTCCGGGGGTTGCTCCTGGCCGTCGCCGTCACGGATGGTAACGGTCACCCCGGCATATGCCATGCCGCTCGAAGCCAGGAGCGCTCCCCGGTGCTCCGACGCCTTGAGGATGGTGACGGTGTTTGGGGCTTCGGTCTGTCCGTAACTCTGATTGAGCACGTCCCCGAAGACCTCGAGCGCATCGTGCAGGCGGTTTGGAGCGATGGCCGACGCACCGTAGAGGAGCAACTCCAACCCGCGGACGGGCTTCCCCCGGTCGACAACGCGGTCCATGACGCCATACATCATCGTCGGCACAAGGAATCCACTATTGGCCCGGCCGCTGCCTACCTCGTCGATCAGTTGGTCCGGATCGAACCGCTTCCGCAGGCAAACCGTCCCCCCGCGCATGAGGACCGTCGGGATCAAGGTGCCCCCGGCATGGGTGATCGGGGTACTCACCATGAAACGCGGGTGGCGTGGCCACTCCATCTCGCATGAGGCGAGGAGCGTCGACGCCAACATGGCCCCCTGGCTCAAGAGGACTCCCTTTGGATGGCCCGTAGTGCCCCCCGTGTAGGCGATGCGGGCGACGTCGCGGCAGTCGGGCTCGGAAATCCCTTGATAGGCGGTGGGAAGCGACCAAAAGTCGCGGTGCGGGCCATGCGGCCCGTGAGAGAAGATGGCATGGGCGCCGAGCGGCAAGGACTCAGTCAGCTCTTCGGCGATGCTGAGCGAAGGATCGACCACGACAACGCCGGGGCGGGCGTCGCTGAGAATACTCCTCTGGTCGCCGGCACCGATCTTCGGGTGCAGCATCACTGATGGGTGTCCGGTGAGGAAAGATGCCATCTGGAGAGCGAAGGCCTCGACCAGGTTTCCGGTCAGTTGGGCGACCGGCGCTCCCGCTTCGAGACCGAGGGCGGCCAGGTGCCCGACAGCACGATGGATCGTCAAACCCAACGCTTCATAACGAACTTCGGAGCCATCGAGATCGAAGGCAATGCGTTCGGAAAAGCGGCGCGTGGCCGCTAAAACCAACGACCCGACCCCGGCGATGCCCCGCTCAGTGGTCGAGGCCATCGGCTCCTCCGATCTTTGTGCTCCCACCAGCTTCTCCGTCTGCTCTGCCGACGCCAGGACGAGGGGAGCCGGCGGGAGGTGCGGGCTCGGCCCGCTTCTGAAGGGAGCGGGCCGCGACCGTGCTGTCGGGGTGCAGAAAGTTCAGCGCCTCCAAGGCGGCTGAGTGCTCGTACGCCGGAAGGGCAGTCCTGAGCCAGTGGTTGAGGACCCGCTTCGTCCCCCGAATGGCGTGTTGGGGACCTTCGGCCAGCTCGATGGCCAGCTTGAGCGCCTCGTCGAGCACGGCTTCCGCCGGTACCGCCAGGGTGACGAGCCCCATCTCGGCTGCGTCCTGTCCGGTGATCGTCCTTCCGGTCATGAGGTAGTACTTCGACCTCGCCATGCCGCACAGGAGCGGCCAGAGGAGCGCCGCATGGTCCCCGGCCGTGACACCGAGCCGGTGGTGCCCGTCGATCAGCTGTGCGTCCACCGCCACCACATTGATGTCGGCCAAGAGCGCCAAGCGCAGGCCCGCCCCCACCGCTACACCATTGACGGCCGCCACGAGCGGCTTCTGGAAGGCCACGAGCCGGTTCACCGTCCGTACATTCCTCTCGGCCAACTGGTGGGCGGCCTCGATTCCGTCGTCCCGGTCATTGAATGGGGGGCCGGACACATCGCCACCGGCACAGAAGGCACGGCCGCTGCCGGTCAGCATCAAGACGTTGACGTCCCGGTCCTCCTCGACGTGGTCGAGCAAACGGAGGATCTCGACATGGCCGTCGTCATCGATGGCGTTCAGCTTCTTCGGACGGTTCATGGTTGCAAGCAACACCGCCGGGTGCGGCCAGCTAAAGCGGAGGAAGCGGTAGTCCGCCTGGCTCAGCATCGTGACGACCTCTGGGTGCGGCCCGATAAAACGACATCAGCAGACGACGCTTGATGCATTTGGGACATCAAGCTGGCAGGTCGATGCTCTGGACTTCCGTGTACGCCTGGATACCAGCCACTCCACGATCGCGACCAAGACCACTGCTGCGGAAACCGCCAAATGGCGCTTCGGGATTGACGGGAGCTCCGTTGACGGAGACGTGGCCAGTACGCATGCGTCCGGCGATGGCCGCCCCGTGCTCGGCGGTGTCGGCCCACACGTACCCGTCCAAACCGTACATGGAGTCGTTGGCGACTGCGATCGCCTCCTCCTCGCTTCCCACCGAGGTGAGGCACACCACCGGACCGAAGATCTCCTCACGGGCAATCGCCATGGAGGAGTCCGTGTCGTCGAACAACGTGGCCCCCATGAAGTTTCCCTGCTCGGGCATCGGCGCCTGGCGGCCGTCCACGACGAGCCGTGCCCCCTCGATGACGCCCCCAGCAACATAAGCCTCCACCCGGGCCAGCTGGGCTGGGGAGATCAGCGGGCCCATGTCGGTCGCCGCATCCCGTGGATCCCCCACCACGAGGTTGGTGGCGATCTCGGCCAGCACATCCACCAGCTCCGCGTGTACCGATTCGTGCACGACGACCCGGGTGGGCGCCGTGCAGATCTGTCCGCTGAAAACGGTCCAGGTCGTCGCGGCCACCTGTGCGGCAGCGGCCACATCCGCTCCTTCGGTCACAACCAATGCCGACTTGCCGCCCAACTCGAGGAGCAGCCGCTTGAACTGTGGGCTGACGTCGGTCGCGATTGCTTGGCCGACGGCCGTACTACCCGTGAAACTGACCATGTCGACGTCCGCGTGCCTGACGAGCGCCTGGCTGATGTCGCTCTGATCGGAGGTCACCATGTTGATGATGCCGGGCGGCAGGTCCAGCTCCTCGATGATCTCACAGAAGCGCAGCGATGCGAGGGGGTCCTGGGGTGCCGGCTTCAAGACGACGGTGCACCCCGCCACCAATGCCGCCCCTACCTTTGCCGCCACGTTGGGAAGCTGAAAGTTATACGGCGTCACACCGGCCACCACACCGACCGGCTGGCGAACAACCATCGTGGACCGACTCCCGCCGTCAGGGTTCGCAACGTCCCAGGTCTCCGACAGCCATTCACGCTTGGCCTGCGCGTGCCAGGCGAAGCGTTGCTCGGCGAAGCCCACCACCACATGACGGGCAAAGGGCGCCAATGCCCCGGTCTCAGCTACCACCAGGTCGGCTAGCGCATCTCCGTAGCCGCCTATGGCGGCGCCGATGCGAGCAAGTACGTCGCGACGCTCATCGAGCGATGTCTGCGACCAGCCGACGAATGCGTCACGAGCGGCGCCCACGGCGGCATCCACGTGCTCGGACGTGCAGCGTGGGGCGGGGCCGACCCGGGCCCCAGTCGCCGGATCGAAGACGTCGTAGTGCTCGCTCACCGGCAACCACTTCCCGGCGACGAAGCATCCGGTAGCGAAGTCGGCGCGTCCTAGTCCGGTCATGAAGTACTCCTCATGTGGGCGTGTGCTCGACGGCAGAAGGATCCGACCGCGGGAATCGGCTCGGCTCGTCGTGGATGAGCAAGGCGTCCATGGCCATGTCGGCGAGCATGGCGCCGATGTCCTCGATGGTCACCGAGCCCCCTGGTCGGTACCACTGCACCATCCAGTTGAACATCCCGAGAACGCCGTAGGCCATGAGGACAGGATCCCCGTCGCGTACACGCCCTTCAGCCTGTGCCGTGCCGATCGTTCCGATGATGATCCGCTCGTACTCGTGCCGCTTGGTCAGGTATTTTTCCCGCTCGACTTGGTCGAGGACCCGAGATTCGAGCAAAAATGCCTTTACGTGGGCGATCTTCTGTTCGAAGTTCCGGCTATGAGCAATGAACAGCTGATAGAGCTTGTCGAGGGTGTCCGTAGTATCTGACTTGAGCACGAGGTGGGCATCGGCAATAAGGTCATCTATTCCGAGATCCAAAACTCCGGAAAGAATGCTTTTCTTCGACTTGAAATAATGATAAAGCGACGGCTTTTCCAAACCAGACGCTTGCGCGATATCCGCCATGGACGTCCGATCGAACCCGTTTGTTGCAAATAGTTCAGCGGCGGTGTCCAGGATATGACGACGTCGCTTATCAAGGGAATACCCCTGGTTCGAAACCCAAACATCGCGGGCCGCAGCCACGGCATCGTCTTTCATGTGAGCTTCACTGATCCTTCAGTCAAGGGCCTGATGGTCATCATGCCAGCTGGGCCAGCGTGCCCGCATAGTTATCGGGGGTCGCCAGGGTGGTGTCATCGTCTCCAGGGGCCACGACGAGGATGGCCCTCGTCACGCCGGCCTTTTCCAGGTCAGCCAGCTTGGCGGCGTCGTTGGGTGAGGCATAGGCGGTGACGGGGATGGTGCCGCGTCCT
>DATMMO010000100.1:0-3091 GCA_035569695.1 Acidimicrobiales bacterium | reverse complement strand
GCGAACACCACCTTCAACAGGCCGGCGGAGAAGCACGATTCCACTGCTTGGCGGAACGCCGGCACCAGCCCGGCGTGATGGGGGGCGATGCCGGCCTCCAGAGCGGCGGACCACGGTCCGTATCCGAGGGTCCGGAGGTCGTCATCGGATAGCCCCTCCACCGCCGCCTCGGTCATCTCCCGGATCCGGACGCGCTCCTCGGAGGAGGTCAGACGCAACCCGTCCCGCAGGCACTGTTGGGTGGCGTCGTCACACGCCGCCCGGCTGAAGATGAAGGTGATGGCGGGCAGCATGCCGTGGGCGGCCAGGTACTCGGCCACCTCGGTCCGCCGGGGGGCCCGGAGTCGATGCCGGGGGTTGCGGCGCCGGCGGTCGTCGAGGGCGGCCCCGTCGCGGTTCGGACGCCCGTCCTTCAACAGGGGGATGACAGTGAGGCCCTCCCGTCCTCGCTCGGCCACCGCATAGTGGTGCTGCAGGGTGACCGGGCGGTGGGTCTCCACCACCACCCGGGTCGGTCCCCGCACCGACGTGAGCCAGGCACCGAAGTCCCCGGCATTGGCCACGGTGGCCGAGAGGCAGACGAAGGTCACGGTGCGGGGGGTCAGCACCAGCACCTCCTCCCACACCGAGCCCCGGTAGGGATCCTGGAGGTAATGGACCTCGTCCAGCACCACCACGGCCAGGCCGTCGAGGACCGACGAGCGGGCAAAGAGCATGTTGCGCAGCACCTCGGTGGTCATGACCACCACGGGAGCGCGGGGCTGGTGGGAGACGTCCCCGGTGAGGAGGCCCACCCGGTCCCGGCCGTAGCGAGCAGCCAGGTCCCCGAACTTCTGGTTGGACAAGGCCTTCAAGGGCGTGGTGTAGAACGCCTTCCCCCCCTGAGCGATGGCTCGGGCCACCGCGTACTCGGCCACCACCGTCTTTCCCGACCCGGTGGGCGCCGATACCAACACGGAGCGCCCGTCGTCCACCGCGTCCATGGCCTCCCCCTGATAGGGGTCGAGGGGAAATCCGAGCTGGCGGGTGAAGGTGCTTCTGACTTCGGGTCCGATGTCCGTTACTGGCTCCCCGTCGGCGTCTCGATCTCGCTGACGGGATCGCCCGTCGATCGCCGTACGAGCACCTTGCCGACGATGATGGACAACTCGTAGAAGACGTAGAGGGGCACGGCCATGGCCAGCATGGAGAACGGGTCGGAGCTGGGGGTGACCACCCCGGACACCACCACGATGGCCACGATGGCCCATCGCCGCCATTTGCCGAGGGTCTGGGGGCTCAGCACCCCGGCGATCTCGAGCGATATCAGCAGAACCGGGAACTCGAAGGTGAGACCGAAGATGGTCATCAACAACAGGATGAGGCTCAGGTAGCTGTTGGGGTTGTAGATCTGCTGGAGGCTGGGACCGCCGATGTGGTCCAGGAACTGCAGGGCGTGGGGGAAGGTGTAGTACGCGACCAGGCAACCCAGCGCGAACAGGATGATCGAGGAGACGATGAAGGGGATGGCGTACTTCTTCTCCTTGGGGTTCAACCCCGGGGTGATGAACCGCCACAGTTCCCACAAGATGACGGGAGAGGCCAAGAAGATCCCGCCGTAGGCGGCGATCTTCACCCGCAAGGAGAGCCCGTCGAGGGGACTGGTCACATACAGGTTGCAGTGCTTGGCGTTGACCTGGCAATAGGGGTGCTGCAAGAAGGACAGGATGTGGTTGTAGACCAAAAAGGCCACGGTGGCGGCCACGATGAAGGCCACGGCGCACACCAGGACGCGACGGCGCAGCTCGGTCAGATGCTCGATCAGCGTCATCGAGTCGGGGCGGTTCTTCGCCTCGTGTCGCCGCTTCAGTGAGAGTGCCATGAACCCAGTGTCCTCGTCCCGTCCGGTGGCGCGATGGGTCAGTTCATGCCGGGGTCGTCAGCGACCACGGCGGCGGCCTCACGAACCTCGTGGCTGACACCACCGGGTACGGCGATCGAAACGGTCGAGGCGGAGGCGTGCACCACCCCGGCCGGTCGGTTCGGTCCCGGCGACGGTTGGACCTCACCGTCATGTTCCTCTGTTGCTTCGGAGCCGTCCACGGTGACGGATGTCGTGCCGATGGCATCGTTCTCGTTCGAGTCGCTGGCCGCCAGATCGTCGAGAAACGACAACGGCGACCGGACGGCCTGGGCGATCTTGTCGGACGAGGGAAGTTCGGGGAACGAGCCCCGGACATCGGCCTCGAGCCGCTCGCGGAATTTGCGAAAGTCACCCCACAGGCCACCGATCTGCTTGGCCACCCGAGGAAGCTTGTCCGGTCCCAGGACGACCAGCGCCACCACGAGGATCACCAGCAGCTTTGCCGGGCTAAGGAAGGGCACGAAGGTCAAGTGTACTGTCGGCTCCCACCCGACGATGGTCGCAGACGTCGGCCCCGCCTGTCCTCCCCGACGGGGTGTTCTCGGCCCCGGTGGGTCAGAGACCGCCGAGGTGGGAGAGCGGCCATATACGGACGAAGGCACGCCCCACGATCAGGGATCGGGGTATGGGTCCGAACCAGCGCGAGTCCTCCGAGTCGGTCCGGTTGTCGCCCATGACGTAATACTCACCAGCTGGGATTGTGTACGGTTTGGCCAGATTGAACGGAACCGGGTTGGGTCCCGGAGTGGTCTTGACCCCCGGCTGGAGCCACGGTTCGGCCAGGAGCTTCCCGTTGATGTAGACCTGGCCGTTCACCGACGAGATGGTCTCGCCCGGGAGCCCGATCACCCGTTTGACCAGGTCGTTGATGTTCTGCTGTTCCAGGGGGGGCTTGGAGAACACCACGATGTCGCCCCGGCCCACCCCATGCAGGCGGTAGCTGAGCTTGTCGACCAGGATCCGGTCACCCACCTGGAGGGTGGGGATCATCGACCCCGAGGGGATGTAGAAGGTCTGCACCACGAAGGTACGGACCAGGAACGAGGCGCCCAGGACGACCACCACGATCACGACCAGTTCGATCAACCAGGATCGCCCCGTTCGGCGCTTGGGCGCCGGGCCTGCCGCACCGTTGCCCGGGTCGGTCACCGCTGGTTCGGGGGTGGCGGGATCGTCGGTGACGGTCGC
>DATMMO010000099.1:0-4428 GCA_035569695.1 Acidimicrobiales bacterium | reverse complement strand
GGAGATGAAACCCCCGGCTACACCTGGTCGAACAGCAACCCGCTGGCGGCGGTCGGCATGTACCCCGACCGCCGATTCGACTACGTGATGTCAGCGTGGCCACGCCAAGGCGCAGCCGGCCACCCGACCGGCTGTCGGTTGATCGGAGTAGTGCCTGAAGGTCAGCCGCAGCTGAGCGACCACTACGGCGTGGTCGCCGACCTGCGCTACTGAGCCCTCCGCTCAGCCGGCTCTTGAAGAACCAGAACTGGCGGCCGTGACCTTGAGCGTCCACGTATCCGACAAGTCCTTGGAGTCCTTGTCGATCCCGCCGAACAGGACCAACTGGTTGGTGTTGGCGTCATAATCCATGACCGCGTGCCAGCGCGGTGGTGGATTAGTCGCCGTGTCCAATCGGTCCCACGTGGTGCCGTTCCACGTCCACGTGTCTTCTTGGAAGGGGTGGTCGGAGTTCCCACCGGTCACGAGCACGACCTGACCGATCTGCGGGTCAAATGACATTTTCCCGTAGGTCCGACCGTAGGGATGGCCAGGTGGGTGGTGCAGCACCCAATCGGTGCCGTTCCACGTGTTGATCACCTCACCGACGGCGCCATAGAGGACAAGCTCTTTGTTGGTTGCGTCGTAGGCCAGCTCTCCACCGTTTTGACGAGGGTTGGAGGCGTTGGTGTTCTTCCAGTCGGTTCCGTTCCAGGTCCATGTGTCACCTCGACCGAGGGAGGAATTGAAACCGCCGTAGAGAACGAGTTGGTTGGTCTGTCCGTCGTAACCCATGAGGGACCCACTCAGACCACCGGGCGAGTGCTCGGGATGGAGCTGTTGCCACGTGGTGCCGTTCCAGGACCAGGTGTCGCCCAGATCGTTCTGGTTCGAATCCGAGCCTCCATAGAGAATGATCTGGTTGGTCTGGGCGTCGAAGGCCATGGCTGCGTTGCGGCGGGGCGATGGGCTGGTGGCCGGGTGCAGTTGACTCCAATCCGATCCGGTCCACACCCAGGTCTGGTCGGTCGGGCCATGGTGATAGCCGCCGAACATGACTAGCTGCTTGGTGGCGGGGTCGTAGGTCATCGTGGCGTTGCTCACGCTCGGCGGAGTGGTCGATGGATGGAGTTCTACCCAGTTCGCGGCCGGTGCCTTGGGAGCCTTACTCGCTCCCGCGGATGGAGCGGCGAGCACCACCAGGGCCCCGCCGGCCAGCGCCGAGACCATGACGTGCCCGAGGCGAGGCAACCGTTGGGCTAATGACCGCCGGCCGTGGATTGTTGTTCTGGCGCGACGCGAGCTGACGAAGTTACGCATATCCCCTACGAGCCAATCTACGGTCGGGCGCCCACGTGATGGGTGGAGCGCCGGAATGACACTGGTTGTGCCGGGACCGTCACGGTATCAGCTAATGGCTCATAGTGTACATCGTTCGTATTGGCGATCCTGGGCTACCTCGATGCGGCGTGGCCAGCGCGGTTCAGCAACGGGGATCAGTCCTGCCAGCGCCGCCAGCGGCGCTCCACCTCTTTGAGCTCCTTGCGCCAGCCCTTCCGGATGCCGACCGCGGCCGCCTCCTCGAAGGTGGACAGGTGGGCGGCTGATTCGGCCAGCTCGGGGCGCTCGTCGGCCAGGGTGGCCAGCCAGGCCCGCGACACGCTGACGTCGTGGAGGTCGCCCAGCCGGATCTGCAACGTCTCGACGGCGCGCGCCGTCTTGCGGGCCGGCGACCCGTCGACCAGGGCCACCGTCTCGGCCCCGTAGCGCAGGCCCTTCAACCGGATCCGGAGCTTGTGCAGGTGGTCGTCGGTGGGCTTCTTGCGGGCCAATCGGGCCGCTCCTCGCACGTCGTGCCAGGTGCGCTGCAACAGAGGACCCATGACCAGGTCGGCCGGCCGTTCGGCCTTGTCGGTGAACGGGGGGTCCTGGCACGCCCGCAGGATCTCCTTGGTCAGCCGGGCATGGCGCTCACCGCCACGGACATCGTCCACCCCGGCGCTGGCCGACTCGATCGAATTGTCGACGATCAGGAGGATGGCCTCGAGCTGGTCGTCCTCCACCACGTCCTCGCCCGCATCGGTGACCCGATCGCGGAGCACGTGGAGGTCGCGGGTCTCACCCAGTCGGTCGGCGTACCAGGCCAGCTCGGCCCGCAGGCTGGTGCCCCAGGCCGGGTCGACCAGCAGGCGGAAGGTGCGCAGGTTGGAGCGCATGCGCCGGAGGGCCACCCGGCTGTCGTGGACCCGCTCGGTCTCGTCGTCCAGCCCGTCAACTCCCAGGGGGACGCCGGTGTCCCCGCGACCGGCAGCGGCATCGTTGAGCAGGAATTTCTCCGAGGACTTGGCCAGCGCGTGACCGAGCACCGCGCCGGCGGTCGGGTCGTCGAAAGCGTCCTCGAGCGCAACCGCTCCGTTCAGCACATCCGCCGATGTAGACGACCCGACGCCGTCACCTGCCGCTTTACTCACTCGGTGGGCAACCTCCTGCCCCCAGCCTACGGGCAGTGGTGCGACCCATGGGATCGGCCGGGATCACTCTGCCCGGCCGGGATTCACGCCGCCCAGGGCGGCCCGGAGGGGCGGGGCGGCGCCGGGGTGGTGAGCTCGCCCGGGCGCCGTAGCGGGCGCATGCACGCCACCGGCGGCGGGACCAGGGACAACGAGGGGGGAGAGGCGGGAGCGGCAGGGTCGTTGGCCAGCCCCAGCCACACCATCAGCCCATGCATCGATTCCGGGATCCGAGTCGCCATCCGTGTCCTCCTCGTCGGCCAACTTGGCGTGCCGTCCCCGCTCCGTTCCGACCGTGCCAGGGTGGCGCCGGAGCCAGTGGGACGAGCACAAAACTGAGCCTAAGAAGCGAAGGTTTCCGGCAGGTCACATCGATGTGACCTTCAGCGAAACAATGGGTGGCGCCCATCCTGAGCCCATGCCCAGCCGCACCAAGAGACCAGCCCAGCCGATGTGGCCCCCACCACGCGCGTACCCTGTGGCCATGCAAGCGGTGACGATCGTCGACGGTGACCTCCAGTGGAACGAGCATCCCGATCCCGAACCCGGCCCCCACGAGCTCCTGGTGGCGGTGCGGGCGGCCGGGCTCAACGGGGCCGACATGATGCAGCGGATGGGCTTCTACCCGGCCCCACCCGGATACCCCCAGGACATCCCGGGCATGGAGTTCGCCGGCGAAGTGGTCGGCCTCGGGTCCGAGGTCCGACGGCACAGCCTGGGTGACCGGGTCATGGCCCTGACCGGCGGCGGTGCCCAGGCCGAGCTGGTCGTGGTGGACGAGGGCAGCGTCATCGACGTGCCCGAGAACATCACCTGGGAGGAGGCCGGCGGGTTCCCCGAGGTGTTCACCACCGCCCACTGCGCCCTGTTCACCCAGGTGGGGCTGACCGCCGGCGAGCGGGTGCTGGTCACCGGCGCGGCCGGCGGTGTGGGCACGGCCGGGGTGCAGCTGGCCCATGCCGCCGGTGCCTACGTGGTGGCCTCGGCCCGGCGTACCGAGCAGCACGATCAGCTCAAGGCCCTCGGGGCCGACGAGGTCATCCTCCCCGACCAGACCGGCGGGCACGGGCCCTACGACGTGGCCCTCGAGCTGGTCGGTGGCCCCAGCGTGCCCGATGTCGTGGCCGCGTTGGGCATGGGCGGGCGCATCGCCGTGATCGGCATCGGGGCCGGTCGCACGGCCGAGATCGACCTGTCCGCCCTCATGTACAAGCGGGCCAGCATCAGCGGTTCCACCCTCCGGGGCCGCTCGCTCGAGGACAAGGCAGCCATCGCCCGGACCATGGAGACCCATGTGCTCCCGCTCCTGGCCGAAGAGCGCATCCGGGTGCCGGTGGCCGAGATCTACCCCATGCGCGACGCCGCGGCCGGCTACGACACCTTCTCCCAGGGCGGCAAGCTGGGCAAGATCGTCCTCGTCACCTCCCTGTAGGGGCGGGTCAGGGCACGACTCGTCACTCGTCGTCGGGCGGGCTGACCTCGGCCAGGATGCGTTGGGTCATGGCCAGGACGGTGCCGAAGGTGAGCCACTGGGTGGGATCGGCAGCCCACCGCTGTTGGGCGAGAGCGAGGGTGCTGCCGAGGGCGTCATCGGCGGCCTGGATTGTCTCCACCAGGCGCGTGCGGTCGCTCGGGCCGTTGAGCGAGGCCACCCACGCCTCGTAGGCCTCGATGGCCGACACGCTGCTGGTGAGCAGGGCGCTGAGCGAAGGCATCGGTCGGGCATCGTCGGATCCGTCGACCAGCGCCCGCGAGATGGATCGGGTGTTCACGGCCAGGCGCTCCCCGACGGTCAGCGCTTGGCGGGCCCGCTCCAGCGCCGGTCGCTCCCGGTAGGCCCGGGCGTTCCATCGAGCGCTGAGCTGGTGGGCGTCGTGGTCCCGTCGGGCCGTGGCGATGGTGGCGATGAGGGTGCGCGCTTCTTCCAGCCAAGCCACGG
>DATMMO010000098.1:0-6360 GCA_035569695.1 Acidimicrobiales bacterium | reverse complement strand
GCGCCTGGATTCTGTTCGGACCCGAGCACGGACTCACCGAACTCGTCCTGGAAGTGTGTGCAGCCGCCGGCTTCGTCCCGCGCCGAACTGTGCAGACCGGCCAGGTCGCGGCGGCCGCCCATCTCGCCGCCGCAGGACTCGGCGTCACCCTCATTCCAAAAAACGTCGTCCCGTACGGGCTCAACGCCATGGTCCACCGCTTGAAGTCGCCCGTCGTGCGCGAGCTCGTGGCGTTCGCCCGCCAGGAATGGACTCCCTTCGCCCAGGCCTTCCTGGACATACTGCAAGCCCAGTCATGGCCCGGCCGACCCCATTCAGCGACCGTCGCGACCTAACAAGGTCGATCGCTCTGTAACGCCTCCATGACACATCTCCTCCTACGCGTCGCAAAGAGTAAAGAACCTACTTGACTGTGGTATCGGCCGGTCGTATACTCAAGTAGATGCTTGACCAAACGATCGACCTGGATCGGACCTTCCAGGCGCTAGCCGACAAGAGCAGGCGCTGCATGGTGGAACGACTCACGTTGGGACCCGCCTCCGTCAGCGAACTGGCAGAGCCACTGGCGATGTCTCTCGCCGCGGTCGTCCAACACGTGCAGGTCCTCGAAGCGTGCGGAGTTGTGAAGACCGAGAAAGTCGGGAGAACACGCATGTGTCGGATCGAATCCGCGGCGATGACCGCCGCCGAGCAGTGGATCTCCGATCGACGGCGGGGCTGGGAAGTCCGCCTGGACCGATTGGGCGATCTCTTGCATGACGCCGCTACTACCGAGGAGGGGCCATGAGTCTGCCCACCGTTGCCCATGAGACGTTCGTCATTGAGCGGACCTACGACGTTCCGGTCGCTCAGACCTTCCAAGCTTGGGCGGATCCCCTGCTCAAGGCCCGATGGTTTGCCGGCTCTGCTGAAGCCCTTGGAGCTGGCTACGAACTCGACTTCCGGGTTGGGGGCCGCGAGTCCAACCGCGGGGGACCTCCTGGCGGGCCCGTCTACACGTACGAATCAGAGTTCCGAGACATCGTCCCCGAGCAGCGGATCGTCTACACGTACGAAATGTTTGCCGACGCGGCCCGGATCTCGGTGTCCGTCGCCACGGTGCTGTTCAGCGGCCACGATGCGACCTCGCAGCTGGTCCTCACGGAACAGGGGGTGTTCCTCGACGGCTACGACACGGTGGCTCAGCGGGAGGAGGGAACCCGTTCCATGTTGGACTCGCTCGCAGCCAGCTTGAACAGTGTCGGATCTTGAGGAAGACCCTCTTGTGGGTTCTCCTGCCGGATGGAATGTGGGACGGCCGTCAAGCCCTCGTCCGCCTTGCCTTGAGCCCCGCGCCCAATCACCAAGTCCCTCACCTCGTTCCAAGGAGTACTTGAATGTCACTAGTTCGTGTTCACAACTTTGCTGTTTCGCTTGACGGCTTCAGCACTGGTGAGGGGCAATCCCTCGAACAGCCTTTCGGGCACGCGGGAAGTCGGCTCCTCGACCGTTTCCTCGGCACTCGCACCTACCACCAGATGCATGGCGAGCCGGGCGGAAGCACCGGTGCCGACGAGGCCTTCGCCAGCAACTGGGGACCGGGTATCGGTGCCGAGATCATGGGCCGCAACAAATTTGGACCACAGCGCGGCCCTTGGGCCGGCGAGGATTGGAAAGGCTGGTGGGGTGACGATCCCGTCTTTCACACCCCGGTATTCGTGCTGACACACAATCCGAGGCCGACTATCCAAATGAAGGGCGGTACGACATTTCATTTCATCGATGCCATGCCTGCCGAAGCGTTGAGGATCGCCCAGGAAGCTGCTGGTGAACTCGACGTGCGCATCGGCGGAGGACCCTCGACTGTCCGTCAATTCCTCGCCGCGGACCTGATCGATCACATGCACATTGTCATCGCCCCCATAGTCCTGGGGCGCGGAGAACGTCTCTGGGACGGACTCGAGGGGCTAGAAGAACGCTTTGATGTGGAGGCAGTCAGCACCCCGACCGGCGTCACACACGTTACATTCACCCGCCGATAGATCTCCGGCGGATCGCCGATTTGGCGGGCCGCGATCATGTATTCGCGCTGCCACCGGCTTCCCCGGTTCGCCTCGGCTGCCGGTAGGAGATTAGGAAATTGAAGGGTGCCGGATACGTGCAGCATTGCCGGGCCGGGCAACGGCTCCTCCTTCAGGCAGTCGACGCGGGCCTGTCTTGGACGGCTCGCGAAGGGGGCTCTCCTGGTCCATCCGTGTCGCCCGGACAGGTCATCGCACACGACACTCGGGGCCGTGGAGCCGGGGTGCGTTTATGGCGCTTCGAGGACGAGCTTCTCGTGGACCTCGCCGTTCTCCAGGACCCGATGGGCCTCTGCGGCGTCGGTCAGAGGGAGGTGGCGGCGGCCGCGGAGGCGCAAGGCGCCGGAGGCGAGGAGCGGCATGGTCTGATCGAGCGCTTCGGGTGCTCGGTCCGGTGTCGGTGCCGAGAGCGAAACGCCCAGGTCTGCTGCGTGCTCATCGGCGAGGGTCAGAATCCTGGCCCGATCTGCGCCGAGGGTGATGGCATCTCCGACCGCGCCTCTGCTGGCCGCGTCCAGCACGGCGTCCACCGATGAGCTGATCTCGCGTACCCGATCGGCCAAGCCGGCGCCGTAACCGACCGGGACGCCGCCAAGGTCGCGCACAAGATCGTGATCGGGCGCCGACGCGGCGCCGATGACCTGTACGCCCTGCGAGACGGCGAGTTGCACGGCGATCATCCCGACCGAGCCTGCGGCCCCCAGAACGAGGAGGGTCTCGCCCCCTGCGACCCCGAGCTGCTTCAAGACACCCACCGCCGCCTCCGCCGAAGCGGGCAGGGCAGCGGCGTCGCTCCAGCTGACGTTGGGTGGCTTGGGCGTCCACGACGAGGCGAGGGTGTACTCGCCGTAGCCGCCGAGACCGGACAGGAGGCTGGCAACCTCATCCCCCACGTCGACCCCGGAGACCGAGGGCCCAAGCGCATCGACTTCGCCGGCAGCTTCAAAGCCGAGCACAGCTCCAACTGGGAGCGGAAAGACCGCCCTGAGGTCCCCCCGCCGGATCTTCGGATCGGTGGGACTGACCCCAGCTGCTTTGATTCTGATGCGGACCTGGCCAGGGCCTGGCTCGGGCAGCAGTACGTCGCTCCAGACAAGGACATCTGGAGGTCCGTAATTCGTGAGTACTACAGCTTTGGACATGGTCGTTCCTTCCACGGCGGTGCAGGTTTGGTGTGTGACTTCGACGAGACCGGACTCATCGAGTGAAGAGAGAGTCGTTACGTGATTTATCATCTATCTTTACGTGATCTATCACCTAATGTCAATGGCGAACTCGCTCATGAAGGCCAGTCCGTTGTATCGACCTCGAAGGCCGCAACCGGGGCCGCCGACTCTTGTCACTCGCGGACCACGAAGGCCGAGGGGTCCCACGTGCCGAGCCGCGGGTATGGATGTGGGTGGCCGCGGACGATGGGCGCTTCGGCCTAAAGTACGTGTGATATGTCACGTAAGGGCAAACAAGACGGCACACGGTCGGGTGTCTGGCTGAGTCGCAGCCAACTCCGAGCCTGGCTGGCCTTCATGGGAGTTCAGCAACGGCTGGGGTTCGAGATGAACCGCCAGCTGCAAGCTGACAGCCAGCTGTCGCTTGCCGACTACGACGTGCTCAACGCCCTGAGCGGAGTACCTGGCCAGTGTATGCAGGTCAGCGCCCTCGCGGCCCAGATCGGGTGGGAGCGGAGCCGTGTGTCTCATCACGCCAAGCGAATGCAAAGCCGCGGTCTGGTTCAGTGCGACGTTGCTGCCTCCGATCGGCGGGCGACCGAAGTTAGGTTGATTCCCGACGGCCAACGAGCCATCGTCGATGCCGCCCCTGGGCACGTCGACCTAGTTCGGGACCTCTTCTTTGGCGGCCTGCCCAAAGAGCTGATCGCCCCACTGAGCCGAGCACTCGAAGCCATATACGAGCACATCGTTGAACATGGGACGCTTCCTTCGCCGGCCTCCGAACAGTAACCAAAATGGATGAGCACTCGATCACGGAGAAGGTGCCAAAATGGAGAGCCCGATCGATGTGGTTCGCAGGTTCTGCGCAGCGTGGTGTGACGACGTCGGAGCTGTCGAGCTGGCTGACTTCTTCACCAACGACGCCGTGTACCACAACATCCCGCTGACGCCGGTCACCGGCCGAGAGAATATCGCCAACACGATCGCTTCCTTTATCCGCCCTGGCCCGCCGGGCATTGAGAGCATCGAGTTCCACGTCATCAACATTGCGGCCGATGGTCCGGTGGTGCTGACCGAGCGGATCGACGTCTTCAGGCTCTCTGACAGGTCGTTCGAGCTGTCGGTCATGGGGGCCTTCGAGGTCAGCGATGGCAAGATGAACGCCTGGCGAGACTATTTCGACATGAGCCAATTCACGAGCCAGATGGAATGACGCATCGGAGATCAGGGCTGCAGGTTCATGCCATGCGCAACTGCTTGCGCTACAGGCATTTCTCAGCCTGCCCCGTTGCCGTTTGTAGCGTCTGCGCGCTGCGGCGCTCAACGGCCAGGGCTGCTGGGAGTGCTAGTCGCTCGTGAGGATGAGTCCGGAGCCGTCCATCAGCGCCCCCGAGCTGACCAGGCAGGCGTCGTGCTGGGGCACCTGGCGCGATCCGCCTCGACCTTGGATCTGCATCACCGCTTCGGCGACAGTGTTCATCCCGTGAAGGTAGCCCTCGCTTAACAGGCCGCCGTGGGTGTTGACCGGAAAGGCACCGTGGGGGCTCGTCGCTCCCGATCGCACGAAGGCGCCCGAGTCTCCTCGCCCGCAGATCCCGAACCCTTCAAGCCCCATCAGCACCGTGTTGGTGAAGCAATCGTAGATCTCAGCGAAGTCCAGATCCTGAGGACCGATTCCGGCCTGTCGGTAGAGCGCCGGTCCCAGGAGGTGCGAGTAGTTCCGCGTGTAATCGTCCCACGACAAGTGGTCACCGATATCGAGGCCCGAACGCGGTCCGGCCCGATACCCGCCGGCGGCGATAACAGCTGGGGGATGCCGGAGATGGCGCGCCCGGTCGAGGTCGGTCACGACGACGGCGCAGGCACCGTCTACCTCGACGGTACAGTCGGCCGCCCGAAACGGCTCTACCACGTAGGGACTCTCGAAGTAAGCCTCGTGGTCGAGGGCGAACCGCCGTACCGCCCGCTCGTTGTCGGCCGCCCATCGGCGTTGCGAGATTGCTACTGCGGCCAGGTCTTCGGCGCCCTGCCCCGTCTCGTAGAGGAAGCGCTGCGCCCACATGGCTACGTACATCATGTAGGCGTCGTAGCCGATCGGGTAGCGGAAGTCACCACCGCTGCCGTTGAAGCGCATTGTCCCCACCCGCGGCCCACTTCGACCATTCATGGCCCGGAATACCACGACCGTCCGGGCTTGGTCGCTCAACACGGCCGTGGCTGCCTGGTTGACCAGGTGGCTTGGCGCCTGACCGCCGAGGTCGATGTCCAGGCTGTAAGTGAGCCCGGGTAGGGCGAGCACAGTGGCCACGGCCTGGCAGGGAACTGAGTCGTGCATCACCATAAAGCTGGCCAAGCCGTCGACCTCACTGGTCTCGAGTCCGGCATCCTCGATGGCGGACAGGCAGGCCTGTCTGGCCAGCGACAGAACGGAAGCCCCTGAAGAGCGGGTGAAGGCTGAATAGCCAACACCGGCTATGGCGGCGCGGCGTTTAGTCATTGTGATCAGGCTCCTGGGGGGAGTTCGTCGTCCTCGAACCCGGACGGAACCTCAACTCGGTCGTGTGTGCATGATCGATGAACGTCAGCGTCACCGGTTGACCCATGCGGGGGGCTTCGCTCCCTTCGAGGCGGCCAACTATGCGGCACCCAGGCGCTAGATCCACCGTGACCAGTACGTAGGGGGTCTCGGCAACGAAGCTCGGGTTTGTTGTGCGGTGCACCCGGACCCATGAATAGATGGTGCCGCCGTCGTCGACCTTGATCCATTCGGCATCAAGCGACCCGCAGTGTGGGCAACCGGGCATAGGAGGGAACCGGCTCTTGGCGCAGTTGCCACACTGCTGTACGAAAAGCTCGTGTACACCAAGGTGCTTCCAGTACGGGGCGGCGTCGTCCGCGGATACCCCTTCGACGCCGACCCGGGGCGCACTTTCCATGTCCTCCGTTCCTGCCACCGGCCCGGACCCATCAGCTAGCCGGCTGGCGGTTATGTTCTCCACTGCTATCGCCCCTGGTAACGCGGGGTGCGCTTCTCCACGAAGGCCTGGAGGCCCTCGTGGGCGTCGTGGGAGAGCAGGCAGTAGTAGGCGTTGCGCTCCCGCTCGAGCTGGAGACCGGCTGGAACCCCGGAG
>DATMMO010000097.1:0-6103 GCA_035569695.1 Acidimicrobiales bacterium | reverse complement strand
CCAGGATGTCGACGGACCCGAACCGTCCCTGGGCCGCCGCCGCCATCGCTTCGACAGCAAGGGGATCACTGACGTCGGCCGCCAGCCCCAGCCCCCCGACCCCGAGCGCCTCGATCTCCCCCGCCACCGCCTGCACCTGGTCCTGGCTGCGAGCAGCGACCACGACGTTGGCCCCCGCTCCGGCATAGGCCAGCGCGATGGTCCGCCCGATCCCGCGCCCTCCTCCGGTGATCAGGGCGGTGTGTCCGTCCAGTCGGAAATGGTCCACCACCGTGGCCGGCGGCACTGCGTCGGTCATCTGGCCCTCCCGTCATGGTCGGACCGGGACGAGAAGAGGCTCTCGAAGCCATGGTCCCGGGTGGCATCGAAGAAGAGGTCCACGGTGGCATCGGAGTCGACGGGAAGCCGGAGTGCGGGCTGGACGTGCCGTACCAGGATGGAGATGTCGTACTCGTCGCACAGACCGGCGGCCCCGTGGAGCTGCTGGGCCAGACGCAACACCGACTGGACCGCCTCCAACGACTGCAACCGGGCGGCCAGCGCGTCGGCCAGCGCATGGTCCGGGTCAGTAGCAGCTCGCCAGAGGCTGAAGCGGACTAGCTCGCGCAAGCCGTCCACGGCCACGGTGGCGTCGGCCACCTGGAACTGAACCGACTGCAGGGCGGCCAGGGGCCGCCCGAACTGCACCCGATCCTTCACATGGTCGACGGCCAGCTCCAGGGCGTGCTCGACCACGCCCAACAGGTACGAGGCCCACAGCACGTACAGGTACTGGACGTCGACCAGATCGGACGGTCGGCTCGGCCCGTGCCGGACCAGGTCGGTGGTGAACGGGGCCAGGCGATCACCCAGGCGCGGTCCCGAGGGCGTGGCCACACCGACAGCGCCCGAGCGCTCGTGTACCCGCCACTGATCGAACAGGTCGCCGTGCTCGGCCCGCAACGGCGGGGCCGAGGCCAGCACGGCCGGAACGCCCTCGCCGGGCCGGGCCATCACGTAGCCCACGACGGGGAAGGGCAGGATATGGCGACCGGCGATCCGGCACAGTTCCCCGGCCACCGCGGCCGAGTCCCCGTCGGCCCGGGGATCGATATCGGGGACGCCGAGCGCCTCGAGCATGGCCTGCACTTCGGTCGTCCGAATGGTCGGGTCGGCCTCGGCCCGACGGGCCAGCTCGACGCCGCCCATGGCCAGCACGGCCCGTTCGGCGGCGGCGGCGAACTCGTCGGCCACGAGGGGGAGGGCCAGGTCCATCAGGACGGTCCCAGGACGGAGCGGGCGATCAGGGACCGCTGAATTTCGATGGTGCCCGAGGCGACCGTCGATGCCTGGGCATAGCGCCAGTGGTCCTCGAGGGCTCCGTGCAGCGGGGCGTCCGACCGGGCGCCGGCCAGGCTCTCATGCCCGAACACCTGGAACAGGGTCTCGGCCACCTCCTGGTCGCACTGGGTGACCGCCACCCGGGCCACGCTGGCGAGGGCATCGCTCGGTTCCCCCCGGGCTTGGGCGGCGACACACCGGTAGGCCAGCAGGCGGGCGATCCGCACCTTGATCAGCGCTCGGCTCCACCGGGCCCGAAGGGCGGGCGCCAGCGAGTCCCAGCTTCCCTCGAGCTCCCGGTCGACCAGGGCCAGGAGGCGGTCGCATCGGGCGTACCGGGCCACGCCTACCCGTTCATAGGCCAGGGTCCGCCGGATGATGGTCCAACCCTGGCCGACGGGGCCCAGGACTTCGTCCGGTGCCGCCCACACCTGGTCGAAGAAGCACTCGTTGAGATGGTGGGGGCCGAGCATGCTCTTGATGGGACGGACCTCGATGCCGGCCCGGTCCATGGGGATGAGGAAGAGGGTGATCCCCTCGCGCCTGTCCCCGCTGCCGGCCACCCGGGCGGCCAGAAAGCAGTAGTCGGCCATGGTGGCATACGACGTCCAGATCTTCTGTCCCGAGATGCGCCACCCGTCACCGTCGCAGTCCGCTCTGGTCGACAGGGCCGACAGGTCGGAGCCGGCATCGGGCTCGCTGAACCCCTGGCACCAGATCTCCTCCCCGGCAGCCAGGGCCGGCAGATGGAGGGCCTTTTGCCCGGCCGTGCCGAATTCCATGATGGCCGGCCCCACCCAGTTGACACCCATGTACTGCGCCCCGCGCGGCTCGTGGTGCGCCCACATCTCCTCGCGGACCACCGTCTGCATCCACAGGGAGCCGCCCCGGCCGCCGAACTCCTCGGGCCAGGACAGGGTCAGCAGGCCCCGGGCGGCCAGCTCCTTGCAGAATCGTTGGGTGATGACCAGGTCTCCGGGGTCGTCGGTGAAGGCGCCCAGGAAGTCGGGCGGCAGCCGATCGGCAATGAGCGCTCGCAGGTCCGACCGGAGCTGATCCCCCTCCTCACCGAACTCGTAGTCCACCGCAGCCCCTCCTGCTCAGTCGCACATCACCGATTCGGCCCCCCGGGCGGCACGGCCCAGCCTCGCGCACCGCGGGGTCCATGCCCAGCCTCACACCTGGTCATCGGGGCACCACCGACCCGTTCATCGCCGTGGGCCGACCCGGGTGACTATCAGTTCAATGATAGCGCCCTTAGGGCCTAGGGTCCCCGGTCGGGCCGGCGGGGCGGGTCCGGCGCTTGGGCTCAGCCCTGGGCCGAGAACGCCGCCTGGATGGCCCGCAGCTCCTGGCTGTCCATGGGCGAGGTCGACCTGGACAGGTCGGCGGTGGCCACGCCGTAGAGGGCGCCGGCATTGCGCCACAGGATCTTTTGTTTCACCTGCTCGGTCAGGGGCGGGTAGCCGCACTCGACCTGCAGCCGCTCGGGGATCTGGAAGGCCCAGAAGGCGTCGATCAGCGACTGGGGCGAGCCGTACCAGATGCTGTCCGTCCCCCACAGGATCCGGTCCTCGCCCACACCCACCAACAACTTGCCCAGGATGTGGGCGGCCTCCTCCGGTCGCCGCAGGGCCAGGTACCACGTGCTCCCGATCTCGGCGTACACGTTGCTGCCCGGCTTCACCCCGGACTCCTCCAGGCTGGCGATGAGCCGATTGACCCCGCGGCCGCTGCTGGCCTCGTCGTAGGGTCCCTCGTAGCCGTCGGGGTCGAGCTCGTAGCCCGAGTGGTACACCACGAACACCAGCTCGGGATAGCGCACGGCCACCGGCCCGATGTCGCGGGGCGAGGACCCCTCGGGAGAAGCCCCCGGCACCGGCGCGGCGATCCCCTTATGGGCGCACACAATTCGGGTGGCCGTCCGCCGTACCGCTTCCAGGAAGGGGATGCCGACGCGCTCGTCGTCCAGGAACCACCCATGGCCGGTGCCTCCGGGGGCGATCAGCTCGGGCGGATCCCACAACGTGTAGACCTTCCAGCCCGCGGGGCGAAGGTCCTCCGCCCATTCGGGCAGTCGATCCATCTCCTGGGGACCCAGGTTGGGGTGCACGATGGTATGGGTGAGCACCCGGTTCGTCCCGCTGTAGCGATCGACCAGATCACGGCAAGCGGCGATCTCCTGATTGGTGAGCACGTTCTCGGTGGCCCGACCGGGGAGCGAGGTGAGCAGGGCGATGTTCGTCTCGCTCTCACCGAACAGGTTCCGGGCCCACTGGGCACCGGACAGCAGGTCGGGATCGATGCCGCCGCCCCATCGATCGGGATCGACCATGCGCAGAAAGCCGGCCAGCCCCTCGGCCCTCCCCGATCGCCATCGATCCGGACTGACCAGGTGGGTCTGCACGTCGATGACGTAGGCCCCCTGGCCCCGGCCAAAGGTGGACTCCGCCGCCGCTTCGCTGTGCTCCGCCTCAACCGGCACGGCGAAGAAGCCGCCGCCCGCCTCGGCGTCCAAGGTCCGGAGGACGGTGGCCGTGGTCGTTCTCCCATCGAGCAGGTTGCGAACCGCGGCCCCGCTCGAGCATCGGGCCTGGGCCACCCGGGCCGACACCGCTTCTCGGGCCAGGAGCTCGGCCCGGGCCGGCCGGACAGGGTCGTACTCCTCGCTGCTGAGCCCGGCGATCAGCGAGGGGAGCGGCTGGGTGGCGGCCATGAGGCCCTCAGGCCGGCAACGGCGGGAGATGGTCCCGCCAGGCCGACGAGGTCAGCTCGATGAGCTGCCCGTCAGGATCGCGGATGATGACCGCGGCCTGCAGGTTGGTCTGCTCCAGCACTTCGCCGCCGTTGGGGGCCACCTTGGCCAGCACCGTCGGTATGTCCCCGACCGACAGGGACAGATGGGTCAGGCCCGGCTCGTTCATCACCCTCGGTCGGAACGGTCGGGCCTCGGCCTGGCCAAAGTGGAGCAGCTCGAGGACCAGGCCGTCGCGCACCAGGTACACGGCGTGGAGGCCCACGGGCGGCGGGATCTCCAAGAGCTGGCTGGTGCCCTCGTCGGGTGCGTCGAGCTCCCACCAAAAACGGAACTGCAGCACCTCTTGGTAGAACTGCTTCGATCGGTCGAGATCGGTCACGCACAGACCCACGTGGTTGAACACGGTCTGCTCCGGAGACAAGTCGGCGGTCATGGCGGCTCCAGTGGGTGGATGCATCCCGTGGGGAAGAATCGATCGTGCTGGGAGTGCACAGTACCAGCGGAGCCCTCCGGAGCACAGCTGTGCTCGCTCCGGAACCCCTGGGTAGGATGCCGACCGTGAAGAACCTCATTGACATCGCACGGTGCACGGGGCACGGCTGCTCTCGGGTGGTGGCATGACCACCGCCGTTGACGCCGACCCCGTCGCCGAGTTCCGGGCCGAGCTGGTGGCGTGGCTGGCCGAGCACCTGACCGGGGCCGTGATCGAAGCGGGCCGGGCCGGGATGGACGTGGGCGACAACTTCGAGATCCTCCGGGCCTGGAACCAGACCCTGGCCGACGCCGGCTGGGCCGCCGTGGCCTGGCCCCGGGAGTTCGGGGGACGAGAGGCGGGCATCGCCGAGCAGCTGGCCTGCTTGGAGGAGATGTCGGCGGCCGAGGCCCCCGGCGCCATCAACGTCATCGGGGTCTCCAACATCGCGCCGGCCATCATGGCGGTGGGGACCGAGGAGCAGCAGGCGCGGTTCTTGGCCCCGATGCTCCGGGGCGACGAGATCTGGAGCCAGGGGATGTCCGAGCCCGACGCCGGATCGGACCTGGCCTCGTTGCGCACCTCGGCCCGCCTCGAAGGAGACGTCTTCGTGGTCAACGGGCAGAAGACCTGGAACAGCCTGGGTCGCCACGCCGACTGGTGTCAGCTCTACGTCCGCACCGATGCGGACGCCCCCAAGCACAAGGGCATCAGCTGCCTGCTGGTGGACATGACCACGCCAGGGGTCGAGGTCCGACCCCTGCGCACCATGGCCGGTGAGCTGACCTTCTCCGAGCTGTTCTTCACCGACGTGGAGGTCCCTCGGGAGCGCCTGCTCGGGCCCCTCAACGAGGGATGGCGGGTGGCCATGACCACCCTCAGCCACGAGCGGGCCGGGGTGGCCCGGTTGCACCTGTCCCTGAGCAACCGGCTCGACAAGCTGATGGCCGATGCCAAGGGGCGCGCCGCTCTGTCCGACCCCGTCATCCGCGACCGCCTGATGGCCCTCTATGCCCGCATCGCCTGCATGCGCTGGACCACCACCCGCGAGCTCCAGGCCGTGGGCCAGGGCCGCCAGCCCTCCCCCACCATGGGCAGCATCGCCAAGCTCATGTGGTCGCTCACCGAGCAGACCCTGGCCGAACTGGCTGTCGACCTGCTCGGACTGGAAGCCCTGAGCGGCCCGTGGGCCAAGAACCTGGCCTCATCCCGGCAGTCCACCATCGCCGGGGGTACCACCGAGATCAACCGGAACATCCTGGGCGAGCACGGTCTGGGTCTGCCTCGCTAGGCGGGCCGGCCACCGGCTCGGCTGGGCGGGCCGGCCACCGTCTCGGCTCGGCGGGCCGGCCACCGTCTCGGCTAGGCGGGCCGGCCACCGTCTCGGCTGGGCGTCGTCTTGACGTCCGGTGGGCCGTGGGCCAGCATCTCGGAAACACTCGATTTCGAGGAGCTCGAAAGGGCACACATAAAAGGGGGGCGCGGTGGCGTCGTTGTGGGACTACGAAGGAACCCGAGTGGTCGTAGCCGGTGGCGGTGGCGCGGGCATGGGC
>DATMMO010000096.1:0-11203 GCA_035569695.1 Acidimicrobiales bacterium | reverse complement strand
GGGGGGATCGATTCGAGCACCATCGTGTCCCTCATGCAGCGTCACGCCACCCGGCCGGTGCGCACGTTCACCGTGGGTTTCGCCGATCGGTCCTTCGACGAATCGGCCGAGGCGGCCGCGGTGGCCGCGCATCTCGGTACGGACCACACCGCGGTGCGGGTCGGCGACGCTGAGGCGGTCGAGGTCATCGGCCACCTACCCGACATCTGGGACGAGCCCTTTGCCGATGTCTCCCAGATCCCGACGCACCTCGTCAGCCGGGTGGCGCGGCAGGAGGTCACGGTGTCGCTGTCGGGAGACGGCGGGGATGAACTGTTCGCCGGCTACAACCGGCACGCCTGGCTCGATCGGGTGTGGCGGTGGTCTGCGGGCATGCCCGCTGGGACCCGCCGGGCCGCGGGCTCCGCTCTGGGTCGCATCCCGCCCGGAGTGGTCGAGGGAGCGGCCCGGGCGACGAGCGTCCTCCCGGCCGGCTGGCAGGTGCGAAACCCCTCGAACAAGATGACCAAACTGGCGCGTGTCCTGGCCGCCTCCGATCCCGAGGATGCCTATCGGGCACTGACCAGTCATTGGCCCAACTCGACGTCGATGGTTCTCGGAGCCGACCCTCGGGACGCGGGCGAGGACCAGACGAGCTCACCTGTCCTGGGAGGCGGGATCACCGAACAGATGCTCTGGCTCGATCTGGTCGGCTACCTCCCAGACGACATCCTGGCCAAAGTGGACCGTGCGGCCATGGCCGTATCTCTCGAGACACGGGTCCCATTCCTCGATCGACAGGTCTTCGATCTGGCCTGGAGCCTGCCCCTCGACGCCAAGCTTCGCCGGGGTCGGACCAAATGGCTGTTACGCCAGGTACTCGATCGCCATGTGCCGGCCACGCTGGTGGACCGTCCGAAGATGGGGTTCGGGTTGCCCATCGGAAGCTGGTTGCGCGGGGAGCTCGCCCCCTGGGCCGAGCATCTCCTGGACGAGCGCCGGCTCTTGGCCCAAGGGTTGCTCGATCCCCTCCCGGTCCGCCAGGCGTGGGACCTCCACCGTTCGGGTCGGCGGGATCTGGGCTACGAGCTATGGGATGTGCTCGTCCTCCAGTCGTGGATCGATCGGTGGATGCCGTCCCTGAACTGATGTCGTCACGGCGCAGGCATGGTGACCCGGCGGGCTGTGGGTGCCACCTGGCCCACGGGTAATCTTTCAGTGTCGTCTAGTCCCGACCCTGCGCCACACGGAGACGAACGGGGGAGGGGGGAGGGGATGCCTGTGAGCGGCGAGTGCGAGACGGCAACGTGGGAACGGATCCTCATGTACCTGCGGTGCCCTCGGTGCGGAGCTTCGTTGGACATCGAAGTGGACGGCGTCTGTTGTGCCCAGGGTCATCACTACCCGGGGCAGTCCGGCTATCTGGATTTCTCGGCCGGGGCCCACGCCGACCGGACGACCGAGCGGACGTTTTCGAGCTTCGGTTACGAGTGGAATGCCTTCGACGCGATCCGTGACGAGGACGAGTCGTTTGCCGCCGCCTACTTCAAAGACCTCGACTTTGGTGGCCTGGCCGGACGCGTCGGTCTCGATGCCGGCTGCGGGAAGGGCCGTTTCACACAGATCCTGGCCCGGCACCTGAGGACGCTGATCGCCCTCGATGGCTCCGAGGCGGTGGACGCCGCTGCCCGCAATCTCAGGGACGTCGGCAATGTCGGCGTGGTCCGAGCGGACCTGCGCACGCCCTTGTTCGCCCGGGAGAGTCTTGACTTCATTGCCAGCCTCGGGGTACTCCATCATCTCGACGACCCCCGAGCGGGCTTCGAGCATCTGGCCGCATACCTGGCGCCGGGAGGGCAGATGCTTCTGTACCTCTACAGCCGCCCCGATCGGATCGGCTCCCGCTCCGTGGCCCTGGCCCTGGCCTCGATGATGCGGCGGGCGACAATCCATCTGCCTCATCCCTTCCTGAAGTTACTGAGTGGACCCATCGCCGCCGTGCTCGAGTTGGTCGTGGTGCGGCCGGGCTTGTGGGGCCAGCGCCGGGGAATCGCGGCCCTGAGCCGCCTTCCCATGAGCACGTATCGGGACAAGCCGTACCGCAGCCTGGTCCTCGACACGTTCGACCGGCTCAGCGCACCGGTTGAGCATCGCTACGTATGGGCCGAGCTCGAGCCTTGGTTCGCCCGGGCCGGCCTGGTGGTTGACGCGGCGAGGGACGAAACCGGCTGGTTCGTCCTCGCCCATCGGGCGTGAACGGAGTGGCGACCGAGGTGGGCCCCACGTCCGAGTTCTCCATCCATCGGGGCAGCCTGGTGCCCGACAACCCGGTCCTCTCGATCTGCATGCTGGTGCTCGAGCACGCCGGGCTCGCCCTCGGCTGCCTGAAGGCCCTGCGGCAACCGGGCGCCTGTCCCCCTGGAACCGAGCTGGTGGTGGTGGCCAACGGCACGCAGCCGGGACAGCTCGATGGCCTGCGGGCTCACGGCGACGTGGTCCTGGTCGTCAACCAGTTCAACCGGGGCTTCAGCGCCGGTTGCAACCAGGCCGCGTCCGTGGCCCGGGCACCGCTGCTGGTCTTCCTCAATGACGACAGCACCGTCGAGGAGGGATGCATCGATGCATTGGTCCGTGGCGCCTCGCTTGACCCTGCGATCGGTGCGGTGGGATCCCGCATTCTCTCGGTCGACGGCTCGCTGCAGGAGGCCGGATCGGTCATATGGCGTGACGGGTCAACCGCTCATGTCGGGAAAGGCTTGGCTCCCGAATCGGGGGCGTACGGAGAACCCCGGTACGTGGACTGCGCTTCGGCCAACGGATTGTTGGTCACCCGGCAGGCGTGGGACGCCGTCGGCGGGTTCGACGAGCGGTTCTCGCCCGCCTACTTCGAGGATGTCGACCTGTGCCTGGCCTTGGCCGAGCGGGGACTCCGGACCCGCTATGAGCCCCGGGCCCGGGTCGTCCACCGGGGGAGCCAGAGCACGTCGAGCACCTATCGAGAATTTCTCCTGACCCGAAACCAGCAGCGGCTGGTCCAGAAATGGGGCCGTTCGCTCGACCGGTTCGAGCCTCGGCCTCCGAAAGACTCCGGGTCTGACTTCGAGATCGCCGTGGAGCGCGCCGTGGTCGCCGCGTCCCGTCGCCCTGTGGGCGGCGCGTCGACCGCGCCGTCACCAGCGTCGGCCGACTGTGCCGGGCTCTCGGCGTCCACCGACCCCCTCCGATGGGCCGAGACCGTCCCGGCCGAGTACCAGGCCTACCTCGAGCAACGGGTGAGCGAACGAGACCAACGGGTGACCACGCTCGAGGCCTATCTCTCGGGACTCTGGGGCGTCCGCCTACGCCGGTGGGTGGGGGGTCGCCTGGCTCGTCGGCGGACCTGACACGCTGCCCTCTCCGGCGGGGTGCGTTAGTCCAGCCGCGGTGCCCCTTCGGTTCTTGAGCGATGCCACCTGGCGCAGGGGACGGGTGAGCCGCCAGCTGGTGGAAGCCCGCATGCGCTGGTACAGCCGGTGCATGCCCGCCAACTCATCCCGTGCCCCGTCGAGCTCGGCGCCCAGACGCTCGGTTTCCCTTCGGCCCGTGTCGATGAGCGCCTTGTACTCGGTGACCGTGGTCCGGAGCAGGCCGATCTGACGGCGGTCGTCCAGTACGGCCGTCGTCCATGCCGACTCTGAGCCGGTGGGAGGGGACCTCAGCGGCCGCTGAGAACCGTCGATGGCGTCGAGATGCTCGACCAACTCCCGGTGTTCGTCGAGCAGGAGCTCCGCATCGCCGGAAGCCTGCTGATGACGGAGCGATGGGGAGATGCTGGCCGCTGCTCGTGACAGGTCCCACCGAGGGGCGAGGCCGGCGAACTGCTCGAGGTCTCCCAACCAGGCGGCCAGGGTCTCCAGATGGCCCACCGGGTCCTCGACGATCGACTCATACCTGATCACAAAGGTGTCCACGCCGACAAGGCCGATAAGACCCGACCGGTTGTACCGTTCCCACAAGGCTACTCCGTCGGCCAGGGCCATGGCGTCTCGGGCCCGCAGCGATCGGGCTACGGCCAGGGGTGAGCGCCAGACGAAGACCGCAGCCACCGGCTTGGGAAGGTGAGCCAACCAGTGAGGCAGAAGCAGGCACACTCGTGGGTCCTTCCACACCAGTGGCCCGGGGTCGGGGAACGCGGCGGCGGCCGATTCGGCCGGATCACCGAGCTTGGTGAGGGCCAGGCCGGGATCGGATTCCCATCCAGGCCCCGGTACGGGGGGACCGTCCCACGTCCCACCGAGTCGCCCGAGGAGCCTCACATTGTGGAGCCAGAGCGACCGGCTCTCCCAATGGTCGGGATTGTCCGCCGAAGCATCGAACCGATCGTGGTGGGCGGGGACCTGGAGCCCGAGCTGCCCGAGCGCTCCGGTGATGGCAGAGGTGCCACTGCGGTGCATGCCCACCACCAGCAGCCACGGTCCCGTAGGCATCGCCGCTCCGGATGGCAGAGGTGGGGGAGAGCTCATGGGCCAGGAGAGTTTCGGCGTCGCCGAACGGCGCTCAGCGCAGCCGCTCGTAGAGGCGTGTGAAGGCTGCGGCCCGACGGGGTGTGCTGTAGACGAACTTCAGGAAGACCTTTTTCAGATGGTACTGGTACGACCCACTGCGTTGCGCGGCTACGGCGCGCCGGTTGGTCTCGCTCGCCACCAATCCGACGGAGGCCAAGTAGGCCTCCACCTCCGCTCGAGCCTTTTGGGCGATGGTCAAGGTCGGCGCGGTGGGGGTTGGCGCCACAGCTTCGGCGTACGAGCTGGGTGCCAGGTCAATCGGACGCGGCTCGAGGGCCCACACGAAGTGGGTGACCGACCATGTCGGATTGACAGCCTGGGCGGTGGCTTGGAGCGCCCCGATCATCTCTTCGGGAAGGCCGTCGCGCAGGCCGGCTTCGTAGTGTTCCGAATGGAGGGAGTGAAGGTCGTCCCGGCCCAGCATGGACCACCCCGAACGGTCGACCAGTCGTTGCAGCGCGTCTTCGGTGAAGAGCCGGAGGTTCTCCGGATCGAGCGGGCCGGACGGCCGGACGTCGAAGTGACCGCACAGGAGAGTGACGGCCATGTCCAGGTGGGCGACGTGGGGGACGGTGACCAACAAGGAGGGAGAACCGTGGTCCAAGGCCCAAGCGGCCAGGGCGTACAGCAGGTCCTGCGGATCGGCCTGGTGCTGGAGCCCGTCGACCAGGACCACGGCACCGACCTCATCGATGCCGTCCAGCGTGGCCTTCAATGATGTCGCATCGGTGAGCGGGGCCGACACCACGTCGATGCCCAGGGATCGGAGCTTGGTCTTCTCCGATGTCCCTATTCGATCCCCGAGATCCACCACCGACCGACCGCGGGGTAGATCGAGCTCGATGATCAGACCGACGACCTTGGCCCCCAGATCGCCGAGGGTGGACCGAACCCGATGTGTGCCTCCTTTGTCCGCCGGTTCGGCGGTGGTGGGCGTCGCCGGCCCGGGGACGAGGGGCAATTCCGCGACGCCAATGGGTCGATCGTCGAGCAGCACGGAGCGCGTAGCTTCGAGGAAGGCTCGACCATAGCGCTGGTCGGGTTCCAGGTGGTTGCCCTCGGCCCATTCATTCCAGGCCAGGATGAAGAGGTAATTCTCCTCCGGGCGGACGTCGGCCACCGAGTCGGCCGTCGCTCTCAGCCAGTGTTCGTAACGGGCGGGAGTGGCGCCCTCGAAGATGGTGGCCGCACGGGCCCGGCGGGGGGTGTTGTCCCAGCCCACCATCACTGAGGGGAATCGCTTCCACGGGCAGTCGATGAGCCTGATGGCCTTGTCGGCCGCCGATTCGTAGTCGAAGACCCGATGACCCCTCAGAGTCTCGAGGGGCGTATGCAGTTGTTCGCCGTGCAGCGGCATGAACCCCACCGATGCGTCGAGCCCGAAGGCCCCGGGCCCCTTACCGCCGGGTGGGTACCCCCACGACTCCACCCAGCACAGGTAGATGTCGGGGAACCCGGCCTCTCGCACCTCCTGGCGCCAGATCGCGCTGGTGAGCTGCAGGTCGGGTAGCAATGTGGGCCGGTAGATGAGCAGCAGGGGCCGACCGTCGATGGTGATGTAGCGAGGATCAGAGAACGCACGCAGCAGATGGCGTATGTGGGCACGATCGTCCTCGTGGCTGAATTCCTGACGCATGAGCACGTGTCCCGTCTGCGAGTCCCAACCCCGGGTCCACTCCTCGTTTGCCCAGCAAAGGGCGAAGGGAAAGTCCGGCTCACCGGTCGTGAGTACTTCTTCGAGGGGACGCTCGAGTAGACGGCGGCCGTGGAACCAGTAGTGGTAGTAGACAAAGCCGTGTATGCCGTGGGCCCGAGCCAACTCGGCCTGGGCGACGCGCACCTCGGGCACCCGCAAGTCGTAGTAGCCGAGCTCGCCGGGAACATGGGGCTGATAGTGCCCGGGAAACAGAGGGCGGGCCGTGGTCACGTTGTGCCACTCGGTGAAGCCCTTGCCCCACCACTGGTCGTTCTCGGGAATCGGGTGGTACTGGGGGAGATAGAAGGCCAGAGCCTTCGGCTTCGCTTTGGCGGGCATGGCACTCCTCCTGCTCGGGATAGGTCAGAAGCGATCGTGCTTCACAGGTCAGACGCGGGCCTGAACGGTGATGATCTCGATGACTCGAGACTGGTCGGCGGACGAGAGCGCCGACCCCGTGGGCAGGCACAGTCCCTGGTCGAAGACACGGGCACAATGACCGGGCCCGACCAGGCAGGCGCCAGGAAACGCGGGCTGGAGGTGCAGGGGCTTCAACGTCGGTCGGGACTCGATGTCGGCGTCCTCCAGGGCCAGCCGGACCTTCTCACGATCTGCTCCAAAGCAGTCGGGATCGATGAGGACGCACGTCAGCCAGTGGTTGGACGTACCTGCCGCCGTGCACGGCATTGGTGAGATCCCAGGGAGACCGACCAGCCCGTCCCGGTAGGCCGCATCGATCTGACGGCGCCGCTCGATGCGTCGGTCCAGCCCCCGGAGCTGGGCCCTTCCCAGGGCGGCCAGCAGGTTCGACAGGCGATAGCTGTACCCCACGGCGAGGTGCTCGTAATGAGACAGCGGCTCCCTGGCGTGGGCGGCCAGAAGCCGGGCTCGCTCCGCCCATGCCGCCGACCCGGTCACCAGCATCCCACCACCACTGGTGGTGATGATCTTGTTGCCGTTGAACGAGAAGACCCCGGCAGCCCCAAACGAACCGGCCTCCCGGTGCCGATGGGTCGACCCGAGGGCCTCGGCCGAATCCTCGATGAGAGGCACGTCGAACCGGCGGCACAGCGACTCCAACACCATGTAGTCGGCGGTCTCCCCGTAGAGGTCGACGGCGATGACCGCGGCCGGGAGTCGGCCGACCCGGGCCCTCCGGACCAGTACTTCCTCGACCAGGGCAGGGTCGAGGTTCCAGCTCTCCGACGAGCAGTCGAGGAACACCGGGCGTGCTCCCAGGTAGGTGACGGCAGCTGCGGTGGCGATGAAGGTGAGGGACGGCACGAGTACCTCGTCCCCGCGCTCCACGCCGGCCAGGAGCAAGCTCAGGTGTAGCGCAGCCGTTCCGCTGGAGAGGGCCACCGCGTGCGCGACACCCGTTCGATCGGCTACCTCGCGTTCGAAGGCCACGACGTCAGGCCCGATGGGGGCGATCCAATTGGACTCGAAGGCCTCGAGAAGCATCCGCCTCTCTTCGGTACCCATATCGGGA
The DNA here is from genome assembly GCA_035569695.1 of Acidimicrobiales bacterium. Classification (GTDB taxonomy): domain Bacteria; phylum Actinomycetota; class Acidimicrobiia; order Acidimicrobiales; family RAAP-2; genus DASXMT01. The sequence continues at coordinate 3,492 of DATMMO010000096.1, read as the reverse complement.
GGGGACAGGAAGACGCGGGTCAAGTCCGGATCCCGGTGCGATCGGTCATCCCTCCGGCGAGGGCGGCGCCGCCGAGGACGAGCACCGCCATCACCACATCGGTTCCCAAGGCCACGGCCATCGAGGCATGACCCACCGCCACCGCCACCGCCACCGCCACGGCGACCTCGATGCCGATGTACACGGCGCTGGCGGCCGTACGGGAGCAGCCGCTCGCGACCAGGCGGTCGTAAGGATGACCGCGATCGCCGCTCAGGATGGAGCGACCGCTCCGGCGCCGCCGGACGACGGCGCCGGCAACCTCGCCGGCGGGAATGGCCAGGAGCGCCAGGGCGACCACGCCGGTAGTGCCTGCGATGCCAACGCCCCAGGCCTGGGCGAGCAGCAACGTCATCGACGCTCCGAGGAGGTAGGTTCCGCCATCCCCCAGGTAGATCCGGGCCGGGGGACGGTTGTACAAGAGGAAGCCGACCAGCGCCGCGGCCAGGGATGCGGCCGTCAGCCGAGCGGCACCGTGGGTGATCACCGCGAAAGCGACCGCAGCCGCCACACCCACGCCTGCAGCCAACATGTCGAGACCATCGAGCATATTGAAGCCGTTGACGAGGACCACGGTTGCGCCCATCACCAGGGGTACACCGAGCCAACCCGGTAAGTGGACCGGTTGGGCCGCGGCGATGCCGGCACCCACTCCCAGCTGCGCCAGCAGCCGAAATTGTGGAGGGACGACAAACCGGTCGTCGACGATCCCGACAGCCAGGGCGGCGGCCATCGGGATCAGAACGATGGGCCGGCCGGCCGTCGCGCCGACCGCCGCCCCGGCGAAGACTGCAACCCCGCCCAGGTACGGCACCGCGGCGTCCTGGGTCTTGAGGGGGCCCGGGCGGTCCATCAAGCCGTACCGGCGGGCGCCCACCACGCAGATCGGCACGGCCGCTGCGGTAACGCCCAGAGCGGCCAGGGAGACGACAACGACCTCGGTCGTCATTCGTTCGTACCCGGCTCGGCTGCCCATTGCATGAGGAGGGACTCGGTCCCGGCATGCAGCTCGAATCGATCCACTACGTCGAAACCGGCTCGCCGGTAGAGGCCGACGGCGGCTTCATTGGCCGCCGAGACCACCACGTGGGCGGCATCCAGTCGCCGCCGGCGGACCTCGGAGAGGAACTGCTCGACGAGCTGGGTTCCGGCCCCTCGCCCCCGCGCTGCCGGTTCGATGGCGAGGGCCAGCAACTCTGCACTCTCGCCGGAGCTACCGGCACCGTGGCGAAGGGTCTCAATCACCCGGCGCCACGATCGGAGGAGCCGGCCACTGCACGCGAGCGCGGCCGCCGGAGCGTCACGCCACAGGAACGTCCGATAGAGCGCGGCCACGTCGGTGGAGCCAGCGAGAAATCCCACCGTCGTCGACCCGTCCTCGACAACGAGCAAGAACGATTGGGGAACCAGAACGACCCTTCGGTAGAGGCGGCGAAGGAACGCCGGGCCAAGGAAGCTCAGGAATCCCTCACCAATCTGTTTCGCATGAAGGCTCGCCGCTGTGTCCGCGTCGCTGTACGTTCCGGTGCGAAGCACCAAGCCGTTCCATGTGCTCGAATCCGTAGCCGTCGCCGTCGCCCTCCGAATTCCTCGGGCAGACTATTGCCCCACCTCAACGTACGATGGGCCCGTTGCCCGTCGCATCATCAATTGTGACGAAATCGGGTGCCTCAATTGTGACCAGATCGCCTGCCCCCTCAAGGGGTTTGGCCCCCATCGCACTGCAAGGCCGTGGCGCTGGCGCTAGAATTTCGTGGGTTGCCGGGGGGTGGGCCCGACCGACTAGAGCTGGTCGTTTGGGGCCGGACTGGGGAGGTGGGTGAAGTGTCCAGTAATGCCAAGTGGGTCATAAGCTTGATCTTCGCCATCGTGGGCGTGGTCGCCCTCGCGGTGGCAGTGATCTACCTGACCGTACCCATCCATTCGCTCCCGAGTTTCATGCCCGGCAGGCACAGCGGAGCCGGGACTTACCACAAGCGAGGCGCAATTGCGGCTGTCATCGCAGTCGTGCTCCTGATCATTGCCATCGTGGTCGGATTGGGCGCACGCACAACCGCGGTCCGGTCCTCAAGCAGTGCGCCACTCCAGCCCGAGTAACCAAGCGGCACCGCTCAACAGGGGCCGTCGAAGGCGGGGTCCCCGACTCTGGCCCGGTTGCTGCACGCGTGGTTGGACGCCCCCCCGTCATTGAGTAACGTCGTCGACTGGTTCCCCCGGGGGATCACGTTATGACTGACTCCTACATTGCTGGATTGTTTGCCGGCGCGCACAAAGGGTCGACCGCCAGAGGGTGCGGGGAAGGAGTTCGCCGACACCCGAACCCCGTCCAGCGGGCCGGCGCTGTCGCCCCTGATCGAGTAGGCAATGCCGACGGAGGGCCATGGCCAAGTCGACCCGGTGCTGCCCGTATTGCCGGAGATGACGACATCCGACGAGGGCAACTGGGGCGCCAGCTGTATCTTCAACTGGGCGCCGTCGACCAGCCGGTTGTCGGTGAAGTCGAAGTGCCGTATCGACAGGCCGGTGATGCCGGCCACCAGGTAGGGGGCCAGGCCGGCAAAGGTGTTGCGGTCGACTGTGACGTTGCAGGCACAACCACCGACAGCATCAGCCTCCAGATCGATCACGCTGGCGGCCACACCACGCACGGAGTTGTGGGTGATGGACACATGATTCACGAACTCGGGAGTGATGCCCTGGCGCCCGCTGCGCGAGAACGAGTTCCCCCGGATGGTGGCGTAGGTGGTGGGAAACGAGGCCTGACCGCTCCCAGCTTCGTGCAGACCGGACAGGGTCACGAAGTCGCCGTCCACGTTGTTGATGGTGACTCCTCGGATGACGGCCCGTTGGACTCCGGACAGTTGAATTCCCGAGTTGTTCTGTGATCCCACCACGCCGGAGGTGTTGGGGCCGATGATCACCATATTGGTGATCGTGATGTCACAGCCGCCCTCGAACCACCAGATGATGGGGATGGCCGAGATGGCGGTGCCCGATTCCTTGTCGATATCCGAACCGCAGTAGGGCGAGACGGTGGGAAGGGGGCCGATGCTCTGGACGGTGGGCATCACTTGGCGGAACGTGGCATTCCGACCATTCAACGTCGTGTTCGTCAGTCCTCGCAGGTAGAGAGATTCGTTGACCACATAACAGGCATGGGCCGGGAAGTCGACTACGAGCGGTCGGGCCGGCGTGCCATGAGGAAGAGACCAGAGCCACGAGCGCAAGAGCATGCCGGCATCGGCCGAGCAATCGTGAGGGATGCCGGTCGGCGGTACGAAGACCCGCGGCGACGGGGGAGCGATGGCCGATGGCCGGGTTTGATGGGTCACCGACGGGAGAGCGACCAGGAGGGCGACGGCGACCGCGGCGACGGCTGCGCCGAGGGCGATCCGCCGTCCGAGGGGTCCTCTGATGGCCCGCCTGGTGCGACCTCTTGCCTTCGCCACTGAG
>DATMMO010000095.1:0-3155 GCA_035569695.1 Acidimicrobiales bacterium | reverse complement strand
CGTCATGGCTGTCCTCCTCGTATCTGCTGGCACCGCATCGTCCACCCCTCGTCGGGCAGACGCGCACTCCAGCGTCCGTAATAAGTTGAACCCCCTCTCACCTGGGGATGTTCCCGGCCACGACCGGAGTTACCGGGTTTCCCGTCTTCCGCGTACCGGTTGCATCGGAGCGCAGCGTCCCGACGTCCACCTCAGCGCAACTCATCCCGACCCTGGATGCCCAGTTTGGAGAACACGCTGGCCAAATGGCCCTCTACCGTTCGGACCGACACCGTCAAGCGACTGGCGATTTCGCGATTGGAGCATCCTTGTCCGGCCAGGTTCGCCACCTCCCGCTCCCGCCGGGTGAGAACCTCGACGGCGCCCGACCGGGCCAGGACGGGAGTCACCGGATGGCCGCCGCACCTTCGGAGGACCTCCTCGGCTCGGGATATCGAAGCCAGATGGCGAACCACGAGGCCGCCCTGGGCGTAGCACTCTGCCGCCTCGCAGGCGGCCTCGGCTGCCAGGACCAGGGCTCCCATCTGCTCGAAGGCGACAGATGCCGCGTCGAGTCGGGGGCCATCGTGAGCATGCAGCGCCTGGGCGTGGTCGACGTAACCAGCCGCCAGCCGCCCGCTGACCAGGGTGCCCGTCCGACTGATGCGGGTGCTGATGTCGCCGCCGGCCCCCAGTCGGAGTGCGCCGTGGAGGGCGCCCAGCTCCATGGCGTGCCGACCGGCCCTCCGGGCGGCCTCGGCCGAGTCGAGGGCCAGCGAGCGGGCTCGGGACACCTCGCCGGTGGCGGCGAGCACCCACGCCCGGGCCAGGTCCATGTCGAGGAGAAGCCCGGGTGGCAACGGATGAGAGACCGCGTCCGCCTCGGCCATGACCCCAACGGCCTGGGTTGCCTGCCCGGTCCCGGCCAGGGCCTGGGCCTGGGCGGCCAGAGTCATGGCCAGGATGCGGTGGGGGTCTCGTTCCCGGAGATCGGCCGCCGCTTCCTGGAGCCAGCCGATGGCCTGCCACAAGTGCCCGGTATCGACCGCGATGGTGCCGAGCACCGCCGCGGCCAGGGAGCACAACTGTCGGGCCTGTCGGGCGCCCCGGGCCGCGGCTTCGTCATAGACGCTTCGGGCCAGGGTCGTGGCCTCGGCCAGATTGCCGGCCAGGTGGTGGACCCTGGCTATCGACAGGAGGAGGATGGCCCGCGCCTCGGGAACAGCATCGCCGGCGGCGTCGAGGGTGTCCAGGGCGCGCGGCAGTTCGGCCAGGGCGCGGTCGAGGTCACCACACTGGGCCAGTTCGGGCAGGAGGGTGAGGTGGGCGACGAGCAGGTTGGCCGGGCTGGCCAACGGTGAGTCGACGATCTCGAGGGCGGCGGCCACCGCTTCGGGAGCCCGCCCGTTCATGTGGTAGACGATGGCTCGACGCGTCGTGATCTCATGGCGCAGGTCGACGTCTTCGATGTCTCCTTCGGCCTGGACCAGTATGGCCTCGGCTTCGGTGGCCCATTCCGGGTCGGAGAACATCGGGAAGACTCGGGCCAGAGCGAGCTGGGCCCGATCGCGGTCGGAGACGGCCAGCGGGACCAGGTCAGCCAGGACGGCATCGGCTTCGTCCAGCTTCCCCTGCCAGGCCAGGGCTTCGCCCAGCATGAGCTCGGCATCGAGGCGGTCGGCGCCGGCGGCCAGCGCGGCCCGGGCCAGGCGCTCCACCAGGGCCGGATCCACCATGGCATGCAGATGGTGGGCGGCGGCCAGGTAGACCTCGGGCCTGCCCCCGCCCCCCGATGCCAACCGCCACAGCGCCGCGGCCAAAGCCCGATCGGGGTCGACCGTGCCGTGGGCTTCGACGCTCTCGGCCAGCCACCGACAGATCTCTTGGGCCCGCAAGGTGGGCATCTCGAAGCGGAGCACCTCGCCGTGGAGTGGGTGAGCCAACCGGACCATCTGTTGGCGCTTGTCCTTGTCGATGGCGACCAGGCCCCGGCGCTCCAACGAGTTGTCGATGGCGACCAGACCCCGGCGCTCCAACGAGTCGAAGGTGCCGGTCGAGACCATGTCTCCCAACAGCCCCACCTCGAGGGGTTCGCCCAGCGCCAGCCGCTCCAACAGGTCACGCTCGACCGGTTCGAGGAGGCCGAGCCGGCCGGCCACCAGCTCGGCCAGCCGCGCACCGGGGGTGAAGGGCCCTCGCCAGCTCCATATGCCCGCCTCGAGACGGAGTTGACCGGAATCCAGGCCACCGAGCACCAGCTCCCGGAGGTAGAGCAAGTTGCCGCCGCTCGTCGTCCACAGCCACTCCATGGTGGTCCCGTCGACTCGGTCACCGAGCACGGCGGTGATGAGCGCCTCGACCTCGCTCCTGGCCAGGGGCTGCACCTCGATGCGTTGCAGTGTCCCGTCCTTCCACAAGGCCACGATGGGATCGGGTGCGGCCGCACCCGCCCTCACGGTCAGGACCAACTTGGCCGCGTTGGTCGAGGCCAGATGATGGACGAGCGTCGCTGACGCGTCATCGAGGAGGTGGGCGTCGTCGATGCCCACGATGACCGGACGTCCCCCGGCCCGATCGGCCAAGGCGGCAACGGTGGCGGCCATGAGATCCAGGGCGCCCCTCGGCTGAGACGATGCCGGGATCAGGTGAGTCAAGGCGGCGAGCGGGATGGTGGCCGCCGACCGGGTGGCGACCCCCCATTCGGCCAGGGCCCCACCAGCGCGAGCTTGGGCCATGACCTCTTGGGCCAATCTGGTCTTGCCCACACCGGGTGGACCGGCCAAGACCACGCCCCGGGCCGCCTGTCCTTCCTCTAATGCTTCCTGGACCAGTCGGAACTCCTCGGTCCGCCCCTCCATCGGCCACACGAGCATCGTCCGTGATGCTACCCCCGAGGTCGCGGCGCGCGGTCGCTGCGTGGCTACCTAGGGCGCGCCCACCGGGACAGCCCAGAAACAGGTGGTCGACTACGCATGCCCTGACCAGGATGGTCTCTTACCTTGATGATGTGGACCGCGCCCAAGCCATCGCCCAACTACCTGATCGTTACGCGATTGCCGTCCGGCTTCATGATTCCGGCGTGTCCGACGAGGTGATCGGCCAGTCCCTGGGCATTGAGCTCGAGGCCTGGGGTGCGTTCTTCTCCCTGGCCACAGCCAAGCTCGACCACATCCTGG
>DATMMO010000094.1:0-6095 GCA_035569695.1 Acidimicrobiales bacterium | reverse complement strand
GTCGCCGTCCCATCCCCAGCGCGCCGCCCAGCCCAGATGGCTTTCGAGCACCTGGCCCACGTTCATTCGTGAAGGCACGCCCAGGGGGTTGAGGATGATGTCGACCGGTGTGCCGTCGCCCAGGAAGGGCATGTCCTCGATCGGGAGGATCTTGGAGATGACGCCCTTGTTGCCGTGGCGGCCGGCCAGCTTGTCGCCCTCGGAGATCTTGCGCCGCTGGGCCACATACACCCGGACCAGCTGGTTGACCCCGGGGGGGAGCTCGTGGGAGTCCTCCCGGGAGAACACCCGGACGTCGATGACCTTGCCCGACTCGCCGTGGGGCACCTTCAACGAGGTGTCCCGGACTTCTCTGGCCTTCTCGCCGAAGATGGCCCGCAGCAGACGCTCTTCGGGGGTCTGCTCCGTCTCACCCTTGGGGGTGACCTTGCCCACCAGGACATCGCCGGCGTCGACCTCGGCGCCGATGCGGATGATGCCCCGCTCGTCCAGGTCGGCCAGGATCTCCTCGGACAGGTTGGGAATGTCCCGGGTGATCTCCTCGGCACCGAGCTTGGTGTCGCGGGCGTCCACCTCGTGCTCCTCGATGTGGATCGACGTGAGCACGTCGTCCTTCACCAGGCGCTCGGAGAGGATGATGGCGTCCTCGTAGTTGTAGCCCTCCCACGGCATGAAGGCCACGAGCAGGTTCTTGCCCAGGGCCAGCTCGCCGTTGTGGGTGGAGGGACCATCGGCCAGCACCTCGCCGCGGGTGACCTTCTGGCCCTCCTCGACGATGACCTTCTGGTTGATGGCCGTGTTCTGGTTGGACCGACGGAACTTGGCCAGGCGGTACACCTTGCGGCCGAGATCCACGCCCAGACGGTCCTTCGACCCGGCCTTGTACTCGACGGTGATGGCCTCACCGGAGACCTCGACCACGGTCCCCTCGGCTTCGGCCAGCACCACGTCGCCGGCGTCGCGGGCGGCGCGTGCCTCCACGCCGGTCCCGATGTAGGGCGCCTCGGGCACCACCAGCGGGACGGCCTGCTTTTGCATGTTGGCGCCCATGAGGGCGCGGTTGGCGTCGTCGTGCTCCACGAAGGGGATCAGGGCGGTGGACACCGACACGATCTGCTTGGGCGAGACGTCCATCAGGTCGACCTCGGCCGGAGGCACGAAGTCGATCTCCGACGTGGTCCCGTAGGAGGTGGTGACGGCACCGACCCGCACGCCGGTGCCCTGGGGGCCTCGGCGGACGAGGACCTTGTCCTCGGAGAAGCGGTCGTCGTCGTCGAGGGCGGCCGAGGCCTGGGCGATGACGTGCTCTTCCTCCTCGTCGGCAGCCAGGTAGGTCACCTCTTTGGTGACCTGACCGTCGACCACCTTGCGGTAGGGCGTCTCGATGAAGCCGTACTCGTTGACCCGGGCATAGGTGGCCAGCGAGCCGATCAGGCCGATGTTGGGGCCTTCGGGGGTCTCGATGGGGCACATCCGCCCGTAGTGGGAGGTGTGCACGTCTCGGACCTCGAACCCGGCCCGCTCACGGGAGAGGCCGCCGGGTCCCAGTGCCGACAGGCGACGCTTGTGGGCCAGGCCCGACAAGGGGTTGTTCTGGTCCATGAACTGGCTGAGCTGGCTGGTCCCGAAGAACTCCTTCACCGCGGCGACCACGGGACGGATGTTGATCAGGGTCTGGGGCGTGATGGCCTCGACGTCTTGGGTGGTCATGCGCTCGCGGACCACCCGCTCCATGCGGGACAGCCCGACTCGCACCTGGTTCTGGATGAGCTCGCCCACCGAACGGATGCGCCGGTTGGCGAAGTGGTCCTGGTCGTCGATGCGGTAGCCCGACTCCCCGTCGGCCATGTGCAGGGCCAGGTGGAGCATGTAGGTGGCCGAGGCCAGAATCTCCGAGGGGCTGAGGACGCCCTGGGTGGGCGAGGGGCGCTCCAGGTCGATCTGCAGGATGTCGGAGATCCGCTCGATCTCCGGCCCCAACTTCCGGTTCAGCTTGTAACGGCCGACGCGGGTGAGGTCGTAGCGCTTGGGGTTGAAGAAGGCGTTCTCGAAGTACTGACGGGCAGACTCGACCGACAGCGGCTCGCCGGGGCGGGCCCGCTTGTAGATCTCGAGCAGGGCTTCCTCGCGGGTGGGAGCGATGCTCTGCTCCTTCTCCCACTGGCCCTCGAGGAAGTCGAAGTGGCGGACGAAGCGCTCCAGGAAGCCCTGGTCCTCGTAGCCGAGGGCGCGCAGCAGCACGAACAGGGACAGCCGGCGCTTGCGGGCCACCCGGCAGCCGGCGGTGACGTCCTTGGACGGCTTGGCCTCGACGTCGAACTCGATCCACTCGCCGCGGTAGGGGTGGATGGTCCCGGTGAACACGGTCTTGGCGTCGCGCCCGGGCTGGAAGATAACTCCTGGCGAGCGAACCAGCTGGCTCACCACCACGCGCTCGGTCCCGTTGACGATGAAGGTGCCCTTGTCCGTCATGACGGGGAAGTCCCCCATGAAGACGGTCTGCTCTTTGATCTCGCCGGTGCTGGCGTTCATGAACCGGGCCCGGACGAAGACCGGGGCGGCATAGGTCATGTCCTTTTCCTTGCACTCCTCGACCGAGAACTTCGGCGGTGGGCGCAGGTCAGGATCGGTGGGATCGAACTCCAGCTCCAGGCTCAGCGAGCCGGTGAAGTCCTCGATCGGGCTGATGTCGTTGAACGCCTCGGCGAGACCCTTGTCCAGAAACCACTGGAAGGAATCACGCTGGATAGCGACCAGATCGGGTAGTGGCAGGGCCTCGTCAATGTTGGCGAAGGAAAAACGTTCCGGGCTCTTGGACCGTGCAGGCAACGGCCTACTCCTCCCAGTTGTGTTGGACAGGGTGACGTGTGGTTACAGCAGTGGGGTACAGCGGTGTGGGTACAGCAGTGTGATCTTTGTGAACGTAGGGTCGACGACGACTGCGGGAGCGGTCGAAGGGCGCCGAGGCGCGCGTCATTCAGCCAGAAAAATCAGAGAAGGCGTCAAGAGCGGCACGGCAACTAGACATCCTATACGGATGGACACGCGTTCACAACCCCGGGGACACAAGTCCCCCGGATTAGGCATGCTCAGGGTAGGAGGCAGGCCGCCCGGCGTCAAGGATTGACGCGAATGGCCTGGTCAGGATGCTATCGAGCCCCGAGAAGGCAGACCCCGGACCCCGGCCGCCGGAGACCGGCGACCGGGACGGGACCTGACTACTTGAGTTCGACGCTGGCGCCAGCTCCCTCGAGCTGAGCCTTCGCCTTCTCGGCGTCTTCCTTGTTGGCCTTCTCGAGCACGGGCTTGGGGGCGCCGTCCACCAGGTCCTTGGCCTCTTTGAGGCCCAGGCTGGTCAGCGAGCGCACCTCTTTGATGACCTGGATCTTCTTGTCGCCGGCGCCAGTCAGGATGACGTCGAACTCGGTCTTCTCGTCCTCGCCACCACCGGCGTCGCCACCAGCGCCACCGGCGGCGGGAGCGGCGGCCACGGCCACGGGAGCGGCGGCGGTGACACCGAAGCGCTCCTCGAAGTCCTTGAGCAGCTCGCTCAGCTCGAGAACGGACAGCTCAGAGATGCCGTCCAGAATCTGGTCTTTGGTCAGGGTGCCTGCCATCGTTGTTGCTCCTTACTTGCTTGGTCTCTTGACTTGCTTGGTCTTTTGACTTGCTTGGTCTTTTGACGTGTGTGATCTGTGAATCGGTCGGTCGGTCGGCGGGTGGTTGCCGAACTGGTTAGTCGGACTTACTCGGATGCCCCGTCGGTTGTGGTCTCGGCTTCGGATGCGGCTACTTCGGCTTCGGGTGCGGCTACTTCGGCTTTGGGTTCAGCTGCATCGGCGACAGGTGCTGCTTCGGCGGCCGGGGCTTCGGTCTCGGGCACACCGGCTGTTTCGACCTCGGCGGCGGGGGCTTCGGCAACAGGTGCTGCTTCGGCGGCCGGGGCGGTGGGCGCCTCCGCCGCTTCGGGGGCGGCGGGCGGAGCTGCTTCGGTCGTGGCGGCTGGAGCCTCGTCCTCACGCTTAGCCACCAGAGCGGCCAGCCCATAGGCCAGGTTGCGAGGCAGGGCCTCGATCAGGCTGGCCAGCTTCTGGACCGGCGCGGCGAACGCACCCGCCACCTGAGCCAGGAGCACATCACGGGAGGGAAGATCGGCCAGGACGGTGATCTCAGCGGCGGAGAGCATTCCGTCTCCGACAATGCCGCCCTTGACGATGAGGCTGGGGTTGTTCCGAGCGAAGTCCCGCAGCGCCTTGGCCACCGCACTGACGTCGCCGTCGACGAAGGCAATGGCCGTGGGTCCGGTCAGCAGGTCCTGGATGGAGGCCTGGGGGCCGTCGGCCACGGCCAGGCGAACCAGCGTGTTCTTGTAGATCTTGTACTCGCCCCCGGCGGAGGCCAGGTCACGGCGCAGCTCGGCCAGCTCGGCCACGCTCAGACCTCGGTACTCGGTGAGGAGCGCGCCGTCGGACGCCTCCAGGCGTCCTCGCACTTCGTTCACCACGGCGACCTTGTCGGCCCTCGGATTGTCCATGATCCCTCCAGAGCTCACGCTCGGACACGGGCCGCAGACACCATCGAGTGGTGGCGCAGGAGCATCGATGCTCCGTGCGGAACGCCTCATCAGGCGGACCCGGACAGGGTCCCTTCGGTACCGATTGACTGGTACACCGGAGGTCTACGGCAGTTCGAACTTCAGTTGTAGCGGTAGGACGCTAGCGCGTCCTGGGACCCACCGGCCACACAGGCCGGCCGGCGGGCGACGACGATCTACGCGGTGGCCGCCAATTCGTCCTCGGTCCGGCGGGCCCGCAATGGGTCGACCGGGACACCGGGGCCCATGGTCGACGAGAGCGTGACGGCCCGGACATAGCGGCCCTTGGCCGAGGCCGGCTTGGCCCGGTGCAACTCGTCCATGACGGCGTGCAGGTTCTCGAGCAGCTGGGCCTTGTCGAAGGACGCCTTGCCGATGCGCAGGTGGACGTTGCCCACCTTGTCGGTCCGGTACTCGACGCGGCCACCCTTGAACTCGATGACCGCCTTCTCCACATCGTCGGTCACCGTGCCCGTCTTGGGGTTGGGCATCAGGCCTCGGGGACCGAGCACCCGTCCGAGGGTGCCGACCTGGCCCATCTGGTCCGGGGTGGCGATGGCGATGTCGAAGTCCAAGAACCCCTCCTTCACCCGGGCCACCAGGTCGTCGGCGCCGACCACGTCGGCTCCGGCCTTACGGGCGTCGGCGGCCTTCTCGCCGGCGGCGAACACGACCACCCGAGCGGTCCGCCCCGTGCCCGCGGGCAGGGACAGGGTGCCCCGGACGATCTGGTCGGCCTTGCGGGGGTCGACGCCGAGGCGGACGGCCACCTCGATGGTCTCGTCGAACGAGGCCTTGGCCGTGGCCTTGACCAGGTCAACAGCTTCGACGGCCGAGTACAGCTCCTCGCGGTCGAACTGGGCAACGCTGGCCTTGTACTTCTTGCCTCTGGACACTGGGGTTCTCCGTTTCCTAGATCTCGTACAGCTGGGCTCAGCCGCTGACGGCGATGCCCATCGACCGCGCCGTGCCGGCGACCTGGCGCTTGGCCGCCTCCACGTCGTCGGTGTTGAGGTCGGGCAGCTTGATGCCGGCGATCTCAGCGATCTGGGCGTCGGTCACAGTGCCGACCTGCTCCCGTCCGGTGATGGCTGCCCCCTTCTCCAGCCCGGCGGCCTGGCGGAGCAGGGCCGGAGTGGGAGGGGTCTTAAGGATGAACGAGAACGTCCGGTCCTCGTAGATGGTGATATCGACCGGGATGATCGAGCCCCGCTGGCTCTCGGTGGCCGCGTTGTACTGCTTGCAGAACTCCATCGTCTGGACGCCGTGGGGCCCCAGCGCGGTGCCCACCGGCGGGGCCGGCGTCGCCATGCCGGCCTCTAACTGAATCTTGACGACTGCGACGATCTTCTTCGCCATGGTTGTCTCCTTAACCGATCTAGAGCTTGGTGACCTGGGTGAAGTCCAGCTCCACCGGGGTCTCGCGCCCGAAGATGTCCACCAGTACCTTGACCTTCATCTGGTCCTCGTTGATCTCGGCCACGTGGCCCGAGAACGTGGC
>DATMMO010000093.1:0-5328 GCA_035569695.1 Acidimicrobiales bacterium | reverse complement strand
CTCGGCGTTGGGAACCACGATCGGCTGGCCCCCCTCCACGGTGGCGATGACCGAGTTGGTCGTTCCCAGATCGATGCCCACTGCTTTGGCCATCTCCGCTCCTCTTGTCGTCGGACCCGTTTGTGCTCCGATACATCCCTTCGCCTGCTGCGGCAGGAACTGCTGTCCTTCTGGCCAGGGATTACGCCCCGCTACCGGCACCCGCTCCCACCGGCACGCGGTCGCTCCCGTCGACAGTGATCTCGACTTTGCGTGCCTTCTCCTGCTCAGCCACCGGGATGGAGAGTGTCAGGACTCCTCTTTCGTAGCTGGCTCGAATTTGGTCGGCGTCGAGGCTGTCGCCCAGGAACAACTGCCGGCTGAAGGATCCCTGCGGTCGTTCGGCCACCAGGACCTCTTGTTGGTCGTTGGGTTGCCAACTCCGCTCAGCTCGGACCGTCAGCACGTTCTTCTCCACCGCGAGATCAATAGCGGATGGGTCCACGCCGGGTAGATCGAAATGCACCACGAAGTGGTCCGCCTCCCGGTAGGCGTCCATCGGCATCGCTTCGGGACGGGCCGTAACCAGTTGGGTGACACGGTCGAGGTCCCGGAACGGATCGAAACGGAGCAGCATGACGGTCTCCTCTCGGCTGTTGTGACCTCTCTCCAATGTCGCGCCGCATGGGTATGCGGAGACCCCGCGCTCGCGTGGTCCTTGAGCCGACTTTCCTAGACAGTCGAGCGTTCGGCCAGGTAGTGATGGACGAGCCAAACAGCCATCGAGCCCTCACCGACCGCCGCGGCCACCCGCTTGACGGAACCGCTCCGAACGTCTCCGACCGCGAATACTCCGGGACTGCTGGCCTCGAGCATGGTGGGGCGATGACCTTCGCCGCCCGGGGTGTCCCCAACCCGGAGGACTTCTTCGATCAGGTCGTTGCCAGTGAGGATATAACCGCGATCGTCCAACGCCAGTTGGTCACCGAGCCAGGCGACGTGCGGATCGGCGCCGATGAAGATGAACAGTGCTCGCGCCTCTTGCGTGCGTCGCAGACCGTCGGCCCGGTCGACCACGACGAGTGCCTCCAGAACCCCGTTTTGACCGATCAGCGACCGCACTTCGCTGCACAACTGCACGTTGATATTGGCGGTGTGCTCGATCCGGTCGGCCAAGTATCGGGACATGTTCTCTTCGAGGCTCCCGGAGCGTACGACCAGCGCGACCGATGCCGAATGCTTGGCCAGGAACAGCGAAGCCTGACCGGCCGAGTTTCCTCCACCGACAACTGTCACAGGATCTCCGGCACAGAGCTGAGCCTCCACCTGTGTTGCCGCGTAGTAGACGCTGATCCCCTCGAACTGCGGTAGGTCGGGAATGTCGGGTCGCCGGTAACGGGCGCCGGTGGCCACAATGACAGCGCGGGTGAACACGCTGCTCCCGTCCTCGAGCCGAACGAGATAGCCACCTCCGCAGCTTTCCAAGGCGCTGGCCGCAGCGGGAACGGCGATGTGAGCACCGAACTTTCGGACCTGGACGACTGCCAGCGCGGCGAGCTCCCCACCGGACACCCCTGCCGGGAAGCCGAGATAGTTCTCGATCCGAGGTGACAATCCGGCTTGGCCGCCGGTTGCCGACCCGTCGACCACCACCGTGGCCAAGCCTTCCGATGCTCCATAGACGGCGGCGGCAAGTCCGGACGGTCCCGCCCCCACGACCAGCAGATCTGCTTGGGCTTCAGACTCCAATGGTTCCAGTAAGCCAACGGCCTTGGCCAGCTCCGCATTCGTCGGGTTCCGAAGAATCCGATCGCCCCACAAGATGATGGGGGTATCCTCCGGGGCCACCCTGAGCTGGCGCAGCAGGGCTTCGGCGGACTCGTCCTTCTCGAGATCGACCAACCGATGAGGGAGGCGGTTGCGAGTGGCGAACTCTCGCAGCCTCCTGGTGTCGGGCGAGAAATGCGAACCGACGATCCGGAGCCCGTCGCCCAGCTTGACCAGGACCGATCGACGGACGAGATAGGCACGAAGCACCACGTCGCCCAGTTCGGAATCAGTGGTCAGCAGCTGACGAAGGCTCTCCAGAGGCACGTCGATCACCTCGCCCGCCTTTGCCACCACCGAGGTAACGAACACCGGCTCGCCGGTCAGGAGGCCCAGCTCCCCAAGGAAGCGGCCGGGACCGTGCACGCCGATTACATCTCCATCCGGACCAGGTCCGTCGACCGTTACGATCAGACCGCTGACAATGACGATGAAATCGCAGGTTCGGTCTCCCTGGCGAAAGAGAATTTCGCCGGGAGCGGTCCTCCTCGTCTGGCCGTGCTCGGCCAGAAGCTGCATCTGTCGGTTGGTTAGCCGGGGATATGCATGATGTTCGTCGGCTGTCTCGGTTACCGGGGAGAGCACACTACTCACGCCGCCCTCATGCGTAGCGATAGGTTGGCGATCACGCATCGGACACCTCGTCAGCCCGTCAGGACGCCAGCGCTGGTCCAAAGAGCGGCCAACGACGTCCGTGAACGGGTTGGGTCATGGCACGGCAAACATCTCATCCACATAGCACCAGAACCAATTCTCGCCAGGCTCGAGGGAACGAATGATGGGATGCCCTGTCGTCGAGAAATGCTTCGTCGCATCGCGCCCGGGCGAGTTGTCACAGCACCCAACATGACCGCAGGTCATGCACATCCGGAGATGCACCCAATCCCTGCGGCCGCTGGCCAGACAGTCTTGACAAGCCAGTATCGGTGGCGCTTGCGGACGAATCGAACTGAGATGCGTACAGACCCGCGCCATCGCCTTATCCTTCTGGTTCAACTGAGCCATGCACTCGGCATGCGACTCCCTTTGCCCACCCTTAGCTTGACGGCGGGACCGGTCCGACAAACCACGCGAGCGCGTAGGCTGGGGTCGATTATCGCCGGTGCCGCTTTTCCACCATGATTGGCATGGGCACCCGCGCCACGATGATGTCTCGCCGTTTGTGTAGCTCTGCGGCTAGCGCCAGGTCGACTTGGTTATGGAGCAGGCGGTACCGGAGGCGCTGGGGAATGCCAACCGGAATCAGGACGACTACGTGGCAATCCGTGTCTGCTCGGAGCTCGTCGACCAACCCTACGATCGGCTCCACGATGGATGCGAATTCGGTATGCAGGACCCGTAGGGGCACCCCTGGGCTCCATTCCTGCCATTTTCGCTCGACTTGATAGTCGGGTAGTCCCACCTGAACGCCATCAAACGTCACCGTTACAGCCATGACCTCATCCCCCAACGAGATGGCCTCGGACAAGGCGTGGTGGGTCAGCCGGGACACGGTCGTCACCGGCACCACGACGAGCGTGCGCTTGTGGACGAGCGGCCCCGGGATGACATCGATTCCCAGAGCCTGGGCGGCGTGGGAGTAGTAGACCTCGATCCTGTTGAACAGCACAATCAAGAGCGGAATGGCCACCACCACGACCCACGCGCCCTCAGTGAACTTTGTCAAGAGAAAGATCACGGTCGCAGTGGCAGTGACTACCGCACCGAGACCGTTGATCGTCGCTCGCCTGGTCCAGCCTGGCTCTCTGGTCCGGCGCCAATGGACCACCAATCCCGCCTGGCACAGCGTAAAGCCGACGAATACGCCAATGGCAAACAGTGGAATCAGGGTGTTCGTGTTGCCGCCCACGGCGACCAGCAATGCCGCTGAGAACACTGCGAGGGCCCCCACCCCGTTCCCAAAGACCAGCCGGCGGTCTCGGACGCCGAAGAAGTGGGGCAGCATGTTGTCCCTCGACAGAAGGCTGGTCAGCACAGGGAGTCCGCCGAAGGACGTATTGGCGGCTAGAGCCAACACCAAGGTGATGGTGAGCGAGACGACGTAATAAGCCCAATGGCGCCCGACGGCATAGACCATGACCTGGCTCAGCACGGTCTGGCCGATTCTCGGCTGCACGTGGAATTTGCTGGCGAGAACGGCCACGCCCACAAGCATTGCTCCGAGAATCACTCCCAGCAGTAGCTCGGTTCGCTTGGCCCGAGCTATTCGGGGCTCCTTGAAGAGTGGCACACCGTTGGCAATGGCCTCCACGCCGGTGAGCGCGCTGCATCCCGCTGAGAATGCCTTTAGTACGAGAAGGACGGTGACAGCCTGCACGGTATGTGTGGTTACCAGCGACTTGCCTGAGGTTGGGGTGTGAGAGCCGAGGGGGTGGATCAACCCAATGGCGATGATGGCGATCAGCCCGACGATGAACACAAGTGTCGGCATGAGAAAGGCGCGGGCTCCTTCTCCCAGTCCCCGGAGGTTGAGAGCAGTGATGATGAGCAGGATTCCCAGACCCATCGGCACTGTGAAGGGAGCAGCGATGGGGAAGGCCGACGTCAGCTGCCCCACACCAGCCGCAATAGAGACGGCAACCGTCAAGGTGTAATCGACGATCAGGGCGGCACCGGCGAGCTTGCTGGCCCCACGTCCGAAGTTGTCACGCGTCACCGCATAGGCACCGCCACCCTCGGGGTAGGCGTCAATGACCTGTCGGTAGGAGATGACCAGGATGGCCAAGAGACCAGTGACCACCAGGGTGATGGGCACAATCAGCCGGAGTGAGGAGGCTCCGGCCACGGCCAGAACCACCAGGATCGCCTCCGGCCCGTAGGCGACCGAGGTCAGCGCATCGAGCGATAGGGCCGAGAGGCCTTCCACGGGCGTGATCTGCTCAGAGGCCGCATCCGCAGCCGTCCAAACAGAGTTCGTCGAATCCATCCACGACTTGATGGCACTACTAGCGAAGTCTACGAAGAGACCTACTCGACAGATGCGTCGACTTCAAGAGCGGCGTTCAGATGGATTCGAATAGCGGGCGGCTAGGGGCTACAACGAGCGAGACAAGAACTGATCAAGTCGGGAGACGATGTCTTGGAATACATGATCGACCGACAGTCTGCTATCGACCGTGACGAGGAGACCTCGGCCACGGTAATGGCGAAGCAATGGCATTGTCTGCGTCTCGAACACTTTCAGCCGGTGTTCGATGACCTCGGCCCTGTCATCGCTTCGTCCCTCGGCGAGCGCGCGACCGAGGAGCCGTCGGCGTGCCTCTTCGGTTGTTATCTCCAGGTAGATAGCGGCGTCCAGTCTGCGTGCTACGAGATGGTCCATCCGTTCGATGGCCAGAGCCTGAACCAAGGTCCGAGGGAATCCATCGAGCACATAGCCGCCAGTCTCAGTAGACGACAGCAGGTGTGGCTTCAGTACTTCTACCATCAAGTGATCTGGGACCAAATCCCCGTGCTCGAGGTAACCCTGCACTGCCGTTCCCAACTTCGTACTTCTTGCCACTTCTCGGCGGAGCAGATCGC
>DATMMO010000092.1:0-4336 GCA_035569695.1 Acidimicrobiales bacterium | reverse complement strand
CCGACGACAATCCTGAAGGCGTCGAGGACAAGGTCTTTGCCGACATCGAGGCAGCCATTGTCAGCGACCGGTACGCCTATTTCGAGAGCTTCTTGAACAACTTCTACAACGTCGACGTTCTCGGTGGGACCCGCATCAGCGACCGGGCGTGGCAGGCGAGCTTCAACGTGGCCGTCGGCTCCTCACCCTTCGCCACCTACGCATGCGTCGACACCTGGCTGACCGACTTCCGCGCCGACCTGACCAAGATCGACGTGCCGGTGCTCGTCCTGCACGGCACGGCCGATCGCATCCTTCCGTTCGAGTCGACCGCTGCTCGGCTTCCGGCGCTGATCGCCGACTGCACCCTTGTCCCGGTGGAGGGCGGTCCGCACAACATCGGATGGACCTATCCCGAAGAGGTCAACACGGCACTGCTCACCTTCGCCGGGGAGGCGAAGTAGTCCCACCCCACCTCTGCGGCATTTCGGCAAGATACATAGATAATCTAAATAGAAGTGCTATGCTTATATCCATGCCAGGCGAGCGAGCTGAAAGATCCGGTGAGGCAGGCAGTCGAATGGGTGTTGCCACAGCTCTCCACGGCTTGATCAGCGCTGGGGTACGGCGGACCCCTCGGGATATCAGCCTCACCACGTTGTCCACGTTGGCCACACTGGATCGCACGGGCGCGCGGCGGATCACGGACCTGGCGGTCATCGAAGGGGTGACCCAGCCCTCCATGACCGTCTTGGTGAGGTCCCTCGAACGGTCGGGGCTGGTCGAGCGCCGGGGGGATCCGGCCGACAAGCGGGTGGCGTTGATAGCCATGACGGTGAAAGGGACTGAGCTCCTCCGGGCCAGACGACGAGCGGGCGCTGAAGCCTTCGAGCAGCTGATCGAGAAGCTATCCGCCGATGAGGTGGCAAGGCTGATAGCGGCGCTTCCTGCTCTGGAGCACCTTCGCTCCTTCGACAATGAGCAACGGGAACCCGTCATCGAATCGCCCCCCGATGAACTATTCGACGGCACTCCGCCCGCTGGACCCGAAGGCGACGGGTGACCATGGGAACCCCGAGCGAGATGGACTGGAGTGCCCAGCTCCCCGACCGGGCGACCGAAACCTCCAGCACTCGGGCCGCCCCTGCCGTCGTTGTCGGGTTCGATGGGTCCGACAGCTCCTGGGATGCCCTGTATTGGGCCTGTGGGGAGGCCCGACGACTAGGCGGACGAGCGGTGGCGGTGTTCGTCGCTGGGACAGTAGGGACAGGGATCGAGGCGACTGCGTCAGCAATGACCGGTGCGTGTCTTGTACCGAGCGACCAGCTCGCCCGCGAGTGGGCCCAGCATCTAAGAGGGCTAACGAAGCAATTCGCTGCGAATCAGGGTGTTCACCTTTCGTTTATCAATGCCCGTGGGGACGCGGCGGCCGAGATACTGCGGATCGCCAATGCACAGCACGCAGACCAAATCGTTGTTGGTAGATCGAGGAAAGCGCGCCACCGTCTCGCTGGTTCGCTCGGACGGCGCCTCATCGGGAGACGCACCGCACCGGTCGTAGTCGTTGTGCCCTAACTACGCCCGACCGCATATGGCGTACATCTCGAGCATGCGCCTGGGACGCTGATCAAAGGGAGTACTAGATGAGATCTAACAATCACGGGGCTGCGGTCAGTCCCTTCCGCCAACCCAAGGCGGTCTGGGCGGTCGCTTTTGCCTGTGTCGTCTCCTTCATGGGTATCGGCCTGGTGGACCCGATCCTGCCCGCCTTGTCCAAGCAGCTGAAGGCATCGCCGAGTTCAGTCGAGCTCTTGTTCACCAGCTACCTGGTGGTGACGGCCGTCGCCATGCTCGTGACCGGTTGGGTCTCCAGCCGTATCGGAGCCAAGCGAACCCTGATCGCCGGGCTCACACTCATTGTCGTCTTTAGTGCCCTGGCCGGTTCGTCCAACACCATCAGCCAGATCATCGGATTCCGGGCCGGGTGGGGTCTGGGCAACGCCCTGTTCATCGCCACCTCGCTGGCGGTGATCATCGGTTCGGCTTCGGGCGGCTTTACCGGGGCCATCATCTTGTACGAGACGGCCCTCGGGGTGGGCATCGCCCTCGGGCCGCTCATCGGCGGCGAACTCGGAGGGATCAGCTGGCGCGGGCCGTTCTTCGGCGTGGCCGTGCTCATGGCCATCTCCCTAGTCGCCACCATTGCTTTTGTCACCAACACGCCCCGACCGCCGCGTCCGACGTCGCTGTTGGACCCGATCCGGGCCCTCCGCCACCGAGGGCTGGCCACCATGAGTGCCACCGCCTTGTTCTACAACTGGGGATTCTTCACCCTGCTGGCCTACACGCCGTTCCTCATGCACCTGGGCATCCATCAGTTGGGTTTCGTCTTCACCGGCTGGGGGGTACTGGTCGCCATCTTCGCCGTCTTCGCCGCCCCCCGGCTACAGCGTCGATTCGGCACTCCCAAGACCCTGTACGTCAATCTGGCCCTTCTGGCCGTGGACCTTTTGGTTATTGCCGTCTATTCCTCATCGAAGATCACCCTCATCGTGGCCGTCATCGTTTCGGGGGCCTTCATCGGGCTCAACAACACCTTGACCACCCAGGCCGTCATGCTCGTTTCTCCCGTCGAGCGACCTGTGGCCTCGGCGGCGTATGGGTTCGTCCGGTTCATCGGCGGCGGTCTTGCCCCCTATTGCGCCGCCAAACTGGCCATCGCCTTCAACGTGCAGGTCCCCTTCTACCTCGGCGCCGGGACCGTCGTCATCGCCATCGGCCTGCTGGCCACCGGTCACAGACTTCTCACTCGGGCCGAGGGTGGCGCTGCCGATGAGCTAGTGGACTCCCTTTCCGTCGAGCCCTTGTCGATATCCGAGGGGAATGGCATCGAGGGAATCTCGGTACCGGAAAGCACTGACCATGGCCTTCAATCCGTCGTGGTGGCCGTCGACTCCAGTGCGAATGCCGACGCGGTCGAGGATGCCGGCATTGTGATGGCCCACCTCGCCGACTCGCGAGTCGACCTCTTGCACATCTTCGAGACAGAGATCGTCGAAGAGCAGGCCATCGATGTCGAGACGGCGGAAGTGGCCAAACAGCTAATAGCGCAGGGAGTCGATCGAATTCGTGTCGCCGGCGTACCTTCGACGGGCTATCTGCTCACTGTTGTCGGTGACCACGGCGCCGCCGGTCGACGAATAGCCGAATTCGCCAACGATCACCTGTCTCGGCTCATCGTCATCGGGCGAGCTGACGAAGGATCGGCGGCCAGCGTCTTCGATGCCGATCTGGTCGACCAGGTCCTCAAGCACGCTCAGTGCGATGTGCACATCGTCCGCATCCCACCAGTACATATAGGCGGCGAAGCCAATGCGCCTCTTCTCACCCATCGGGCCTAGGGATGGGGGGCAGCACGCATACCCAGATGGAGCGATGCCGTCAATTCCGGCGCCAGGACCAAAAGGAGATTCACTGTGGAGTTTCTGGTCGAGTTGGAAATCAATGTGCCACTGGGCACGCCAGAATCGGAGGTCGCCGACCGCCAAAAGGCCGAAGCGGTCGCCGCCGCCAAGCTGGTGGACGACGGGCACCTTGTTCGGCTCTGGAAGCTTCCCGTCACATATGGTGATCCCAAGGTCCTTGGCCTCTATCGCGCCGAGAGTGAAACGGAACTCGATGCCCTCCTATCTGCTCTGCCGCTCGCCCAATGGATGCGAATCACGATCACCGCGCTGGCCCCCCACCCCAACGATCCAGCGCAAGGCGGCCCGGTCGCCTGACCGCCCAGCAGCACGGCGGGCCATCTCGGGCGGAGCGTCCCAACTGACAGGAGCCCAACCATGAGCAACCTTCCTGATCCTCGCCTGACCCAGATCTACCGCTTGGAGGCGACCGTCGGTGAGATCCTGGATGTCGGCGACGTCACGCAAGGCCGTCGCCGCGTCGTCCCGCTGACTGGCGGCACCTTCACCGGACCTGAACTCAACGGGACCTTGCTCCCCGGAGCCAGCGCCGACTGGCAGATCGTCCTCACCGACGGCACGACCCTCGGAGAGATCCGCTACATGTTGCAGACCGAAGGCGGCGACCTGCTCTACGTCCAATCACGAGGGGTGCGCCACGGCAGCGCCGAAGTCCTTGCTCGCCTCGGACGGGGTGAAGACGTCGACGCCAGCGAGTACACCTTCCGGACCTCAACCCAGATCGAGACGGCGTCCGTCGCCCTCGCTTGGCTGAACAAAGGCGTGTTCATCAGTGTCGCCGGCCGCCAGCCTGGCGGCGTGATCTACGAGACCTACCTCGTCGGATGAGTCCATCGCCCGAGCCCCGACCATCGCCGGCCTCGACCACTGAG
>DATMMO010000091.1:0-7724 GCA_035569695.1 Acidimicrobiales bacterium | reverse complement strand
GACGAAATCACGGGCGCAGGTGGTCAACACCTCGACGGACCAGTGGGGGCGGGTGGCCAGATGTTCGGCCAGCAGGCGGGCCGCCGTCTCGGCGCCACCGATGATCTCGGGACCGTATCGGGGAACGACGAAGGCGAGTTTCACGGCGTCGATGGGCGCCGATGGGGCGCCGCTCCGCTCACGCCGCGTAGGCGGACTCGAGCGCCGAGGCGAAACTCGCTCGCACGCGCTCCAGAGAGAACGAGGCCACTCGCTCGCTGGCCCGCTGGGCCAGGGCCGCTCGCAACCGTTCGTCGGTGACCACCCGGTCGATGGCGGCGGCGACCAACGCCGGGTTCTTCTCGGGGAGGACCAGGCCGGCGCCGTCGACCGTCTCGGGAACGGCGGTGGAGGTATGGGCCACGATCGGGACGCGGTGGTACATGGCCTCGAGCAGCGGTACGCAGAATCCCTCGTGGTTCGAGAGGCAGACGAAGACATCGGTGGCGGCGTAGTAGGCGATCAATTCCTCGTGGGTCACCGAGCCGGCGATCTCGACGGCATCGAGCAAGCCGAGCTCGTCGGCGAAACGCTCCACCGCCACCCGGTAGTCCTCGCTGATGGCGCCGCCCACCAACCGGAGCCGGGCTTTGGGATCGTAGAGCTGGCGGTAGGCGGCCAACGCCTTGACCAGGTCGTGCTGGCCCTTGTGGGGCGAGACCTTGCCCACGAACAGCAGCGAGGTACCGCCGTCCGCCTGTTCGGCCCCCAGGCGGGCGGCGAGGACGGGGTCGGGCTGACCGGCGAAGCCCTCGAGGTCGATGAGCAGGGGCACCGTGGTCGTGGCCGGGTAGCCGGCCACGATGAGCTCCTCCTCGTTGAAGCGGGAGTCGGCCACCGCGAACTCGGTCACCGGGGCCAGCCCCTCGAGCTGGGCCCGGCCCCAACGGACCTCTTCGCCCACCGCCGGTATCCAGGGCTCGAGCAGGTCGGCCGGCGTGATGTTGTGGTAGTTCACGAACTTGCGCTCACTGCGATCCCGGAAGATGTCACCGACCCCGCTGCCGATGGACAGCTGGTAGAGGAGCACCCGGCCGGGCGACGACCGATCCCCCAGCTGTTCGATCGGGTACCCGTAGTCGAGGCGGTCAGGGGTGGCATTGCCGTAGTAGATGTCCGACTGGAAGCCGCGGTTGCGCAACAGGTCGCGGAGTTGCACGACGTGCCCCCCGATGGCATCCCTGCTGGCCAGGGAGGGGATCACCTGGTCGATCCGCCGGGGCGCCATCAGATGATCGAGCTCTCCGCCCCAACTTCCACCGGCCGCACCACCGGCACTTCCCCGGTGTTGCCCGAGGAACGGAGACGGAGGCTGACGTTGAGCGGCAGTCGGACGCGCCCGGTGGCTCGGCCCGGGTTGGCCACTTCGAACTGGGTGACCTGGTCTTTCAGGTCGAACACCGCAGGCCGGCTGAGGCTGCGGACGTTCACGCTGATCGAGTAGGTGCCGTCCAGCAGGGGGACCTCGGCGAAGTCGAACCGCATGATGCCACCACCGATGGGGATGTCGACCTGGTACAGCGGGTCGTCAGGGTCGGAGGCGAAGACCAGCTCGTTGCGATCGTCGTAGATGGCGATGCCCCCGATGGCGTCGGGCACGGGAGCCAGGCTGTCGATCTCGGCCGTGACGGTCAGCGACTCCCCCGGGTAGAGGTGGGGCCGGGACCCGCTTCCGGGGTGCTCGGCTCGAACCGTGCCCAGGGCGAGCACGTTGGACCCGTGCGCGATCTCGGGGCCCTCACCGTCGCTCATGCCCACACCCAGCAGGTCGGCCAGGAAGACCCGGATGCCCTCGCCCACCTCGTCGTTGGCGATGACCTGGCCGTGGTTGAGCACCATGACCCGTTCGCAGTTCTGTCGGATCACGTCGGTGGCATGGGACACCACCACGATGGTCCGGCCCTCCTGTTGGAACCGCTTCACATGGTCCAGGCACTTTCGCTGGAAGGCGGCATCCCCCACGGCCAGGACCTCGTCAACCAGAAGAACATCGGGCTCCACGTTCACAGCCACGGCGAAGCCCAGGCGCACGTACATGCCCGACGAGTAGTACTTGACCTGGTTGTCGATGAACTGCTCGAGCTCGGCAAAGGCCACGATGTCGTCGAAGCGCCGGGTGATCTCCGAGCGGGACAACCCCAGCAACGAACCGTTCATGTAGATGTTGTCCCGTCCGGACAGCTCTTGTTGCATGCCGGCGCCGAGCTCCAGCATGGCGGCCAGCTTGCCCCGCACCCGCACCTCGCCCGACGTCGGCTTCAAGATGCCGGCAACGCACTTCAACAGCGTTGACTTTCCGCTGCCGTTGCGCCCGAGGATGCCGTAGGTCTCGCCCTCGTTGATGTCGGCGCTGACGTTCTGCAGTGCCCAGAACGGCTCGTAGGGCATCTTGCCCCCGTGGATGACCCGTTCCTTCAGCGAAGCGTACTTCTCGTTGTACAGGCGGAACTGCTTGGACAGGTCCTCGATCTCAATGGCCGCTGACACGGTTCAGAGCTCCTCGGCGAAGTTGCCTTCGAGCCGGCCGAACACGACCATGGCCAAGAAGAACAGGGCGATGCTCACGACCAACATGACCAACAACAGCAGCGCATAGGGTCCCAGACCCCAGGCCGGGAGCAGCTCGTGTGATGTCGTACTGCCCGCGGGGTAGATGTAGGTGGTCTTTCCGTAGATGGCGCGCTCGAAGGTCATGACGATGGGCGTGATCGGATCGGCCAGGTACACGTATCTGAACTTGCCCAGACCGGAGGCCACCAACCCGTAGGGGTAGACGACGGGGATGCTCCAGAACCAGGCCATGAGCAACACCTCGGTCAGGTGCTGCGTGTCCCGGAGGTAGACGTTCACGGCCGACAGGAAGATCGAGATGGCGCTGGTGAAGATGATCAATGCCACGATGGCCAAGGGAAGCAGAACGAGGAACTGGTAGGACGGCTGGTGGCTGAACACCAACAACGCAAGGATCAGAACGCCCACCTGAATGACGAACAGGACGATCGCCACTCCCACGGTCGACAAGGCCAACAATTCACGGGGGAACGCGACCTTCTTGACGATCCCGGCTCGTCCGACGACCACTCCGGTGGCCGTCATGGCCGCGTTGTTGAACAGGTTCCAGACGATCAGCCCGGAGAACAGCCAGATGGCGAACTGGGGGATCCCGTTCTTACTGATGATGTTGAAGATGACGAAGTAGATGGCCAGAACCAACGCCGGGTTGAGCATCGACCACAGGTACCCGAGGATCGAGCTCTTGTACTTGATCTTGAGGTCGGTCCTGACCAACAGGACCAACAGCTCGCGGCAGGTCCAGATGTCCTTCAGCCGCTGCCCGATGCGGACCTTGGCGTTTACGACAGTGAGCGGTCGTTGATCGGCGGGGAGGGCCCGATCGACCGTGACCGACCTCGTCGGGTCACCCGGGTCAGGCTCTACCGCGATCGGCTCGGCCGACCCGATGCTCACGGGGCGATGGCCTCCGCGGTGGCCTTGCCGTCCTCGAGGATGTCCTTTTGGATCACCTCGTCGATGAAGCCGTACTCCTTGGCCTCATCGGCCGTGAACCAGCGGTCCCGGTCCGAGTCGGCTTCGATCCGCTCCACCGGCTGGCCGGTGTGGAACGAGATCCGCTCGGCCATCATCCGCTTCAGGTAGATGATCTGCTCGGCCTGGATGGCGATATCAGAGGCCTGTCCCTGCATCGAGCCCGAGGGCTGGTGCATCAGGATCCGGCTGTGCGGGAGGGCGAAGCGCTTCCCCGGTGCCCCGGCGCACAGGAGGAACTGCCCCATCGAGGCGGCCAGGCCCACGCACGTGGTCCGGACATCGGGTCGCACGTACTGCATGGTGTCGTAGATGGCCAAACCGTCGGTGACCGAGCCCCCCGGTGAGTTGATGTACACCGAGATGTCCTGCTCGGAATCCTCGGCCTCCAGCAGGATCAACTGGGAACAGACCAGGTTGGCGGTGTTCTGGTCGATGGCCGAGCCGATGAAGACGATCCGCTCTTTCAACAGGCGCCGGAAGATGTCGGCCCCCGCTCCGAAGTCGGCATCGGCTCCGGCACCGAGCACGTCCGGCGTCATTGCGGTGGACCCGGCGCCCACGAGGGCACCGAAGGGTCGGCGAGTGTCGCCACTGAAGTCATCCATAGGCGCAAAGCCTACTTGCTCACCGCTTCCCATCGTGGCAGCCCCGGCGGGCCCGTCCCCGGTCTCAGCCGCCTCCACCACCGTCGCCGGCCACGGCCATCAGCGCTTCGACCAGCCTTTTCCCGGCGGAACCGATGGCCAACTGCTGCAGCTGCTCGTCCGCTCCGGCCAGAGCCCGCTGCCTCGCCTCCCGATCGCTACACACGCTCCGTACCGCCGCCGCCACCTGGAGGGGGTCGGTGCCGGACAAGAGGACGCCCACGGGTCCGAGGACCTCGGCCACGGCGCCGGCGTCCCCGGCCACGACAGGCACACCCTGGCGCATGGCCTCGACCAGGGGTACGCCGAAACCCTCGTGGGCCGACAACATGACCAGCACGTCGGCCACCTCGTAGCACGCCGCCAGTTCTGCTTCGGAGATGCCGTGCACGAACCAGACGGCGTCGCCCAGACCGAGCTGGACGGCATAGTGACGGAGGGCGGCGGCGTAGTGAGGCTCGGCCGGCGAGCCCACCACCATCAGGGTGGCTGACGGATCGGTGGTCATCCGGTAGGCGAACAGGGCGGCGATGGCCAGGTGATGGGACTTGTTGGGGGCCAGCCGTCCGACCGACAGCCACGTGGTGGATCCGGAACCGGACTGCAGCCAGTCCCGATACGCGTGGTCGGCGGGTGGGAGGGGCCGACCGGCGGTCAGCACCGGGACCACCTCGGTGACCGGGCACCCGGCCTCGCTCAGCTCGGCCCGATCGAACTCGGACACGGCGATGCCCAGCGTGGCCCGGGGCGCCACCATGACCAGCTCCCGGAGGCACGCCGTCTGGATCTGGGTGATCCCCAGGTTCCAGGGGGCGAAGAACTGGGGCGGGGTGACGCTGTGGTAGTTGACGACCAGGGGCTGGTCCCGCTGCACCAGCCACGCGGCCATGGCCGACTCCGTGGCGAATTGATAGACGAGCACGTCGCCGGGCTCAGCCTCGTCCTCGTAGTCGAGGTAGGGGGAGGTCCGGTCGGCCGTGTGCGGATCGGGCAGCTGGGAGTAGATCTTGGAGGCCACCCCTTCGGCCCGGAGCAGGGCCTGCAGGGCCATGGTGTGCTCCCCCACCGCGTCGCGGTGGTGGAGCATGGGCACGAATTGGTGGATGGCGGCCACTAGCGCCGCCTACCCACGACGGCGTGGGTGAGCCCCTCGCCCTCGGGTCGGTGCCAGCGCACGTCGACCAGGCCCACCCGGGCCAGGACGGCCGACCACGTCTCGGGAAGGAGAGGACGTCCGGGCAACAGATCCAGGACGGTGGCCGGACAGGCGTCGGCGAAAGCCTGCTGGTCGGTGGCCAACACCGCCACCGTGGCCCCCGGCGCTGTCTTGCTCACGGCCAACTCGGTCAGGACGAGCTTTCCGGGCAGATCCAACCGGTCGATGCAACCGCTGAGGATCAGGCCGGCCAGCTCCCCATCGGCCACGTCGGCCAGGCGATCGGTCACCTCGCCCAGGGCCACCGCCGGATCCCCGGCGCCGGCCCAGACTCGTTCGGCGCGGGGTTCGATCCCGCTGGCCTGGTAGCCGGCCCCACCCAGCGCTCGCAGCAGCGAGCCGTCGCCGGACTCACCGTGGATCACCGGACCCTCGGCGTCGGGCGGGGTGAACCAGTCGGAGAGGTGGTCGGCCCACGGCCCCACCTCGGATTCGGGTACGTCGCGGGCCAGATCGGGGAACAGGTCGGCCACGACATCGCTACGGCGCTCCAGCCGCTCGAGCCGGGCGGCCAGATACCGGAGCGCGTCCCATGCCGCGGTGAACTGGGGGTGGTGGGACCCTGCCGCCTCGCTCGCCGCCGCCCTCGAATCGGCGGCCAGGAGATCGGCCACGGCGGCCAGCACATCGCCCATCATGCGCTGGCCGACCTGGGCCGAACGCCCGTGAGCCCACACATCGGGGGGCAAACCCTCCCAGGGCGGCACCGCAGCAGCGAACGCGGGCGGCGGTTGCGGGTTGAGCCGGCTCATGGACTCCTCGAAGTTCCAGCGGTGGGTACTGACCGGAGCCAATCGGGAGAACGCGTCGAGCAACTCGGCCTCGGGCCCCGAGGGCGCGTGGTCGGTCCCTGGACCGCCCGGATCCCCCGGGTCATCAGCTTCGTTGTCCGGCATGCCGCCCCTCCGGTTCGCGTAGTGCGTCACTGACCCTAGTCACCGCCCCATCGTTGAGTGATGGGGCCCGACCCCGTTCGATCACCTGCCCCAAGAAGGTCGAGTACCGGTCGATGATCGAGGGCCACCGGTAGTAGTGGTCGGTGTAGGCCCGGCCCGCCTCGCCCAACGACGATCGCAGCCCGGCGTCACCGGCCAGTCGGTCCACCGCCACCTCGAAGGACCGGTAGGACTCGAACCACAGTCCGCCGCCGGACCGACGGCAGTGCTCCATGGTGGCCGCACAGGTGGCATTGACCAGCACGGGGACCCCCAGAGTCCACGACTCCAGCAATACCAGGGAGAACGACTCGTAGGCCGAAGAGGAGACCATGGTGGTGGCGTCAGCCAGGATGTCCCACTTGTCGGCTTCGGACACCGTCCCCGTCACCACGATGTCGGGGTGGTCCGGCGACTTGGCCGAAACCGGTCCCACGAAGGCCAGGGCCAGGTCACTCGGGCGGCGCTCCTTGTACCGGGCGAAGAACTCGGCCAGCATCGAGCAGCCCTTGTGCTCATCCACCCGACCCAGGTAGCAGAGATAGGGCCGGTCGCCGAGGCCCAGGATGTCCCCGCCCCGTCGTCCCGCCCCCGTCGGATCGTTGACGCCGAGCCCCAGCACCAGCTGCGGCTTAGACCCGACCGAGAACACGCCCTCCACCAGTTCCCGCTCGGCCTGGGTGTGATAGACGATGCCCCCCACATCCCGGTAGCTGTGCCGGAACGCCCGCAGGTAGAGGGCGGCCTCATCGTGCGCCGCGGGGTGGAGGACGGTGGGGACCCGGGCGGCGGCAATGCCGTCCACGCTGGTGGCGAACAGGTAGGGGTAGAAACCCATGACATCGCTGTCGCTCTCCGATACCGCCTCGATCAGCTCCGGGCACAGGGGGCCGTTCAGCGCCACCCACTGCCGGGCCTCCCGAAGGGTGGCGGTGGACGGGGAGATGCGCAACATCCCGTCGAGGGCGAAGTAGTCGGGCAGACGCCGGCTGGCGGTGGGGAAACGACGAACGGTCACGCCGTTCAAGTCGGAGGATCCGGCCGGCTCGGTGTTCTCCCAGGTCAGATGATCGAGCGAGCAGCTGGTCAGGATCTCCACCGACCAGTCCGGGCGCAGGCACAGTCGTTCGGCCAGCATGCGGGCCGCGGTCTCGGCCCCCCCGATCACCTCGAGCCCATAGCGCGGGGTCACAAGCGTCAGTTTCATCGGGCGCCCAGCTCCTGTCTGTCCAATGCCTCCAGCACCTCGACGAAGCGGTTCCGGGTTCGGTCGGCCTCGAAGTCACGCAGTCGGTTGCGACCCAGTGCCACCAGCGAACCGGCGAGCTCGGTGTCCGTCCG
>DATMMO010000090.1:0-3698 GCA_035569695.1 Acidimicrobiales bacterium | reverse complement strand
CTGCTCGAGTCTTTGGCTTCGACATCAGCTCCCTGCCTGTCCTGGCGAGCGCCTGAGGCGATCAATGGCCGAGAGCATAGGGATCACCCGGGGCGGCCCCAAACGGCCGGTTGCTGCTACGCCGCGGCGCGTGCCGCCATCGGTTCGGCGAACGTCGACCATCGACTCCATCCGACCTGCTGGTCCCGCGGGGGCCGTCATCGTCATCGCCAGGGCTCGCGACCTCCATACCTCGCAAGGGGACGAAGTGGTGGTCGATGCGGCTCAGTTCGAGGCGGTGGTCTCAGCCGGGCGCGAGTTGGAGAGCCTGGAACACCCCGACCGGCGCCTACAGAAGCTGGTGGGCCTTGCCGTGGCGAGCGGCTTTCGAGCCAAGGTCCAGGAAGTGCTGCCAGACGAAGCGGCCGGGCTTACCGCGCTCCATCTACTTCTCGATGACCTCCCGGGTGCCAACCTGGTGGCCGGCTATGCGATGCAGCGACACGCCAGCTGGACAGAGCACCGCATTCCGATCGCTCACCTGGCAGCGGTCTCCGACCTGTGTGCCGGCTGGGCCACAGGGGCCACGATTCTCGACACGGTGGAGAAGACCGGCTCGATACCTATTCCAACCTCGGCACCAGTGCCGCCCGATCTCGACGACTCGGCAGGATGGCACGAGCGGCCTACTCTGCCCGTAGGCGCCATGCGGCGCGCCCGACGCCTGGACATGATTTGTGACGATCCAAACGAGACGACGTTGCGCTTCGACGCACACTTCCGAGACAGCTACGTGGACGCAGACGTGGGCGAAGGAGCGGTCCACGAGTACTCCCTGCAGGGTCGATTCGACCCAAGCGATCACACCATCACAGCGATCAACGCCGCCGCTCATGTCCTTCCGTGGAACGAATGCCCCCTTGCGCTCGACAGCGTTGACCGGGTCCTTGGTCTTCCAACCGACGATCTTCGAGCACACGTCCGGGGCACGTTCGTCGGCACCTCTACGTGCACCCACCTCAACGACATGCTCCGATCTCTGGCTGATCTCCCACGACTCGCTGCACCACTTCTCCGCGTCGCCTAGAGGTTTCGCCAGGTCGCCTGAAGGTTCCACGTACATGTGGGACTTCTGGCAAGACCTATCGGTACGCTCTGGACGTTCAGCACACCCCGAGGCTGACCTCTGAGCCCACAGGCACCACACTTCCGGCTGCCGGCGTCTGCCACAGAACGGCATTCTGGTTGTAGGCCCCCGAGGGGAGGGTGCAAGCGCCGACCGGCTGGGTCTCGAGCATGAACTGCAGGCGGACGCCCTGCAGGGTCAGTTCGGCGGCCGAGACCACAGTGCCGGTGACGACGTCGGGCACTCGAACGGTATCCCCCGTCGTGGGCGTAGTGGGTGTGACGACCCCGGGGGCGGTGGAGGACACTCCCGGCGGAGCTGTCGTGGTGGTGTCAACTGAACCCTGGGGCATTGTCGGCTGGGTCGGCGCTGCATTGTTCCCGCCCGTACCGCTCGTCACCGCCCATACCGTTCCGCCAACGGCCAAGGCAAACACCACACCGATGGTCACCAACCCGGCGGGTCTCGCCCACCAGCGGCGGCTCCTCCCTCCCTCGGTCACACCCGGAAGGCTATTGCCGTCAGGGCGCGAGTCGGAGGTCATCGGGATGTCGCTACAGCGGTGACGATGCCGCCGTTCTGGTTGACCTGTTCCGCCAGGGCGAGCATCTGTGTGCCACCGGCGAGGCATTAGAGCGCAGGGATTCCTGAGCCGGTGTTTCGGGCGCCACGCGCCGCCGTGATTCGGGACACTTGGTAGGATGGGAATCTACCAAGTGAAGGGGCCTGGCTCATGGCTACGTCAGCGGACTATCTCGTCTCCACCAGCGGGCAGATGTCGGTCCCGGCAGAGGTTCGCCGCCGGTGGGGACTTGGTAACGGTGGTCGCATCGTCGTGATCGACCTCGGGGAAGCCGTAGTCCTGCTTCCGCCCGGTGGGGCCACGAAGCTCCTTGCCGACGCCCTTTCAGCAGACGACCATCTCCGGTTTGTTCGGGCCCTCGGCGACCCAGATCTGGCCACGTCGTAGATGACCCCCGTCGTCGTCGACGACCATCTGCTTCGAGACGTTCTTGCCTCTGAAAGGTCCTCGGACCTTGGCGGCATCGCGCCGGATGGAATCGCTACCACCGGCTTTTGGGTTTTCCGCCTGTGCGCTTCTCTCGAAAGACCGACCGTGGCCGGCAAGCTTTCCTCCCCCGTGGCGGCTTTGCCTAAGAACCTGCAGGCAAGATTTCGATCGCAAGTGGCGGCTCTCCCGGAAGAAATCCAAGTCCTTCCCTTGCGCGAACTGGCATGGACCATGGCTGAACTCCAGAACCGCCACAGACTCGAAGGACGAATCCTCTCAGCTGCCATGGTTGAAGCGCTGGCCGCCGCTCATCGGCTCGACGCGGCCATTGCCGTGTCAGCCAACGACGTTGGACCCAACCTTCGAGCGTCTGCCGACGCCGACGGCGTTCCTTTTCACATTCTTTAGGCCACCAAACGTGCCCGTCTGATCAAGGTCGAGGTGCGCAAGGCGCTCAGCCCTTGGCGAACAGCTCTCGAAGCTCCCGCTTGAGCACCTTGCCTGCCGCGTTGACGGGCAGGGCATCGACCACCTTCACCACCCGCGGCACCTTGTAGTTGGCCAGCTGGTCCCGGGACCACTCGGCCAGGGCGGCCTCCACGTCATTGCCCGCCGCGCCAGGCGCCACCACCACGTAGGCGCAGCCCACTTCGCCCAGCCGTTCGTCGGGGATACCGATGACCGCCACCTGGTCCACGCCGGGATAGGCCCGCAGCACCGACTCGATCTCGGCCGGGTAGGCATTGAAGCCTCCGGTCACGTACATGTCCTTCAACCTGTCGGTGATGGAGATGTTTCCCTGGTCGTCCATAGTGCCGAGGTCACCGGTGTGCAGCCAACCGTCTGCGTCGATGGCCTCCTCGGTCTCGGCCGGGGCGTTCCAGTACCCGGTCATGAGCGTGTACCCCCGCACCAGGATCTCCCCGGTGTCGCCCCGGGGCACCTCGTTGCCGTCGGCATCGACCACCCGCACCTCGACGTCGGGGATGGCCCGGCCCGACGTCCCGGCGATGGTCTCGACGCTGTCTCCGCGCCGGCACATCGTCGTCACTCCGGTGGCCTCGGTCAGCCCGTAAGCGGTGAGGACCGTCTCGATGCCGAGCTCTGACTGCATCCGCTGCACCAGCTCGACGGGGATCACCGATGCGCCGAGCACAGCCAGGCGCAACGAGGACAGCCCGGCTCCGCTGGCATCAGGGCGGCTCAAGATCGACTGATAGATGGTCGGGGGCCCGGGCAGGACCGAAATGCGTTCCTCGGCGATCCGGGTGCGCACGGCGTCCACGTCGAACACCGGCTCGGCCACGATGGTCGCTCCCCGCATCAGGCAGGTCAGGACACCCGCCTTGTAGCCGAAGGTGTGAAAGAACGGGTTGACGATGAGGTACCGGTCGCCCTTGTCCAAGCCGGTCACCTCGGCCCAGGTGGCGAAGGACCGGAGGGTCTGGCCGTGGGTGTTCAGCACTCCTTTGGGGCGACCGGTGGTGCCCGAGGTGTAGATGAGATCGCACGGGTCACCGCTGGAGATCGAGGCGGGGCGCCCGGCGGCGACGTCCTCGCCGATGATCGTCCCCTCCTGCA
>DATMMO010000089.1:0-15218 GCA_035569695.1 Acidimicrobiales bacterium | reverse complement strand
GCACCAGCGTCTCTCCCATACGTACCACCTCACCGAGAAACTCTGCACGACTGTCCACCGGTCGGAGGACCCCGCCGTAGAGGTAGGTCACGCCCACCCGGGCCAGCTGTATAGCCGTCTCCACCAGGACATCGTCGATGTCGGTGGCCCCAATGGTGGTGGCCGGGGTGTCCATGGTCAGGCCGCCCAGGGACGAGGCCACGGTCAACGGCTCCGTGCGTCCCACCGACCGGGCATGGTCGGCGGCGTAGTCGATGCGAACCTTCAGGTCCTCCAGGGTCTCCATGGCGGCAGAGTGGCGCCGGGCCGCCGTCTGGGCCGGATTGGGCATGGGCGCCCACCCGTCGGCCAGCTCCACCGCCCGCCGGATGGCCCGCTTGGAGTTGCCCCCGATCCAGATGGGCGGGTGGGGTGCCTGCACCGGCCGGGGCAGGGCAAAGTTGTCGTGGGCCTCGAAGTGACGACCGGTCAGGGTCAGCGGCTGGCCCGACCACGCCGCCTTCATGGCCACGATGGCCTCGTCGGTCAGGTCGTTGCGCTCGGCGAAGTCCACGCCCAACGCGGCGAACTCGGCCTCCAGGTACCCGGTGCCGGCGCCCAGGATGACGCGACCACCCGACAACACGTCCAGCGAGGCCACGGCCTTGGCCGTGAGGAAGGGGTTCCGGTAGGGCAGGACGCACAGGTGGGTCTGCAGCCGGATCGAGGTGGTGGCCGCGGCGGCAAATGACAGGGCCACGAACGGGTCGAGGGCATGGTGCCCGC
Organism: Acidimicrobiales bacterium; assembly: GCA_035569695.1. Classification (GTDB taxonomy): domain Bacteria; phylum Actinomycetota; class Acidimicrobiia; order Acidimicrobiales; family RAAP-2; genus DASXMT01. Next base: position 14,453 of record DATMMO010000089.1, on the reverse strand, counting down.
CGGTGTCCATCCACGCCTTCTCCGGGAACGGGTGCTCGGTGACGAACACGGCGTCGAAGCCGGCCGACTCGGCGGCGCGGGACATGTCGGCGATAGCCTCGGCGGACACGAACTCGTCGAGCTGGTCCACTCGTTGCGTCGGCAGCCCCAGCGAGATCTTCATGCCGGGATGCTGGCCAGGGCGGGCGAACCGTACATGACACGTTTGTCTACTACTGGCTGGTCCATCACGACAAGGTAACGATAACATGCTGCTCAGAACGGGCCACGGCCGGTCGGGATGCTCGCGTCAGTTTGCTTGACCGGCCCGTCAGGCCAGTGAAAGACCTGGGGATCGACACTGCGCGTCGAGCGCGGAGAGGGGGCTGCGGTGCTTGCGCTGCTGACCGAGGAGCAACAGATGCTCCAGGAGATTGCCACTCAGCTGGCACAATCGGTGGGACTCACCAATCCGAGCGACCTGGACAAGGTCGACCGGGCCAAGGGCTGGGCCGCCCTGGCCGACGCCGGGCTGCTCGGGCTGCGGGCCCGAGACGAGCAGGGGATCCCCACCGCGTCAGGTGTCGAGGTGGCCCTGGTGGTCGAGGCGTTGGGCGCCGCCCTGGCCCCCTTGCCCTATGCAGGCTCCGCCGTGCTGGCCACCGAGCTCCTGTCCCTGGCCGGCGCGCCCGAGGCGTGGCTGGCCGACCTGACCGACGGCAGCACGCGCTGCGCCCTCCTGTTGAGCGAGGACCTGTCCCATCTGGCCCACGTCGACGAGCTGGCCGACGCCCTGGCCTGGGATGCCGACGGCGCCACCCACGGGCTGGCCCTGGGCGGCGAGGCCGACGCACCCCACGTGGTCCGGGTGGCCCTCGGTGAGGCCTGGGCCCCGGTCGAGGGGGCCGACCTCACCCGGGTCCTCCGCCGCGCCGGCTCGGCGCCGGCACCGGACCAGATCGAGGAGGCCGGTGTGCTCACCGCCGCCCAGTTCGACTCCTGGCTGGCCCTGGCCCTCACCGTGGCCAGCGCCGACATCGTCGGCGCCCTGAAACAGGGCCTCGAGCAGGTGGTGGCCTACACCAAAGAGCGCGTCCAGTACGGCGTGCCGGTGGGATCGTTCCAAGCCGTCCAGCACCTCTGTGCCGAGGCGCTGGTGGCGGTGGAGGCGTCGGCCAGCACGGTCAAGTACGCGGCGTGGGCCATCGACGAGCTCGACCCGGCCGAGGCCCTGGTGGCGGCGCGCACGGCCAAGGCCTACTGCGGGACCACGGCCCGAACCGTGGCCGAGACCATCATGCAGGTCTACGGGGGGATCGGGCAGACCTGGGAGCACATCGCCCACTTCGTGGCCCGCCGCACGTACCTCGACCGCAGCCTGTTCGGAGACGATGCCGTCCAGCTGTCGGCCATCGCCGACGCTCGCTTAGGAAGCCAATGATGATGCACGCACACGTTGGAGGTCGTTGAACATGGACTATCGGGACACAGCAGAAGAGGCGGCATTCCGGGCCGAGCTGCGGGCATGGCTCGAGGCCACCGCACCGAAGAACTACACGCAGATCAAGGACTACACCGAGCGGAACAAGATGTACCGCCAGTTCCACCGCAACCTGTACGAGGCCGGGTACATGGGCATGGCCTGGCCGGTCGAGTACGGGGGCCGGGGCCTCAGCCCCATCTACGACGCCATCTTGAATGAGGAGGCCGGTCGGTCGTCCAGCCCCCCGATCCCGGGCATGGTCAACTACCTGGGACGGGCCATCTACACCTACGGCAGCGAGGAGCAGAAGACCCAGTTCCTCCCCACCCTGCTCAACGGGGACGTGGCCTGGTGCCAGGGCTTCAGCGAGCCCGAAGCCGGATCGGACCTGGCCTCGCTGCGGACCCGGGCCGATCTGGACGGGGACGTCTACGTGGTCAACGGCCAGAAGATGTGGACCAGCGGCGGCCAGTACGCCGACTGGTGCCTGCTCCTGGCCCGGACGGACCGGGAGGTGCCCAAGCACAAGGGCATCTCGTGCCTGCTGGTGGACATGCACTCTCCGGGGATCGAGGTCCGGCCCATCGTGTTGAGCGATGGCGACCCCGAGACGTGCGAGGTCTTCTGGGACAACGTGCAGGTCCCGGCGTCGCAGCTGCTGGGCACGCCCGGCCTGGGGTGGAAGGTGGCCATGACCACGGTCACCTACGAGCGGGGACCGGCCGACATCGGGTTCATCGCCATGTACCAAAAGGCACTGCGCGGAGTGGAGGCCCTGGCCGTCGAGAAGGGCGTGGCCGGCGACCCCGAGGTGCGTCGGGACCTGGCCCGGGCTTATGTCCGTGGTGAGGCCCTGCGGCTCAACGTCGTCGAGCAGCTGTCGATGCGGGTGTCGGGGCGCGAGCCGGGACCGGAGGGTTCGGTGGGCAAGCTGTTGTGGGCGGACGCCGAACAGACGCTGCAACACCTGGCCATGGACATCGCCGGCGCCGATGCCTTGACCGGTCGCCGGCCCGAGCGGCTGGAGAGCTACTTCCGGTCCCGTCCGGTCAGTGTCTACGGCGGCTCGGCGCAGATCCAAAAGAACATCCTGGCCCTGTCGGCCCTGGGCATGCCCCGGGCCTGAGTCGGTACCGGCCCCACAGCACCGGGCCACTCACGAGTCGAGGAACCGCAGTACGGCAAGCACGCGGCGGTGATCGGATTCGGATACCGGGAGGTCGAGCTTGGCGAAGATGTTGGCGACATGCTTCTCCACCGCGCCCTCCGAGATCACCAGCTCTCGGGCGATGGCCGCGTTGGAACGACCCTCGGCCATGAGGGAGAGCACCTCCCGCTCGCGCCCGGTCAACACCGAGATCGAATCGGTACGACGCGACGCGCCCAGGAGCTGGGACACGACCTCGGGGTCGAGCGCCGTTCCCCCGCTGGCCACCCTGACCAGGGCTTCGACGAACTCGCTCACGTCGGCCACCCGATCTTTGAGCAGGTATCCGATGCCGGCGGCATCGTCGGCCAGCAGATCGGCGGCGTAACGGGTCTCGATGTACTGCGAGAAGAGCAGGATCCCAAGCCCCTCATGGATGCGACGAAGCTCGACGGCGGCCCGTAATCCCTCGTCGGTGAAGGTAGGAGGCATCCGGATGTCGATGACGGCCACGTCCGGGCGGTCGCGTTCGATGGACCGGCGCAGCGATTCGGGATCACCGACTGCTCCGGTGATGGCAAAGCCCCGATCGACGAGCAACTGGACGAGCCCATCACGAAGGACGGCCGAATCTTCAGCGATGGCGACGCGGAGCGGTGTCGACATCTATACGTGCAGCGGCAGGTCCACGGTGACCACGGTAGGGCCACGCGGCGGGCTGGCGATGTCGAGACGCCCGTCCACGGCGTGGACGCGATCGGTGAGGCCGGCCAATCCGCTGGATGACGACCCCAACCGTGAGAGCTGTGCCCCACCCATGCCGTCGTCGCGCACCACCACTCGCAACCATCGTCCGTGTTCGGTGCAGGTAACGGTGGCGCTCGATGCATAGGCGTGCTGGGCCACGTTGGCCAGCAGCTCGGCCACGCAGAAGTAGGCGATGGCCTCGATGGCCGGCGCCGGCCGGTCCTCGAGTGAGAGGGTGAGGTCGGTCGGGACAGTACTGCGGGCGGCCAGGGTGGCCAGGGCCCCCTCGAGCCCGATGTCGAGGGCAGGGGGATGGATCCCGCGGGCCAGATCCCGCAACTCGACGATCGCTTCTTTTGCGCTCCGGTGGGCGTCGTCCACCAGCTGACGAACCTGGTCGAGCTGGCCGACCTGGTCAGGGTCAGGCTCCTCGTACTCGGCCAGTTTCTCCTTGGCCATACCGAGCCTCATGGCTAGGGCGACCAACTGAGCCTGGGTGCCATCGTGCAGGTCCCGCTCGATCCGCCGCAACGTGGCCGCCGAAGCATCGACTGTCTGGGCCCGAGCCTGTTCGAGCGAACGCACCCGCAGGGCCACTGGATCGGGCGCCAGGAGGACTCGCAACACCCGGCGGTCGATGTAGACGACGGCCCGCACCGCCCACGGAGCAGCAAAGAGGAAGAGCACCCCAGCCAGGAAGACACCCACCTCGTAGAGAAAGCCGGCGTGACCGCCGGAGAAGAAGTTGCCCCCGAAGATGAGCCGGGGCAGCCCGTAGACGGCCGGGCTGTTACCCGATCCGCCCCACAGTGGGAATGCCAGGCAGAAGAAGGCGTCCCACCAGAAGGCGAAGCCGACCAGGACGCCGATCGTGGCCAGGGGCACTTTGAGCCCCATGTACGCCATGGACCGCCAGCCGATGCGGTCCCGCAAGGAGGACTGGAGCCACCCTAGGAAGCCCGGGCGGGACGAGAACTCCTCGGGGTCGTCTATGTCCTCGCCCAGGTACGACCGAGCGAGCTGGCGATGGAATCCTCCGAATCCGCGGGCGCCCCGCACGGAGAGGGCCATGAGGCCCAGCCCGAAGAAGGTGATGGCCAGGACCACACCGGCGGACAAGGTGATGACGACGAAGGCGATGCCGAAGATGCCGAGCACCGCGCCGAAAGAGAAGAAAGCGAGCTCCGACCAGGCACGCTTGGTAAATGGCTCCCGGATGACGGTCCTGGCGATGGCGCGGACCTGTTCCTCATGGGTTCCCGCCACGGCACTCAGGACTTCCTCGAACCGGCTCCGCGCCTGCATCCCGCTCTCTTCCATCTCGACGTCCATCATGGGTCAAGCCGAGCGAGCACCGGGTTGCCGGCACGCTGGTGGGCCAAGGCGGTGGGACTGAGGATCATGCCCTTCACGGTACGCAAAGACAGTGTCGTTGAGAATGCCGCTACCAGGCGTTCCCCACTGGGGCTAACCCCCCTCTTTGCGCGGAAAGCCAGGTCCCCGTGGCCGGGCTGTGACCGATGGGGCTGGGCGAGGCCACCGGTGCCGCTGACCTGTTCCGATGGGAGGAGGCAGCCGCGCCTAGAAGGTCTCCTCGATCCAGGCTTGGGCGGTGGCCGCTTTGCCTTGGAAGGTTCCCTTCCCTGTCGCCACCCCCTCGTAGACCGGCACTTGTCCCGGGAACTCCTGGGACTGCATCAGCGCCGTGGCGTCGAGCGTTGCGTTGAACACCGGGATGTTGACCCGCATCTTCGTGAAGTACGTCTTGCCACTTTCCGGACTCGTCCAAACCCCGCCGACGGGCGTTGCCGTGCTGGCCACGTAGTACATCTGCCCACTGGGGCTCTCGAGGGTGGCGTAGCCCTTGAAAGGAACGTTGAGCTTTGGCGACTTGCCTTGGTCGACGATCCCTGCGTTCGAGATGGTCCAGCCGTTGGCCAGTTGGAAGTCCTGAAGGATCCATTGCACGGGGTGATCGGCAGAGCCGAACCTGCCGTATTCGTGGTCCATCCACGTCACGCCCTGGACTTGATAGGTCGTCCCACCGACGGTGATCGTGCCCTTGGCCTGCAGGTGGGTGAGCGAGTAGTAGTAGTTGTTGGCCGTCAGGCTGGCCTGCGTGGCCAGTGGGTCGACGCCAGTACCGAAGACCCAGAACGGCTTGTCGACCTGCGAGAAGGTGAGGTTGTACTTGACCTGCTTCATCGTCGGATCATCGACAAGCAGACCATTGACCGTCATGTTTGTCGGGTTGGAGGCGGGAGCCTGTGCCGACACCCAGGAGTTGAACGCCGTTCCCTTGGCGCCGGTACCGTCCCCGGTGATCACGACCGTGGGCGGCTTGGTATAGCCCGTACCCTGGTCGCTCACGAGGACCTGCCCGACCCCGCCTGTTTTGTCCAGTACCACCTTCCCGGTCGCGCCCGTTCCGTCGCCGGTGAAGCTCACGCTGGCGTGCGTGTATCCCCTACCCGGATGGGTCACCTGCACCCCGCTCAGCGGCTGTGACGGACTGCCCAACGCTGCGGTCCATGGTTGCGTGGGGTCGCTCTGTGCCCACGTCGACCCGTTGAACGGCGGCCCAACCAGGTAGGGCGTTGTTCGCTGGTAGTGCCTCTGGTTCTGGACATCGGTGAGGGAGAGCTGTGAGAAGGAAAAGCCCCGATCGACGAACGACGCCGCGTTGATCTCGAAGCCAAAGGTGCGGTTGCCCGCTTTCAGCGTCCCCATGTACCACCACCACTCGGTGGGAGCACCCTCGTGCAGGTACTGGTCCGTCGGCAAGCTCAGCACCACGTCGCTGGGGGGAACCGGCAGCGGTGGGCCGGCCGTCTGCACCTGCGGACGGGCCGGGTACGTGCCGGTGGGGTCCTGCGCCACGGCTGGAACCGCGGTGCTCACCATGATGCCTACTGCGCCCACTACCGCCGTTGCCCCCGCCAGTGACCATCTCGAATGACTTCGCATCATCAGCACATCTCCCAAGTCTCGGCACATCTTTTATCAAACGATGTTCGAAATATCAAATGCGTCCGGATGCGCGTCGCCGATGGTTGGCCCGTGCACGGCATGAACAGCTGGCTCGGTGATCGTCAGTCAGGAATCCCGGTGGAACAGGATGGGTCGACCCTCGTCGACCAGCCAGGGGCTCAGAAGAGCATCCCCGAAGGCCAGCTCAGCGGCGACGGTCAGCTGGTGATGCCGAACCGCTCCAGGCCGAACGCCTTGATGGCGTTGCCCCGGGTGAGCTTGTAGATCTCCTCGTCGTTCAGCTCGGCCTCGGCGCAGATCTTGGTCAGCACCTCTTTGGACACCGGGAACGTCGAGTCGGCGTGGGGGTAGTCGGTCTCGAAGCAGATCTGGTCCATGCCGATGACATCGCGGTTCCGCAGCCCGGTGGCATCGTCGAAGATGCAGCCGTAGACGCGGCCGGCGATGTAGCTCGAGGGCGGCTCGGGGAGCCAGGTGCCGAAGCTGTTGTCGCTCCGCTCCTCCCACAGCTTGTCGGCCCGCTCGAGGATGTAGGGCATCCAGCCCACCTGGCCCTCGGAGTAGGCGATGGTCAGCTTGGGGTACTTGGCCAGGGTGCCCGAGAACAGGTAGTCGCACAGGGACCCCATGGCGTTCTGGAACGTCAGCGTGGAACTGATGATGAACGGGGCATCGGGCGCGGTGCTCGGCATCTTGGACGACGAGCCGATGTGCATGCACACCACAGTGCCGGTCTCCTCGCACGCCTCGAAGAACGGCTTCCAGAACTCGTTCTTGTCGTGGATGGAAGGGAGGCCCAGCGGGTGGGGGTTCTCCGGGAAGGTCACGGCGAAGCTGCCCTTGGCTGCGCAGCGACGGACCTCGTCGGCTGCCAGGTCGGGGTCCCACAACGGGATCATGGTCAAGGGGATGAGCTTGCCCTTGGCCTCGCCCGCCGACCACTCGTCGATCATCCAGTCGTTGTAGGCCTTGACGCACAAGAGGGCGAGCTCTTTGTCCTCGCGCTCCAAGAACGTCTGACCGCAAAAGCGGGGCAGCGTGTTGGGGAAGCAGATGGCCGCGTCGACGTGGTTGGCGGCCATGTCGGCCAGGCGCTCGTGCTTGTCCCACGCCCCCTTGCGGATCTCGTCGAATGTGGTCAGGTTGAAACCGACCTCGTCGAAGCCCACCGCGGCCGACAGCATCATCAGCGGCGACACCAGGTCGTCGTAGTACCAGACGTCCGACCAGGCGCCGTCCTTGTCCTCGACCCAGCTCATGGTGCCCCCGCCGGTGGTGGCTCCGCCCAGGGTGATGCGCTGGCGCTTGATGCGCGGGCCCCGGTCCTGATACTTGGCCGGCAGCCGGGCCGACCACAGGTCCGGAGGCTCGACGACGTGGTCGTCCACCGAGATGATCCGAGGTACTTCTGTCATGGTCTGTCCTCTCGTGTCCCTCTCTCGAGGTTCCCGTTCGAGCATGTCCTGTCCCTACATGTTGCCCACATGGCTCAGTGCGTGGCGACCGTATCGGTGTTTCGGCCCGAACGCAGGACCGTTCCCCCCAGCGCCCCGGTCGACTCCCCGTTCTCGATGGTCGGGGTCCCGTTCACGAAGACCCGGGTCACCCCGATCGACTTGGACGTCAGCCGCAGGCTGTCCCCGGGCAGGTCGAAGACCCGTTTGGCCGGGCCGCTGTCGACGGTGTCGGGGTCGAAGATGCCCACGTCGGCGAACCCTCCCACCTCGAGCCGGCCCCGATCGCGCAGGCCGAACAGTCGGGCCGGTACATCGGTCATCAGCTGAACGGCCCGCTCCAAGGGGACCAACTTGCGGCCGCGCAGGGTGTCGCCCAGGAACCGGGTCGGGTAGGGGGACCCCAGCATCCGGTCGAGGTGGGCGCCGGCGTCGGAGCCGCCGAGCATGACGTCCTGGTGCCCCCACAGGTCCCGGCGCACGGCCCAGTCCTCCGCGCTATCGGCGGTGGGCAGGGGCCACAGCACCGTCTTGTACTCGTCGGCCGCGGTGATGTCGATGAGCGCATCGGCCGGGTCGACACCCAACTCCCGGGCGATGTCGGTGATCAACCGCCCCTCGTACTTCCGGTTGGCGGGGGCGACGGTGTCGCCGATGCGGTAATTGGAGAAGTCGGCCAGGCGCTCGAACACCGTGCCCTGGGCCGCGGCCACCATCCCGGCCCGCACCGAAGGGTCCCGCAACTGCTGGGTCTTCTCGGCCAGGGGCAGGGACAGCACGTCGTGCCAGCCGGGGATGAGCCACAGGGCGCAGAACGTGCCCAGGCTCATGTTGTTGTCGGCAAAGATGGGCATGGTCAGGGCCACGACCCGACCCCCCACCTGGCGGGCCCGCTCCGACGGCAGCAGCTGCTGGTCGATCTTGTCGGTATCCGAGGCCTGCACCGAGAGCACGTTCCAGTTGAGCGGCCGGTTGGCCTGGGCGCTCATGGCCGCCATCAACTCGATCTCGTCGCCCGAGAACCCCCGCAAGCAACCCTCGACGATGGCCTCGAGCGTCGTGCCCGGGTGCTCGCCCACGGTCCGGCACAGGGTCAGCACCTCTTCTTCGGACGCGGCCCGGCTGGGCACGGGCCGGTTGTCGCCGTCGTTGTGGGTCGACGAGCGACTGGTGGACAGGCCCAGGCCGCCGGCATCGAGGGACTGGTTCAAGAGGGTCACCATGGTGACCACCTCGTCGGCCGTCGCCTGGCGCTCCCCGGCCTCGGAGCCGAGCACGTAGCGGCGAAGGGCGCAGTGCCCGACCAGGAATCCGGCGTTGACCCCGATGCGACCTTCGAGCCCGTCCAGGTACTGGCCGAAGGTCTCCCATTTCCAGTCGACCCCGTTCTCCAGGGCCTGGAGGGGCATGCCCTCCACCTTGGCCATCATCCGCCTGGTGTAGTCGGCGTCGACCGACTTCAGCGGAGCCAAGGTGAAACCGCAGTTTCCCCCGATCACCGAGGTCACGCCGTGGTTGCTCGACGGTGTGGCGTAGCCGTCCCAGTAGAGCTGGGCGTCGTAGTGGGTATGGGGGTCGACGAACCCCGGGGTGACCAACTGGCCGTCGGCGTCGATCGTCTCTTTGGCCTGCTCGTCGACCTCACCGACGGCCACGATCCGGTCCCCCCGGATACCGACGTCGCCGGAGTGGGGGGCGGCGCCCGTGCCGTCGACGAGCGTTCCACCCTTGATCACGTAATCGAGCATCACACCTCCGAGTTGCAGCGGTTCGAGGAGAAGGCACGACCCCCGCGCGCCGCGGTCCTGCCCCTCATTGCCCCATGGGAACTGACGGTTGGAATCACGCTACCAGTAACTGACAATTGGGTCTACCAGTCGGAGGACCCGACGGCTCACGGCCATCCGGGGAGCAGATTGCGTTCCCGGCACTCATCCTGGCCCTGGATATGGCCGCCATTCATCGCCGGTCCTTCGGGCGTGGTGACCAGCCAGGCCGCCGCCGCCCCGATGACGTCCGGTGGTGCCCCGGAGCTGGCGTCGAACCCGAAATCGGCCATGTCGATGACCATGCGCTCGGTGGCCACGAAGCCCGGGTCCAGGTTGAAGGCCAGGATCCCCCTGTCCCCCAGCTCGGCGGCCAGGACGCCGGCCACCCGGTGCAGGGCGCCCTTGGACATCCCATAGCCCAGCCCCCATCCTCCCGATCCGACCGGAGCCGGTGGGTCGCTGAGACCGGACAAAGAGGTCAGGTTGACGATCACGCCCGAGCCGCGCTCGAGCATGCCGGGGAGGACCAACCGGGTCAGCACCAGCGGGGCCATGACGTTGGCCTCCAGGTGGCGGTCGAGCAGCTCGGTCGGGGTGTCGAGGAATGCATCCATATGGCCGGGGCCGATGTAGCGCCCGTTGTTGACCAGGACGTCGATCCGGCCCCACCGTTCCTCGACGGTTCGCACGGCGGCGCCGAGCGAGGCCCGGTCCAACAGGTCGAGGTAGACGGGAAGGGCGCGGCCCCCGGCTTGTTCGACCAGGTCCGAGGTCGAGGCGACCGACCCGGGCAGGGGACGGGTGTCGGAGCGCTTCACCGTCGACGAGTGCTCGCGGGCCTCGCCGTCGGCCATGGTCCGGGCGGCCACCGCCACGTCGAACCCGGCGCGGGCCAGGTGCACGGCGATGGCCTTGCCGATGCCCCGGCTGGCCCCGGTGACCAGGGCCACCGGCGCCGGTCGGTCCTCCCCGTCGATGCCCCCCTGCTCGGTGCTCGGCGATGTCATGGTTTCCCCTCTCCTCGGCGTCCGCTCGGTGCGACCGCGCTGTTACTGACCGCGCTCCAGGTCAGACGGAACCCGGACGATGCCCTCGCTGGCCAGGAGCCGCTCATAGCCTTCGGGGTCGGTCGGAACCGGCGTGACGTCTCCGGTGTAGAACTCGATGAGCTGAGCGCCGTCGGGGCCGGTGACCAACGGTCCGAAGCTGGCGCCGTGCTCCAACAGCACCATCATCCCCGCCGTGCAGTCCACGTCGCCAATGCGCAGCGAACCCTTGGTCACGAAGATCACGTGGTCGCTGCTATGACCGTGCTCCTCGAGCACCAGACCGGGGTCGTACTCGGTGTAGATGACCGAGCGGGTGTCGGCCATCTCCAAGAACTTGAGCCGGACCGCGACCCGACGATCGCCGTGCATCTGGGCCCGCACCTCCTGCCACGGAATGTCGTCCAGATGGCGGAACACCAGTTCAGGCATGGAACCCCCTTCGCCGAGGGCGGTGACGCCCCTCGTTTCGGCCGGCCGTCGCCGACCGTCGCGTCGCCCGTTCCTGGCGGCGATTGAATCTGTGCTGAGACACTATTATCATGTTAAACGCAGGGGTACCGGCGGGCGCAAGCCCGCGCCGCCATGACGCACCGATCGGGTGCCTCGACCAGGAGACCACATGCCGTCACGTGACCTTGACTTTCCCGTCTTCGACGCCGACAACCACATGTACGAGACCAAAGAGGCGCTGACCAAGTATCTGCCCGACGGGTACAAGCACGCCATCGACTACGTGGACGTGCACGGCCGGACCAAGATCGTGGTGCGGGGCCAGATCAGCGAGTACATCCCCAATCCCACCTTCGAGCGGGTGGGCAAGCCCGGCGCCCAAGAGGAGTACTTCAAGCACGGCAACCCCGAGGGCAAGTCCTACCGGGAGATCCTGGGCCGGGGCATCGACGCGCCACCGGCATTCCGGGAGCCGGCGGCCCGGCTCGAGCTCCTCGACGAGCAGGGCATCCGGTGGGCCACCATGTTCCCCACCCTGGCCAGCCTGGTCGAGGAGCGGATGAAGGACGATCCCGATCTCACCCACGTCGTCATCCACGCCTTGAATGAGTGGATGCACGAGCACTGGACCTTCAACTACGAGAACCGGATCTTCCCTGTGCCCGTCATCACCTTGCCGGTGGTGGAAAAGGCCATCGCCGAGCTCGAGTGGGTCGTGGAGCGCGGGGCCAAGATCATCCTGATCCGCCCGGCCCCGGTTCCGGGGTACAAGGGACCGCGCTCGTTCGGCCTGGAGGAGTTCGACCCGTTCTGGCAGCGGGTGATCGAACTCGACGTGCTGGTGACCATGCATGCGTCGGACAGCGGCTACAACCAGTACGCCAACGAGTGGGAGGGGACATCGGGCGAGATGCTGGCCTTCAAGCCGCAGCCCTTCTCCATGGTGGCCACCCACGACCGGGCCATCAGGGACGCGGTGACCGCCCTCGTCTGCCACGGCGCGCTGACCCGGAACCCCAAGCTTCGGATCGCCCTCATCGAGAACGGCAGCGGTTGGGTCCGTCCCCTGCTCCACGAGCTCGAGGATGCCTACAACAAGATGCCCCAGGCCTTCCCCGAGGACCCGGTGGTGGCGTTCAAGCGGAACCTGTACATCCATCCCTTCCACGAGGAGGACCCGGTCGGCCTGGTGAAGCTGCTGGGAGCCGATCACGTGCTCTTCGGTTCGGACTTCCCCCACGTGGAGGGCATGTCCGATCCCATCACTTACGTGGACGAGCTCGAGGGACTGCCCGACGAGGAGCTGCGCCAGGTGATGGGCGGGACCATGGCCTCGTTGGTGGGCGTGACCGTCGACGCCTGAGCGGAAGTCGCTCCGTCAGTGAGCGTCAAGCGGGAACCTGGGGGCGGCTCGGCGGCGTGGCCGTGTCCTTGAATGGCACGTCTTTATCGTCACGAGCCTCCCGGGGGAGACCGAGGACCCGCTCGCCCAACATATTGCGCTGGATGTTGTCGGTGCCGCCTCCGAGCTTTGACATCCACTGGTTCAAGAACGCGGTCTGCCACCGGCCGTCATCGGGCGCGTCGTCGCCGCTCAGCATCCCCGCCGCCCCCTCGATCTCCATGAGCAAATCGCCCATTGCCGTCAAGTGTTGCGACACGGCCAACTTGGTCGTCATCGCTTCCGGGCCCGGCATGCGCCCGTGTGACAGCGCTGTCTGGACCCGCAGATTCAAGAAGCGAAGGAGGTCGGTCCGCACGTAGAACGCGGCCAACCCCTGACGGATCCGCGGGTCGGACGTCCGCCCGCACGCCCGGGCCAGATGAAGGACCTGATCGAAGGTGATCCCCTGCCCTGACCCTCCGATCAGCGTCCGCTCATTGGCGATCGTCGTGTGGGTGACCGCCCATCCACCGTCGACGACGCCGACGACGTTGCCGACCGGAATGTGGACGTCGGTGAGGAAGACCTCGTTGAAATGGGCGTATCCGGTGATCTGGCGGAGCGGGCGGACCTCGACCCCGGGGGAGCGCATGTCCACCAGGAAGTAGGTGATGCCACGGTGCTTGGGCAATTCAGGATTGGTCCGGGCGATCAGGATGGCCCAGTCGCTGTGCTGGGCCCCCGACGTCCACACTTTCTGCCCGTTGACCACGAACTCGTCGCCGTCTCGTTCGGCTCGGGTCTTGAGGCCGGCCAGGTCCGAGCCGGCGTCCGGCTCGGAGAAGAGCTGGCACCACACTTCCTCCCCTCGGAGCATGGCGCCGAGATGCCGAAGCTTCTGCTCCTCCGACCCATGAGCGATGAGGGTCGGTCCGCACATGCCGATGCCCACGGCGAAGGCTCCGACCGACACGTCGAACCGGGCCGCCTCCTGGTTGAAGATCGTCTGATGCCAAGCTGACTCGCCCCGTCCGCCGTACTCCTGGGGCCAGGTGATGGCACCCCATCCTCCCTCGTAGAGGGTGTGCTGCCACTCCCGGCACCGACGCACGTAGTCGGGATGCTCGTGGTCGAGGGACCAGTCGCCCAGGCCGGTGCGAGGCTTGGCCTTCTCGGTCAGCCACGCCCGTACCTCGCGGCGGAAGGTGGCGTCTTCGGGGCTCTCATCGAAGTTCATGGGTTTGACGACCATCCTTGATCGACAGTGGGGCCGGCGACCAGTTCATCGTGTCGGCTCGGGGCCGCGCAACGCGGGACGCGCCTCATCGCGGTGGTTGCATCCTGCCACCCGGTGCCACCGGGCGGGAATCGAGAGGTTCCTGGAGATCTGCGTGGGTGCCCTGGTTCACGTCACCATGCGCGACTTCGCGGTGTCCGAGAAGCCGATCGGGACGTCCACCGGACGAGTTCGGTACAGTACGGGGCGCTTCGGCGGGCCAACGCCTGGTTCGACATCCTGCTCCCGGTGGTCCGCTTCCTCAAGAAACGGACTCTCCATGCACCTCGGCATCCGCCTCAATCTCTACCGAGCTGCGACGCTCTCCGTGCCGGTGGAACTCGTGAAGGCAGCCGACGACCTTGGCTACCACTCGGTGTGGACGGCGGAGGCGTACGGGGCCGACGCACTGTCCCCCCTCGCCTATCTGGCCGCATATACGCGTCGCATCAAGCTGGGCACTTCAATCGCCCAGCTTGCTGCCCGGCCGCCGGCAACCTTGGCTATGCACGCCATGACCATCGACGCCATGGCCGGCGGGGGCCGGGTGATTATCGGGATCGGCGTCTCGGGACCGCAGATCGTCGAGGGATGGTACGGCCAACCCTGGGGTCATCCCACCCCTCGCCTGCGGGACTACATCGCCATCGTGCGCAAGGTCCTCGATCGGGAGGGGGCGGTGAGCCACGACGGATCGGAGCTCTCGCTTCCCTACCGCGGGCCG
>DATMMO010000088.1:0-13716 GCA_035569695.1 Acidimicrobiales bacterium | reverse complement strand
CAAAAGGGTCGGAGCGACCTGAAGCTGGCCTCCCTGCTGCGGGACCGGGATCTGGTTCTCCAGGCCCGCGAAGCGGCAGTGTCCATCGTGGCCGACGATCCGCTGCTCGGTGACAATCAGCTGCTCGAGGACGAGTTGCGCCTCTTCATCGACGACGACGAGGCCGAATTCCTCTTCAAGAGCTGAAAGATTGCTTTGGGCCCGATGATCGAGGTCGGGCAGTCGGGCAGTCGGGCAGGCTCGGCTGGCGGGTGACTCGTCGGGCGGGGCGGCTGAGAGGCGGTGCGGCGGGCTGAGCGGGTTGCTTGGCGGGGTCAGCCGGTCGAACCTGGCCCCTGCGGGCAGGGCTACCAGGGTCCGCCGGTAGTCTGTTTCCGTGCGTGTTATCAGTGGTGAGCTGCGGGGGAGGCGGCTCCATGCCCCGCCGTCGAAGACGGTGCGGCCTACCTCTGACCGGGTACGCGAGGCCATCTTCGACATCCTGTACAGCCTGGGAGGCGTCGACGGATTGTTGGTGGCCGACCTGTTCGCCGGGTCCGGAGGGCTGGGTATCGAGGCCCTTTCACGCGGGGCGGCGTCGGTCACCTTCGTGGACAACGACCCGGCCTCGATGTCGTGTATCCGGGAGAACCTGGCCGCGGTGGGCCTGGGTGACGCCGAGCGGGATGGCGACGCCACGCTGGTGCGTGCCGACGTCGGCAACTGGGCATCTACCACCGTGTCTCGCTACGACTTGATCCTCTGTGACCCCCCGTATGCATTCGACGGCTGGCCCGAGCTCATCGGGCAGCTTCCTGCCGACCTTGCCATCTTGGAATCGGGTTCAGAAATTGTCCCGCCAGAGGGGTGGAGAGTCATCAAAACCAGGCACTATGGCAGTACGCTCGTGACAGTGGCCCGACCAGATCTGGTCACGGAGAAAGGTGTTTTGTGAGGATCGCGCTCATTCCAGGATCGTTCGACCCCGTGCACAACGGTCACCTCGAGGTGATCGAGCGGGCGGCCCGCCTCTTCGACGAGGTCGTCGTGGCCGCGCTCCGAAACCCGCAGAAGAGCCAGGTGCTCTTCGACCTCGAAGAGCGCAAGGACATGCTCGAGGAGTCGCTGACCCATCTGGCCAACGTGCGGATCGTGTCGGTGTCGAGCCTGGTGGTGAACGTGGCCCACGACGTGGGGGCCACAGCCATCGTGAAAGGTCTCCGCGCCGTGTCGGACTTCGAGAACGAGCTGCAGATGGCCCAGATGAACAAGCAGCTGTCCGGAGTGGAGACGCTGTTCATCCCCACTAGCTCGGCGCACTCCTTCATCGCCTCGCGCCTCTTGCGTGAGGTGGCCCGCTTCGGCGGCGACGTGAATGCCTTCGTTCCCAAGGTGGTAGCCCTCCGGCTCCAGGAGAAGTTCGCTGGTGAGTGAGTTGTTCGAAGACCTCGACCAGCAGCGGGCGGCGGGCCAGGAGCGCGACGCCGAAACCCTCGTCCGACAGGCCCTGGACCTCGTCGTGAACGCCAAGCAGATGCCGCTGTCGGCATCGGTGCTCATCTCCAAGGAGGAGGTGGCTGAGCTGTTGCAGGACGCATTGCAGCAGATGCCTGACGAGCTCCGACAGGCCCGCTGGCTGTTAAAGGAACGGGAGGACTTCATTGCCGAGAAGTCCCGTGAGGCCGATGTCCTGTTGGAGGAGGTCCGAGTCCAAGCCGAGCGGATGGTCCAGCGCACCGAGATCGTCCGGCAGGCCAACCACGTGGCCCAGCGCATCTTGGACGATGCCAACGAGGAGGCCCGGCGACTGCGCCACGAGGTCGAGGACTACGCCGACCAGAAGCTGGCCAGCTTCGAGATCGTCCTGGACCGGACCCTGAAGACCGTCCGGGCCGGTCGCGAGAAGCTTCAGGTTTCCCCGATTCCTCCCGTTGAGATCGGTGAACAAGGGGACACGTCGCTGGCGTCCCCTCTCGCATCAACCGGGGAGCCCGGAGCTCTGGGTACCGCCGGCCAGACCGGTGCCGGTGTCGGTTCGGTGGAGGATCCCGACGGCTTCTTCGACCAGGACCTCGACTGAGCGGGGTGGATTCGGTGCAGTCTGCGCCTCATCGCCACCCAGTCGCCATGGGTTCAGATTCCGATCGCGCCGGCGGGCCCCGGAACCGGTCGGACAGCCGGCCCTTCATCGTCCCTGCGGCCAAGCTCGGTCGCGTGGCGGGAACGGTCCGGCGTGAGCTCCGGCAGGCTCCGATCGAGGACCTGGCCACCATGGGGTCAGCGGTCCCTGACGGTGCGGAGGTCAGCGTGGCGGTCACGCTGTCCTCGTATCCCGGCGGGGTGATGGCATCGGGCACGGTTGAGGCCCCGTGGACCGGAGAGTGTCGTCGCTGCGGTGGTCCGGTCGTGGGCGAGGTCCGCACCGAGGTACGGGAACGCTTCGTCGCCGAGGGCGGGACCGACGTGGATGACGAGGCCTACCCGTTGGCCCATGACGAGCTCGATTTAGAGCCCCTGGCCAGGGACGCCGTCTTGCTGGAGCTACCGCTCGCGCCGTTGTGTGCCCCGGACTGCCGGGGTCTCTGTCCCCAGTGTGGGATCAACCGCAATGAGGATGAGTGCACTTGCGAGCAGCCCGTCGACCCGAGGTGGTCGGCACTCGATGCCCTGCGTGACGAGAGGTCGGCCGGAGAGGCGTAGAATACCGCTCCTATGGCCGTCCCCAAGAAGAAGACCTCCAAGTCGAAGAGTCGCAGCCGCCGAGCATCCAACTGGGTGTTGCGTGCCCCGGCGCGCTCGGTGTGCCCGCAGTGCACACACGCCAAGCTCCCCCACGTCGTCTGCCCCAATTGCGGGTGGTACAAAGGTCGCCAGGCGATCGAAGTCGACTAGTGGCTCGCGGCGGCGAGCGACCAACCGGTGAGGCGTTCGCCGCTCTCCCGGTAGCAGTCGATGCCATGGGGGGCGATCGTGCCCCCGGCGAGATCATCGCTGGCGCCCGCCGGGTCTCCGAGGAGTCCGGCATATCCGTGCTTCTGGTGGGCCGACCCGACGCGCTGGTGGATATCGGCGGTCTGGCCGAGCTGCATGCCTCCGAGGTCATCGGCATGGACGACGACCCGGGCCAGGGGGTTCGCCGCAAGAAGGACTCCTCGCTGGTGCGGGCGGCCGAGGCCGTCAGGGATGGCAAGGCGATGGCCATGGTGTCCGCCGGTAATACGGGGGCGACGATGGCGTCCGCCCTCTTGCGCATGGGGAGGCTGCCCGGAGTCATCCGCCCGGCAATCGCCACCCCCATCCCCAATCCGGGAACCGATCGACCGCCGAGCGTGCTGCTGGACTCGGGGGCCAACGCCGAGTGCAGCCCGCAGATGCTGGTGCAGTTCGCCCAGATGGGGGCGGCATTCGCCACCGAGCGCTACGGGGTGAAACGGCCGACCGTCGCCCTGTTGTCGATCGGCGAGGAGAAGTCGAAGGGAACTCCTCTGGAGAAGGACACCCACGCGCTGCTTTCGGCCGGGACGGGCGGTCCGGGCCTGGAGTTCATCGGCAACGTCGAGGGTCGGGACTTCTTCCACGGCGCGGCCGACGTCATCGTCACCGACGGTTTCACTGGGAACGTGGCCCTGAAGACGATGGAGGGCTCCATGCAGTTCCTCATCGGGGCGTTGACCGAGATCCTGGCCCGCGACGGCGTGAAGGAAGCGGCGGACGTCCTGTACCCGCACCTCTTGCCTCTGGCGGCCGAGCTCGATCCGGAGGGAACCGGGGGCGCCATGCTGCTCGGGGTGAACGGTGTCTGTGTGATCAGCCACGGGTCCTCCTCGGCGGTTGCCATGGTCAACGCCATCACCGTGGCCCACGACCTGGCCGTGGCCGGTCTGGTGGAGCATGTGGCCGATGCGGTCACCGAGGTGGCTGCCACCGAGGGCTGAGCTCCTCACCGAGGGCTGAGCGGCTGTTGAGGGCTGAGCCCGATACCGAGTGCTGAGCGGCTGCCGAGGGCTGAGCCTGATACCGAGTGCTGAGCCCATCACCGTGCGCTGAGCTCCTCACCGAGGGCTGAGTGGCTACCGGTTGAGCAGGTCCCGGGCGATGTGGGTGACCTGGATCTCATCGGTCCCGGCATAGATCTGGAAGACCTTGGCGTCTCGGGCCAACTGCTCCACCCGGAACTCGGACATGTACCCGTTGCCGCCGAAGAGCTGCACGGCCTCCATGGCCACCTCGGAGGCGGACTGGGCCGCATAGAGCTTCATGGCCGACGCCTCGGCCAGCGACAGGCTCTTGCCGGCCGCCGACATCTCGATATGGCGGAAGACCAGGTTCTGCACGTTGAGCCGGGCCACCTCCATCTTGGCCAGTTTCAGCTGGATGAGCTGTCGATCACCGATCCGGGTGCCCCAGAGCTTGCGGTCCTTGGCGTACTCCACCGACAGCTTCAGGCACTCTTCGATCAGGCCGAGGGCCATGGCCGCCAGTCCGGCCCGCTCCTGCACGAAGTTGTCCTTGGCCGACTCCCGGCCGCCGCCATCGCCCTCGTCCTCGCTCTCGCCCAGCAGGTGGTCCTTGTTGACCCGGACGTCGGACAAGAAGAGCTCGCCGGTGGGGGAGGAGTGCAGGCCCATCTTACGGAAGGGCTTGGACTGCTCCAGGCCGTCCATCCCCTTGTCCAGGACGAACGTGAGGACTTGGCGGTCCCGGATCGGGGTGTCGCTCCCATCATCGAGCTTGGCGTAGAAGACCATGGTGTCGGCGTACGGGCCGTTGGTGATGAATGTCTTGTTCCCGTTGAGGATGTACTCGTCACCGTCTCGGCGGGCCGAGGACTTCATGCCCCCGAGGGCGTCGGATCCCGAGTCAGGCTCGGTGATGGCCCAGGCCCCGATCTTGTCGAGGGTCAAGAGGTCGAGTCCCCACCGCTCCATCTGGGTCGGCGTCCCCCGCTTCATGACCGTGCCGGCGGCCAGTCCCACGCTCACGCCCATGGCCGTGACGATGCCCGGGCAGTAGTGGCACAGCTCGATGATGGGGATGAGTGCGAGAGCAGCGGCGCCACCGTCGCCTCGGTCGTCCGAATGGCTCGAGCGGGCTGGCTGGCCGGTGGCCGCGGCCGCTCCGCCGCCCGAGGCAGTGCCGCTGGTCTTTCGTTCCAGCTGATTCTTGAACCGGTCCCGCGCCATCTGGTCCATGCCGAACGTGCCGTACAGCTTGCGCATGACGTCGTAGGGCGGCAGGTCACCGTACTCGAGGGCGTCGATGTTGGGGACTACCTCGGACTCGACGAACCGACGGACGGCATCCCGGATTGCCAGCTGTTCCTCGGACCATTCGAACACAGAGGACCTCCCAGATCGCTCGGTGAGCGCGATGTTGCCCCCGGGCCGGATCCAAGGCTAACCGCAGGGGACGTACAGTCGTCAGGTGCAAATTCGCAGACGAGGAGGAGAGCCCGAGCCGACACCGTTCGAGCGGTGGGGCGGAGCGCAGTTCTTTGTCGATCTCGTCGAGCGCTTCTACGCCGAAGTGGTGAACGAACCCCTCCTTGCCCACATGTACCCCGAGGACGTGACCGAGTCCAAGGAGCATCTCGCGCTGTTCTTGATGCAGTACTGGGGTGGGCCCAGCACCTACAACGAGCAGCGGGGCGCCCCCCGCCTGCGGATGCGACACGTGCCGTTCGTCATTGGGCAGGCTGAGGCGGAAGCATGGCTGCGGCACATGACCGCATCGGTCCGGGCCGCCGGCATGCAGCCCGACGACGAGCAGCTGTTGCTGGAGTACTTGGCCATGGCCGCCGGGAGCCTGGTCAACGCCCGGACATAGGCTCCGGCAGCGCTCGAACTGCATCCGGCCCCATCGAGCCCGAGCTCGGCCAGAAACGGCTGCAGCCGGCCCCATCGAGCCCGGGCCCGCCCCATCGGGCCAAACCGAGCCATGACAACATCGAGCCGCCTCGGCCATATCGAGCCGCCTCGGCCGCATCGAGCCGCCTACGGTGTTTGCATGACCTTCGACACGTTTGTCACCGATGTCAGCGCCAGAATCAATGACCTGGGCTGGGCCTACTACTTCGTACCCGAGACCCTGGAGCAGGGGAAGGCGCTCGGGCTCGACGGGTTCCGGTTCTATTTTCTGGGTCGGGGCGGAGTGCTCGGCGACGTGGAGGCTCCCGTCGTAGTCAGCGCGTTCGGCTACTTCAATCCGGCACTGGTTGCCGACATGTGGGACTCGGGCAAGGCGATCGTGGCCCCTCGTGAGGCCGCTCGCACCCATTTTGCCTGCAGTGCCGAACTCGGCCGGCGACGGTTCTCCGACCTGGACGGATTGGCAGAGTTCTGTGCTGCTGCCGATGCCATCAACAACGCCGCCGATCCGATCGGGCTCGCCCTCTACTCGGGGTTTCGGGCCAAGCCGCTGGTAGACGACTTACCCGGTCGGGCCATGCAACTGGTCTCCGTACTGCGGGAATTCCGAGGGAGCGCCCACCTGATCGCCGTTCGCGGCTACGGACTCGATGCCAAGGCTGCGCACTTCATGCGACGCCCCAATGACGTAGGCATGTTCGGCTGGACCGACGACGATTCTCCCGAGATCGGCAACACCGAGCGAGAGAAGCTGGCGGCAGCGGACAGGCTTACGGATCGTCTGGTTGGTGCCGCCTACGGAATCCTGGACGAGGCCGGACAACAGGCCATCTTGGCCGGTCTCGACCAGATGGAAGTGGCGGTCAAGGCGGGCTAGTCGAGGGATTGGCTGGCGGCTCGGAGACCGGCTCCACTCTCACCACGAACTGACCCACCACGAACTGACCCACCACCCTCTCCCACCACGAATTGACCCACCACGAATTGACCCACCACCTCCCTCCCACCACGACTTCTACGGCACCCGACCCCACAGCGAGGAGATCCCATGCGCATCGTCATCCCCCTTTTCGACCGCTTCACCACCCTCGACGCCGTCGGCCCCTACGAGGTCCTCTCACGCCTACCCGGCGCCGATCTCGTCTTCGTGGCGGCCGAGACCGGACCGGTGCGAGCCGACACCGGCGTGCTGGCGTTGACGGCCGACGCCCGCCTGGACGAGGTCGAGAGCTGTGACGTCCTGGTCGTCCCCGGTGGCCCCGGAACTCGGTCGCTGATGCGCCGACCGGAGCTGACGGGCTGGATTCGACAGATCCACGAGACCACACAGTGGACGACGTCGGTGTGTACCGGCTCGCTGCTGCTGGGGGGCGCCGGATTGCTGGACGGGCTCGATGCCACCACCCACTGGAGCGCCACCGACCTCCTCGAGTCGGTCGGTGCTCGCTACGCCAACGAGCGGGTCGTGGTGCGGGGGAAAGTCATCACCGCCGCCGGGGTGTCGGCCGGTATCGACATGGCCCTGACCCTGGCCGGGTTGATCGCCGGTGAGGACGTGGCCAAGGCCATCCAGCTGGCCATAGAGTACGACCCCCAGCCGCCGTTCGACTGTGGTTCGGTGGCCAAGGCCGGGCCTGACGTGGTCAACCTGGTCCGCACCGTTTTGGCCCACGAGAACACCGACAGTGCTCCTGCCCCCACCGCCGCGGCTGCCCCAACCGCCGCCGGGGACAAATAGCAATACCCGCAGCACCGACCACAGCTACTGACCATCACCAAACAACTCCAAACAACAAAGAAAATATCAACAGATCACAGCACGCCCCTGACTGCCAACCTCGGCCGGCCCCTCTGACCAGGCCGAACGCCGGATATGTCCAGGAGTTAGGGCAAATTCCGGTACAATCGTGGCTGCCGAACGGGCACGTTTGCCCGACCAGACCCAGGAGATGCCGTGCCAGCAGAGACCCACGTGGAGAAGGGTCCGCTCGACCGTCAGCAGGTGTTCGAGATGATCAGGGACCTGCTCGCCGACATCTTGGAGATCGAGCCCGGCAGCATCAGCGAGTCCTCGTCGTTTGCCGAGGACCTGAACGCCGACTCGTTGGCCTTGATCGAGCTGGTGGAGGCCCTCGAGGAAGAACTCGGTGAGCGCTCCGTCGGGTTCCGCATCGATGATGAGGATCTCGAGGAGCTTCGATCCGTACGTGACGCCGTCGACTACGTCCACACCAAGCTCGAAGGGGCCTGAGCCCGGACGGTGACGCACGTCGCCGAACCGCCCCAGCCATTGGCTGGGCACCTCGTCGAGCGCATCGGGTACCGATTTACCGATGCCGGCCTCTTGGACCAGGCCCTTTCACACCGCTCGTGGTGTGCCGAGCAGGGCGGTGTGCCTTCCAACGAGCGCCTGGAGTTTCTGGGCGACGCCGTCCTCGGGCTGGTCGTGGCCGACCATACCTATGGCAACTACCCCGACCTGGCCGAAGGTGGGATGGCCAAGGTGCGGGCCTCGGTGGTGAACACCCGGGTGCTGGCCGAGGTGGCGGCGGAGATCGATCTGGGTCCCCACCTGCGATTAGGGCGAGGAGAGGACAGCTCGGGGGGCCGGGCCAAGGAGTCCATCCTGGCCGACGCCATCGAGGCGGTCATCGGGGCCGTCTACCTGGACGGCGGGTTCGAGGAGGCCCGACGGCTCATCGACGACCTCTTGGCCACCAGGATCGAGCTGGCCATCGCCGGACCAGGAGCGTTCGACTTCAAGAGCCGGCTGCAAGAGGAGTCGGTGGCATCGGGGCGTGGCGTTCCCCGCTATCAGATCGAGTCAAAAGGCCCTGATCACGCCCGGCGGTACGTGGCGACGGTGTACGTTGCTGACCAGCACCTCGGCGTGGGGGAGGGGCGATCCAAAAAGGACGCAGAGCAAGCGGCCGCTCAGGCCGCTCTCGGTGCCATGGGGGACAAGAGAGGCGGAAGGGATGCCTGAGCTTCCCGAGGTGGAAACCATCCGGCGCGACCTGCAGGGCGAGGTCGTGGGGCGCAAGATCAAGGGGGTCGAAGTACGGAACGGTCGGACGGTTCGGCGCCATCCAAGCGCCAAGCATTTCCGCGCCCGTCTCGAGGGCCACACCATCAAGTCGATCGACCGGGCGGGAAAGTACCTGCTCCTGGGGCTGGACGACGGCGAGACCCTGGTCGTGCACCTGGGGATGAGCGGCCAGCTCCAACGGGCCAAGATGGTCAAGGAGCCCAAGGCCCCCCACACCCACGTGGTGATCACCTTCACCCAAGGCGGCCAGCTCCGCTTCGTCGACCCCCGGACCTTCGGCGAGCTCTTCGTGGCCGCCGCCCCCGAGGATGGACAGGGCATCGTCGAGCTGGCCCACTTGGGGTTTGATCCGCTCGAGGAGGTCATGAGCTGGGAGAAGTTCTGGGTCATGCTGGCCTCCAAGAGGGCCGGGCTGAAGGCCCTGCTCATGGACCAGGAGTTCGTCGCCGGCATCGGCAACATCTACGCCGACGAGATCCTTTTCGCCGCCGGGCTCCGCTACGACCGCCTGTCCAACTCGCTCTCCTCCCAGGAGGTTCGCCGGCTGTACCGGGCCATGGTGGAGACCCTGACCGAGGCGGTGAAGCACCGTGGCTCCTCGTTGGCCGACGAGCAGTACCGCGACCTGTTCGGCGAGGTCGGGGACTACCAGGGTCAGCACCAGGTCTACGACCGCGAGGGCCAGGCCTGCCGACGCTGCCGCGCCACCATCATCAAGGTGAAATCGGGCGGGCGGTCGACGTATCTGTGCGAGCACTGCCAGGTGTGAGCAGCGCCCGTCCTGCTGCTTGTTCGACCGCCCTTCTCGCTGGCCGCGCCAGTGCCGATAGGGTGAGCGCCCGGTGTTCCTGAAGTCCCTCTCCCTCAAAGGTTTCAAGTCCTTTGCCGATGCCGCAGTGCTCGAATTCGAGCCGGGCATCACCGTCGTCGTCGGCCCCAACGGCAGCGGGAAGTCCAACGTGGTGGACGCGGTGGCCTGGGTGCTCGGGGCTCAGGGCCCGAGGACGGTGCGCTCCTCCAAGATGGAGGACGTCATCTTCGTGGGCACCGCCTCCCGTCCGGCGCTGGGCCGGGCCGAGGTCAGCCTGACCATCGACAACAGCGCGGGCAAGCTGGCCACCGACCTGGCCGAGATCACCATCACCCGCACCCTGTTCCGCTCGGGTGACAGCGAGTACGCCATCAACGGGGCCCCCTGCCGGCTCCTCGACGTCCAAGAGCTCTTGTCCGACACCGGCGTGGGCCGCCAGCAGCACGTGATCATCAGCCAGGGCCAGCTCGATGCCATCTTGAACGCCCGTCCCGAGGACCGTCGCGGGGTCATCGAGGAGGCGGCCGGGGTGCTCAAGTTCCGGCGCCGGCGGGAGCGGGCCGAGCGCCGGCTGGCTTCCACCGATGAGAACCTGGAGCGCCTGTTTGATCTGGTGAGGGAGGTGAAGCGCCAGATCCGTCCTCTGGAACGGCAGGCGGCGGCGGCCCGGTCTCACACCGAGCTGGCCGACGAGCTGCGCGCCGTCCGACTACACGAGGCGGGCACGGAGATCGCCGCCCTCGATCGTCGCCGCACCGACGGCGCCCGGAACCAGGGCGAGCTGCGGGAGGCCGAGGAAGGGCTGCGGGTCTCGCTGGCTGACCTGGATGCGGCGACCAGTCGGACGACCGACGAGCTCTCGGCCCAGCGCGAAGCCGACCTGGCCTCGTCGTTGGGCCGGGTGGAAGGCCTGGTCGAGCGGGCCCGGGGGCTGACCGGGGTGCTGCGGGAACGTCAGCGCAGCCTGGCCCAGGCGCTCGATGCCGCTGCCGATGCCGACGTGGTCTCCACCCTTGAGGCCGAAGGGGCGCGGCTGGGTCACGAGCTCGAGGCGACCGAGGCCGAGTCGGAGACGTTGGGGCCCGAAGAGGACGAGCTGACCCTGACCGAAGCGGCACTGGCCGCCGAGCTCCAGGCCCACCTGGACGAGCGAGGCGACGGCTCGGCGCTGCGGGAGGCCGAAGAGGCGGTCACCGTGGCCCGGGGACAGCTCGGCTCCACCGAGCGGGGCTTGGAGCGGGATCGGCGCACGCTGGAGCAGGTCACCTCGCGGCTGGCCGGGTTCGAGCGGCGAGCGGCAACCTTGGGGCGCGAGGAAGAAGAGCTGACCGAGCGGCTGGCTGAGACCGAGGAGACCCGCCAGCGCCTGCAGGTGGTCGTGGCCCAGACCGAGGAGGCCCACGCCGCCGCGGCCCAACGGCTGGAAACGGCCGAGGAGTCGCTGCGCCAGGCTGAACAGGAGCACCACCGCTCAGCGGCCCGAGCCGATGCCCTGGCCAAGGCGCTGGACGAGGCTCGTGGGGCAGCTGGCGCCGAGCTGTTGGCCGGCGTGTCCGGTGTGGTCGGCACCCTGTTGGACCTGGTCGAGGTGGACTCGGGCTGGGAGGATGCTTTCGAGGCGGCTGCCGGCGCGTCCCTGGCTGCCGTGGTGGTCTCCGGAAGCGACTCGGCCCGCGCTGCGCTGTCCCGGCTGCGCCAGGGTGAGGCCACCGGGGCGGTCCTGGCCTTGCACACCGCCGTAGGCGGGTCCAGCTCGGGCGCTGCCCCCTTCACCTCCTCCTCGGCCTCCTCCTCTTCCGCCTCGGCCTCCTCTGCCGACCCAGGGGCAGTCGACGCAGTTCCAGGCGACGCAGCTGCAGGCGACGCGGTTCCAGGCGAACCGGTTCGGGCGCACGTTCGGGGTCGGCGCGGACGGGACGTGGCCGGCCTGGATCGCCTACTGGACACGCTGCTGGCCAACGCAGTGTGCCCACTGGGCGGGTGGACCGGGGCCATCGATCTGGCCCTGGACCGTCCCGAACTGGTGGTGGTGACCCGAGAGGGCGACCGGTTCTCGGCCTCGGGCTGGCGGGTTCGGGCCGGGGGCGGCGTCGTCACCGCAGCCGTGGTCGACGAGGCTCGGGAGCGGGCGGAGCGGGCCCAGGGCGAGGCAGAGCGGGCCGTCGAGGAGCGCCGGCTGGCCCGAGAGGCCATGGAAGAGACCCGGGCCGCTGCCGCCGAAGCGGTGCGAAGCGACGACCGAAACGAGGGAGCCCACCTCAGCGCGCGCAACGCCCTCGGGCGGGTGACCAACGAGCGGTCGGGCATGACCGCGGAGATCGAGGAGACCAGCCGCCAGTACACCGAGCTCGACGAGCGCATCGAGCGCGACGCGGCTCGGGTGGCCGACCTCCAAGCCGAGATCCCCGTCCTCGACGCGGCCCGGGTGGCTGCGGCCGACCAGGCCCAGGCGGCACGAGCCGAGCGGGTGCGCATCGACGAGCGCATCGCCGCCGCCGCCACGCAGCGCAAGGCATGGGAGGTGCGCGCCGCCGGCTTGGTCGAGCGTCGGCGGGTCCTGTCGGAGCGTCTGATGGAGGTGGAGCGCCGGCTCGCCGGCCATGCCGACGAACGGCAGCAGGCGGCCGAACGCCGGCGCCGTCTGGAGGCCGACGCGGTTGCGGTCGAGCGGTTGATCGGCGTGGTCGGCAGGGCGCAGCTCGAGCTGGACCAGGCCCTCCGGCAGCTCCGGGATCGGCACCGGCTCCAGATCGAGGCGGTCCGGGCCGGAGGCGAGCGCCTGGAGACATTGCGCCGGGAGCGATCGGCGGCCGAGCACGAGTTGGCCGCACACCGCAGTCGCCTGCAGAAGATCGAGCTCGAGCTGGCCGAGGCGTCGATCCGTCGGGATGCCGTGGTCGAGTCGTTGCACCGGGAGCTGAACTGCGAGCCCGAGGAGGCCTTGGCTTCGCCGGAGCCCGAGCTGCCCGAAGGGGTGGACCCCGCCACCCGGGTCGCCCAGCTCGAGGCCGAGCTGGCCAAGCTGGGCCCGGTCAACCCGCTGGCTCTCGAAGAGCTCTCGGCGCTGGGCGAGCGACACCAGTTCCTCGAAGCCCAGGTGGAAGACGTGCGAAAGGCTCGGCGCGAGCTGCAGCAGATCATCCGAACGCTCGACGAGGAGATCATGGTTGTCTTCGACTCGGCCTTCTCCGACGTCCGCGAGCATTTCTCCGACCTGGTCGACACGTTGTTCCCCGGTGGGACAGGGCGCCTGTCCTTGACCGACCCCGAGAACCTGCTCGAGACCGGTGTCGAGGTGGAGGTTCGGCCGGCAGGCAGGAACGTCCGCAAGCTCTCGCTGCTGTCGGGCGGTGAGCGCTCGCTGGTGGCGCTGGCCTTCCTCTTCGCTGTGTTCAAGAGCCGGCCGTCGCCCTTCTACCTGATGGACGAGGTGGAGGCGGCGCTCGATGACGTGAACCTCCACCGCTTCCTGGGCCTGGTCCACGAGTTCCGTGAGGACGCCCAGCTGATCATCGTGAGCCACCAGAAGCGGACCATGGAGGCCGGCGATGCGCTCTACGGTGTGACGATGGCACCGGGGGGCTCATCGAAGGTAGTGAGCCAGAAGGTTCCACGGCGTGAGGATGATCCAGCCTCGCTGGAACTGCCCGACGCGACCGCCGATTCTCCTGCGTCAGCGCCCGCGGCCGCACCTCCGCAGGCGGCTACACAAGCGCCCGCGTCTGCGCCTCCGCAGGCGGCTGCACAAGCGCCAGCATCTGCTCCTGCTATGGAGGTCGCAGCACCACCTGGATCCGAGGTCGGGCTGTCGGCGTCCCCGTCACGGTGGCCGTCGCCGTCTTCGTCTCCGTCTCCCAGCGAGGAGCCTCTTTCCTCTCGGGACTACGACGAGGCGGCCCCTGAGGGACCGGGCTACGACGAGGCCGGCCCTGAGGGACCGGACTACGACGGCGCCGGCCCTGAGGGACCGGGCTACGACGGCGCCGGCCCAGAGGGACCGGGCTACGACG
>DATMMO010000087.1:0-2044 GCA_035569695.1 Acidimicrobiales bacterium | reverse complement strand
GATCCCCGCCGGCGCTGAAGGCTCGCCCGGCACCGGTGATCATGGCCATGCGGATGGAAGGGTCGGCCGACAGGGCGTCGAAGCGCGCGTCCAGGGCGGCCAACATCGACGAGTCGATGGCGTTCAGCCGGTCGGGCCGAGCCAGCGTGAGTAGGGCAGCCCTCTGGTCGCCGTCGATGACAATCAGTTCGCAGGTGACCGGGTCATCGCTGTCCAAGTCCTGGCCGATCGCCTCAAGCACGGTCGGCTTCGATCTGCCGCTTGAGCTCGTGTTTTTGGATCTTGCCCGAGGGGGTCATCGGAAAGGAGTCAAAGAACTTGAGCTCTTGGGGAAGCTTGTACTTGGCGAACCCCTGTACTTGTAAGCGCTCGACCACCGTCGCCAGATCGAGGGTCTGACCCGGCCGGAGGACCAGGCAGCTACAGGTGCGCTCGCCCAGGCGGGCGTCCGGCAGGCCAATGACGGCCGCCGCCCACACCTCGGGAAACCCGATCAGCGCTTCTTCGATCTCTCGGGGAGCGATGTTCATTCCACCCCGTATAACCATGTCCTTCTTCCTACCTACCAGGGTCAGATAGTGGTCGTCGTCGAGAACCCCGAGATCTCCGGATCGGCACCACCCGTTGGCATCCATAGATACAGCCGTCCGCTCCGGATCGGCGAAGAACCCTACGCAAGTGCTCGGACCACGTACGTAGACCTCACCGGGCTGGCCTACAGGACAGTCGATCCCCTCCACATCGCGGACTGCGATCTCGACGCCGTCGAGTGCGATGCCATCGGTCTGTTCCCGTTGCTGGGCCGTCGATCCGGGGCGGTTCCAGGTGGCTACCAGGAACTCCGTCGCCCCGTACAGGCGCAGGACGGTGATGCCCCGGTCCGCCGCCGCCCGAACCAGGGCGTCGGGCACCGGAGCGCCCCCGCACCCGAAGGTCCGGAAGTGCGGCAGCCGGAGATTGTGGTCCTGGGTGTAATGCACAAGGTCGTGGAGGAACGTGGTGGCGGCGAGCGTGTACGTGCACCGCTCGGCCCCAAGCAGGGCGTAGGCACGCTCGGCGTTCCAGGTGTCCTGGAGGACGAGCTTAAGGCCGTGGTAGAGGGCAAACCGGACGCCATAGTTGAATCCGGTGGAGTGACCGATGGGTGACGGCATCCAGACGACGTCGTCGGCCCCGAGCCCGAGCCCGGTGTACGCCGTGCGCACGCTGAAGTTGGCGGTGTCCTCGGTGTGCATGACTGCCTTGGGCGTTGCCTCGGTTCCGGACGTAAAGATGAGTTCCGACACACGCCGCCCCGGCTCGAGCTGCCCGGCACCATGCGCCCATCGGGTTTCGGCGACCTCGATCGCAGCGCCGTCGATCGCACCTATGTCTTTGAACCAGTCGTGAAACGCCATCGTTTCGCTATGGAGGTCTACTGCGACATGGACCGGATGCCACAAAGCCATGCCGGCGGCGTCGTCAGCCATGGCGCGGAAGTCTGTCGACGTCAACGAGACGGGGGTGAAGTGCACGAGCGGCCGGGCTGTGTCATAGACGTGCTGCAGCTCGTGGGATCGATAGATGGTGAGTAACGGATTGATCACGGCGCCGAGGATCTGGGTGGCGAGAGCAATGACGACGGCCTCGTAGCAGTTCGGCATCTGAACTGACACCACGGAACCGGCGCTGACGCCTCGTTCACGCAGCAGAGACGCGAGGTCCGCGGCGTCGCCGTAGAGCTCACCGTAGGAGCGTCGGCGAGTCCCGTCCCGGTCTACCGAGGCAATGTTGTCGGGAATGGCCTGTGCGTGCTGCGCCACGCGCTCGAGTAGCGTCACGCCCTGCCAATACCCGGCCGCCACATATCCGGAAGCGCGCTCAGGGGTGGTGACGAGGTCGGACAGCTGTGGCGATTCCAGCGGCGGATTGATGGCCAACCTCCTGCTTTCCCTGGTCTCCGATGGGTCGTGTGACCCAACCGATCTCCCCCGGCCGACACGAGCGGCTTGTTGACTGCGGAGTGAGGTAACGGTATTGTAGCGTCCGAACAGTCGGATGAAAA
>DATMMO010000086.1:0-2598 GCA_035569695.1 Acidimicrobiales bacterium | reverse complement strand
ACCTGGACTTCGATGGGCTTCCCGTCCAGCCCGATGACGGTGGTGTGCAGCGACTGGTACAGGTTGAACTTGGGCGAGTTGATGTAGTCCTTGAACCGTCCCTGGACCGGGGGCCAGATGGCGTGGATGGAGCCCAGTGCGGCCCAACAGTCCTTCTCCGCCTCGACGATCACCCGCATCCCGACCAGGTCATAGAGGTCGTCGAACTCCTTGCCCCGGACGACCATCTTCTCGTAGATGCTCCACAAGTGCTTGGGCCGTCCGGTCACCTCGGCGTTGATCCCCGACGTGTGCAGCCGCTCGCGCACGGCCACCAGGACCCGGGCCAGGTACTCGTCCCGGAGGGGCGCTCGGCTGGCCACCATCTGTTCGATCTCGGCGTAGCGCTTG
This sequence comes from Acidimicrobiales bacterium, assembly GCA_035569695.1. Lineage (GTDB taxonomy): Bacteria > Actinomycetota > Acidimicrobiia > Acidimicrobiales > RAAP-2 > DASXMT01. Next base: position 2,208 of record DATMMO010000086.1, on the reverse strand, counting down.
GGGTGCAGGGTGGCGAAAGCCAGGTCCTCCAGTTGCCACTTCACCTCCTGGATGCCGAGCCGGTGGGCCAGAGGGGCATAGATGTCGAGCGTCTCTTGGGCCGTCCGGTGCTGCTTCCATTCCGGCATCACCGAGAGGGTGCGCATGTTGTGCAACCTGTCGGCCAGCTTGATGATCAGCACGCGCCAGTCATCGGCCATGGCCACCAGCATCTTGCGGACGGTGGCGGCCTGTTGCGCCTCTTTGGAGTCGAACTGGAGCCGGTCCAACTTGGTCACGCCCTCGACGATGGCGGCCACGGCATCACCGAAGTCGTGCTTGATGACCTTGGTGGTGACGCCGGTGTCCTCGACCGCGTCGTGCAGTAGGGCGGCGGCGATGGTCTGGGTGTCGAGGCCCAATTCGGCCACGATGCCAGCCACGGCAATGGGATGGGTGATGTAGGGCTCACCGGACCGCCGCGTCTGTCCGGCATGGGCCACGGCCGCCGTCTCTGCCGCACCTTCGATCATTCCGGTGTCCTCGCCCGGATGGCGGCGGAGGAACGCCTCGATCACCTTGGCCAGCAGATCGGCCTCAGCCCGCTCCAGCGCGCTCTCGACCTGGGGCTCTTGCCCCTTCGTCTCGGTCCCCTCCACAGGGGTTCGCGCAGCCAACGCCATGCCTACACGGTACCTGGAGGGCGGCCCGCATCGGAACCATCTCGCCGCCCTCGGTTCGTGGCGAGCAGGGGTCGAGACTGGAATGCGCCCACACTGTGCAGTCAGCCGGTGCTGGTCAGCGACGTTTGCCCGTCCTGGTCAGCGACGGTTGCCCGTCCTGGTCAGCGATGTACGCGCCACCCGTCAGCGCCGTTTGCCCTTGCTGCCCTTGCCCTTCCCCTTGCGGGGACGAGGCGGGGGACGAGTGCCCGGCGGCCGGTTCGTGCCGGCTCCCGACGAGGCCCCGGGGCCCGACCGGTTGGCCACCGGCGCTCCCTTGGAAGCACCCTGGCGTGCCGCCCCAGTTCCCGCTGGCTGGCGAGCCGGAGATCGGGACGCACCGGGACGGATCACGCCGGAGGCCTGGGGCCGCCCTCGCCCACCGGTACGACCGACTCCCGCAGTGGTCATGGCGGCCACCGAGGAGGGCGTGAGCACGCCGAGCCGATCGCCTCGGGTTTCGAGGCGTTGGCGGATGGTGACGTAGCGCGGTTCACGTTCCTTCATGATGGCGAGGAGTGGCGAGGCGATGAAGATCGAGGAGTACGCGCCGCTGGTGAGCCCAATGACCAGAGCCAGTCCGAAGTCCTCGAGCGTGGTCGCCCCGAGCAGCAACGATCCCACCACGAGTACCGAGAGCACGGGGACGATGGCCACCAGGGACGTGTTGATCGATCGGGCCAGGGTCTGGTTCATGGACAGGTTCACGGTCTGGGAATAGGTGATGCGTCCCGACGCGCCGAGGCCCTTCGCGTTGTCCGCTATTCGGTCGAAGACAACCACGGTGTCGTACAACGAGTACCCGAGCACGGTCAGCACCGCGATGACCGTGTCCGGAGTGACTTGGAGCCCTGTGAGCGAATAGACGCCGACGGTGATCAAGAGATCGTGTATGACTGCCACCAGGGCAGCGACGGCCATCTTGAACTCGAATCGCAGGGAGATGTAGAGGACCACGGCGATGAAGAACACGATCAGGGCCTCGATGGCCTTGGACGTCACCTGCCCGCCCCAGGTGGCTCCCACGTCGCTGAATGAAACGTCGTTGACGGAGATGTGGGCCGCGTTGGCCAGGCCGCTCTCCACCTTTTGCTCGATGGCCTGTCGTTCGCTCAACGTTTTCGAATTGAGATCGGCCTGCAACTGGACCGACTTCGTGTGGCTGAGCTGGTTCGTGAGCAACACCACGGTCGGCTGATTGACGCCAGCGTTCTCGGCGACAGTGGTCGCCTCGGCCACGGTCAGCTGGGTGTTCGAGACCGTCCACGACTGACCACCCTTGAAGTCGATCCCCAAGTTGAGTCCGCGAGTCCCGATGGAGATCACCCCGGCCAGGATGATGATGGCCGAGATGGCAAACCACCACTTCCGCTTGCCGATGAAGTCGAAGGAGGTCTCGCCCCGATAGAGGCGAACGAGAACGTTGGGGCGCTTCTCGGGCCCGCCGGTGCCGACTCCTCCGCCAGCAATGTCCCGATCCCCGTCCAGCTCGTCGTCGGCCGGCTCG
>DATMMO010000085.1:0-13275 GCA_035569695.1 Acidimicrobiales bacterium | reverse complement strand
GAGACCACCAGCCGGATGAGGTCGGAGCGGTTGCGCAACCGGGCCAGGCGCACCATGGCCATGAGCGGGACCACACCGGACCCTCCTCCGACCAGCACGGCGGGGGCGTCGCCCGTCCACACGAACCAGCCCCCGATGGGTCCACGGACCTCGAGCTCGTCCCCCACCTCGGCCACGTCGTGCAGGAAGGTCGAGACCTCGCCGTCCTCCAGGCGCTCCACCGTGAGCTCGAACTGGTTGGATCCGTCAGGAGCCGAGGCCACCGAGTACGAACGGGTGGCCGTGTACCCGTCGGGTGCCGTCAGGCGGACCAGGTAGTGCTGGCCGGCGAGATGAGCAGCTGGCCCGGCCAAGGCCAGGCGGAAGGTCTTCGCCGTGGCCGTCTCGACCGTGACGGCCACGACGGTGGCCGTCTGCCACGGACCGGGCCCGTCGGGGGTAGCCATCCCGTCAGTCGCCCTGGTAGCGCTGCTCGAGCCAGGGATCCCCGCGGTCGTGGTAGCCGTTCTGCTCCCAGAACCCGGGCTCGTTGTGGTCGAGCAACTCCAGGCCCGCCACCCACTTGGCGCTCTTCCAGAAGTAGAGGTGGGGAACCAGCAGTCGGGCCGGCCCTCCGTGCTCCCGAGGCAGGGGCTGACCGTCCACTTCCCAGACGACCCAGGCCCGGCCGCCGGTCACGTCGGCCAGGGGCAGGTTGGTGGTGTAGCCCGTGTGAGTGAAGGCCATGACGTGGGAGGCGCTGGCCAACGGGCGCGCCGACTCCAGCAGCGTGTCGATCGACACGCCGGCAAAGTTCATGCCCAGCTTCGACCATGTGGTCACACAGTGGATGTCGCCGACAAAGGTGGACGGGGGCAAGGACCGGATCTCGTCCCACGTCCAGGAGGTCTTGCGTTCGACCAGTCCTTCGACGCTGAAAGACCACGTATCGGTGGACACCGTCGGAGTGACCTCGGCGGTCAGAACCGGCCACTGACTCCCGGCGTCATATTGTCCCGGCGGGAGCCGGTCATCCCTGGCCGCTCGCCTTCGTCCGGCGAAGCCTCTGGTCAACTTGGCCATGACAACCCTGGTCCCGGCGCGCTGGTACCGGCCGAGCCGGTCAACCGCTGCGCCCGTTCTCCCCGGACGCAGCCGGGGGCGCGAAGCGGATGTCGAGGGAGCGAAGGTAGGTCTGCAGCCCGGCGTCTTGGACCGGGATGATCCAGGCGTCGTGATCGGACTCGTTGTAGTGGGCGTGCCACATCCCCGGAGGGGTGGTGAACGCGGCCCCGGGGGACCAGTCGACCCTGATGGGGTCGACGATCTCGCCCTGGCCATCCAGTCGGGTCCCGAGCAGCGTGTAGCAACCGGGTGGGCAATCGGCGCACAGGTCGAGGGCGACCGACTGGTGGCGATGGGCCCGCTGGGCGGAATGGGCGGGCACGATGCCGTACATGGCCCACAGGACATGGGTGATGGTCAGGGTCTGATCCTGGTTGGCGTTGGCCAGCAGGACGCTGATCCGGCTGCGATCGGCGGCATGGGGAGCCTGGAGGGCCTTGGACAGCTCGGCCCGGGCGATCTCGCCGTCGTACTTGGTCGCCCGGAACTTCGGCTGGTCGGGGCGGACGCCGAGGTAGCGCAGCAGCGGCTCGTCGGTGACCCAGTACAGGGCAGCGTCGGTGGTGGCATGGTGGGTCGACCGGCTGCCGGCGGGCAGGGTGATGAAGTCGCCGGCCGTCCAGCCGATGACCTCGCCGTTCACGATCGAGAGGCCCTCGCCCCGGAGGGCGTAATACAGCTCGGACGTAGCCACCGGGGCGGTCGACACCTTCTCACCCGGGCGGATGTGGACGAAGCTGGCCAGGAGGGCGGGGCTGGTGGCCGGCCCACCGGTGATGCCGAGCGGGGCCGCGAGGTCGAGGGGGACGACCCGGGTGGCGCCGCCCTTGTGCAGCGCAGCCGAGAAGGTCTCGATCGGTACCCGCGAGGTGAAACCGGATCCGATGGGATTCGCCGCCTTGGAATACTCGAAGAACCGTGCGTCACCGCTCCAGTCCTCGCTGAGCTCTCCGATGCGGAGACCGGGCTCGGTGGTGCTCGTCATGGTTCCTCCGATCACGCCCATCGTACTCTCGACGCCCCGACGGATACCGGAGGTAGGGGGCTGGCTCATGGTGGCTCGGGGGACCGTTGGTCGCCCTGCGCCGCCCACTCGCTGGCCTGGTGGTAGAGGGCGTGGTACTCGGCCCCCCGCGCCGCAGCCTGGGGAAGGCCCAGGACCTCGAACCACGAGTTGGCCGCCTGCTTGACCACGGCCAACCGGTCCGCCGGCACCTCGGCGATGGTGGCGGCCAGGGCGTCGACATGGGCGGCCAACGAGTCGTCGGCCACGACGGTGGCAGCCAGCCCGATGGCCGCCGCTTCGGTTCCCCCCACGAACCGGCCGGTGTAGAGCAGCTCTTTGGTCTTGGCCAGGCCGATCCTGAAGGGCCAGAACCCGAGAGTCGGGGGGAGGGCGAACTGGCGTGCCTCGGGCATGCCGAACCGGGCGCTCTCCCCGCACACGATCAGGTCGGCAATGGCCACGATGTCGTTGGCGCTGCCGATGCAGTAGCCGTGCACCTGGGCGATGACGGGTTTGGGCGCCGCCCACAGCCGCATGATCTCCGCCACCTTGGCCCGGTTGGCGGTCATATCGGCCGGCGCCCGGAGCACGTCGCGGTTGTCGACCCCTCCTTCATGCAGGTCGGCTCCGGCGGAGAACGCCCGCCCCGCTCCGCTGATCACGATCACACCCACGTCGTCGTCGTCCACCGCGCTGTCGATCTCGGTGAAGATGCGCTTCCCCATCGCCGTGGTGATGGCGTTCAGCTTGTCCGGGCGGTTGAGCACGATCCGGCGAACCCGGCCGGCTTGGTGCACCACAATCGAATCGTCCATGGACCTTTGCTGCCTTTCGGACCGGCCGCCGTGTGGTCGAATCGTACTCAGCGCAGGGCGGGGAGCACCCCGGCCACCAACCGGCGACGAGCCGCCCTGAGCTCGTCCCGGGTCTCGCCCTGAGCCGCCGCACCGGGGGCGACGACCACGCGGGCCACGCCCAGTTCGGCTATCTCGGTCAGGCGATCGATGCAGTAGCCGGGTGGGCCGGCGATGCCGAAGGAATCGATCACTTCATCGGTCAGCGCCTTGGATTGGGGCGAGCCGTCCCGGAAGTGACTGTTCATGTCGTAGGAGGAGTGAACGGCCTCGAGGCTTCGGCGCTGGGCGTCGCTGGTCGGTCCCGTCACCGTGCCGTGCATGACCGAGAAGCGGGCCAACGACCCCACCGCGCCCGAGATCAGTTGCCGGGCAGTGGCCCGGTCGTCGTGGACGACGATGGGTATGAATACGCCCGGTGGGCCCCCCGGGGCCGGGAGGCCGACCTCGGCTCGGGCGGTGGCCAGGGTGTCCATGGCCCAGCGGAGCCGACCGGGGTCGGTGCCCACGGCGAAGGTGAGCCGGTCGGCCACCCGAGCGGCGGCTCCGATCACCTTGGGTCCGGTGGCCATGACGTCGACCGGCACCTTCCTCAGACCCTCGGGAAGCCAACGAAGACTGCTGGTGGTGGGGCTGCCGGCCATGTGGAGGGTCTCGGCCCCCCGGATCTCCTGGCTTCGCCCCGATGACCGATCGAAAGGGACGTCCTCGCCGCGCAGGTAACCCTGGACCTGGTCCACGTAGCGCTCGAACACGTCCACCGGAGCCGGGGCCATGCCGATGTGGGCCAGAGCGGAGTCGCCTCGCCCGATGCCGAGCACGGCACGGCCCCCTGATTCGGCCTGCACGGTGACGATGGCGGTGGCGGTGACGGCAGGGTGCCGGGTCACCGGATTGGTCACTGCTGTGGCCAGACCCAGCGTGGTGGTGGCTCGGGCGGCCAGGGCCAGCTCCACGTAGGGATCGGCGGCCAGGTTCTGGGAGTCGCCCAGGGCCAGTCCCTGCCACCCCTCGTCCTCCAGCCGACGGGCCGCACCGGCGATGGTCCCGGGCAGGGCCAGGCGGACGGTCCAGAACTCGAGCCCGGGCATGCCGGCATCATCCCACGATGCCCGAGGTGGGCTCCGAAGTAGCCTGCTGGTGAGCCGGCTGAACGGCTACGGGGCCGAGATGAGGGGAAGGCAGTGTCGACATCGTCGTTGGGAATGATCTCGGCCGACTCGCACGTGAACGAGCCCCGTGATCTCTGGAGCGCCAACCTGCCGCCCTCCATGCGGGCCCGGGCCATGAAGGGCATCGCGGCCACCGAGGACGGCGGCTGGTCCTTGATCCTCGACGGGTCCCACATCGGCAAGGCGGGTTCGTCCGAGGCCGAGCGCCTGGCCGTTCTCGAACCCGACCATCGCCTGGCCATCATGCGGGAGGAGGGCATCGCCGGGGAGTGCATCTTCCCGACCATCGGGCTGTACGTGTGGATGCTGAAGGACCCCGACGACGGCAAGGTGTCCTGTCGGATCTACAACGATTGGATCCACGACCAGCTCGAGCGGCAGTCCCCGCGGTTCCGCTGTGCCGGGGTCATCCCCACCTGGCGGATCGACGACGCCGTGGCCGAGGTCGAGCACATCGCCGACCTGGGCCTGGGTGCAGCCATGCTCCCGACCGTGGCCGAGCCGTCCTACAACAATCGCCGGTGGGAACCCCTGTGGGAGGCCATCGAGGCGGCCCGGGTCCCGGTGGTCATGCATCAGGGAACGGGCCACGACATGATCTGGTACCGAGGTCCGGGGGCGACGGTGGCCAACCTGTTGGCCACCCAGTCCGTCGGCCCCCGGACGGCGGCGTTGCTGGCCACCTCGGGGGTGCTCGAGCGCCACCCCGAGATGCACGTCGTCTTCGTCGAGTACAACGTGGGTTGGTTGCCGTGGATGATGGAGACCATCGACTTCTACACCGAGTCGTTCGACCGGTACGGCACCACCGACAAGATGGGCTCGGCTCGCCTGGCCGGGGTCAACCGCCCGCCCAAGCCGGTCATCACGCCCCAGCTCGAGGAGCGCCCGAGCTTCTATGTCCGGCGCCAGGTGCACGCCACGTTTCAGGACGACCAGGTCGGTATGCAGAACATCAACATCACCGGTGTCGATGCGTTGTTGTGGGGATCGGACTACCCCCACGAGGAGGGCACGTACCCCAACTCGCGTGCCACCGTCGACCGGCTCGGGGCCCAGCTCGAGCCGGACGAGGCCGAGAGGATCTTTCGCGACACGGCGGCTCGGTTGTTCCGTTTCGATCCCGAGGTGCTGGCCGCTCCGGCCTGAGGTCCATCCCGCCCACCCAAGTACGCTGCGGCATGGTCAGTGAGCGATCAGGACCCGTCGGCCCGACGCAGGAGGTGAGACCGGCCCCGTTGTCCGGTACCACCGTGGTGGCGGTCGAGCAAGCGGCGGCGGCGCCCTTCGCCACCCGGCACCTGGCCGATCTGGGGGCTCGGGTGATCAAGATCGAGCGTCCTTCGGTCGGAGACTTCGCCCGGCATTACGACGAGACGGTGCTCGGACAATCCAGCTACTTTGTGTGGTTGAATCGGGGCAAGGAGTCCCTGACCCTGGACATCAAGTCGCCCGAGGGCCGGGGCCTCCTCGACGAGCTTCTGACCGGGGCGGACGTGTTTGTCCAGAACCTCGGTCCGGGCGCAGCCGAGCGAGCAGGACTGGACAACGACGCGCTGCGCGCCCGCTACCCGCGGCTGATCCCCTGCACCATCTCCGGATACGGGACCACTGGGCCCTGGGCCGACCGCAAGGCCTATGACCTGCTGATCCAAAGTGAGGTCGGTCTGATCTCAGTGACGGGAACGCCCGAGGACCACGCCCGCACGGGGATCTCGATCGCCGACATCGCCGCGGGCATGTACGCCTACTCGGGAATCCTCACCGCCCTGCTCCAGCGGGCCACCAGTGGTGTCGTCTCCTCCGTGCACGTGTCGCTGTTCGAAGCGCTGGGCGAATGGATGTCGCAGCCGGCCAACTACGCCCGCTACGGCGGCACCGATCCGGCCCGGTTCGGGGCCGAGCACGCCACCATCGCTCCCTACGGTCCGTACCGGACGGCGGACGGCATGGTCGTGTTGGCCGTCCAGAACGAACGCGAGTGGCGCGCCCTCTGCTCGCTGGTCCTGCACCAGCCCGACCTGGCCGCCGATGATCGCTTTGTCCACAACTGGAGCCGCGTCCGCAACCGGGAAGCCCTGAACGAGACGATCGAGGCGGTGCTCAGCCGCTTGGAGACCAAAGCAGTGATCACGCTCCTCGACGGGGCTGCCATTGCCAATGCCCGGGTCAACACCATCGCCGAGTTCGTCGAGCACCCCGTCCTCTCGGGGCGGCACCGATGGGCCGAAGTCGAGACGCCCGGGGGCGTCGTCGAGGCGCTCCGCCCGCCCGCCGACCTGTCGGGCGCAGCATCGGTCATGGGCGCGGTGCCGGCCGTGGGCCAGCACACCGTCCAGATCCTCCGGGAATTGGGCCGAGACGATGTCGAGATCGCCTCCCTCGTGTCACAGCAGGTCCTCTGACCGTCGCTCTGACGCCGGAAAGTCTCAGGCCACCCTGGGCAGGATGCCGCTGGAACCCCTTGACACAAAGATTAGCCATCCCTAATATTGAGGGATCGGGTCCACGGGGAGCGAACGAGTGCGATCGAACCGGATGGCCAGGGATATCGGATTTCGTCGGGTGGACTGGGTTCGCGTTTTCGTCGACCATGGGCACCTCCGAGCCGAGGCGGTGGGCATCGGCTTCCGCCTTCCCGCCGTCTGCTCGATTCCCCTGGCCACCGCAGCTCGGCTGATCGCCGGCGGCACGCCGCACGTGACCCATCTGGCCTGACCGGCCCGACAAGTTCGCAGCTGACGGCGTCGGGCCCCCGCCTCACCCGGCAGTTACCATCGGCTCATGGGCGCTCGGAACAGTGGGATCGTCGACATCGACGGCTTGGCCGTCTACTACGAGACCGAGGGCAGCGGACAGCCCCTCGTGCTGTTGCACGGCGGCTTGTCCGACAACTCGAGCTGGGCCCCGCAGTTCGCCGGCCTGTCCCCCCACCGTCGGGTGATCGCCCCCGAGCGCCGCGCCCACGGGCACACGCCCGACCCCGGTGGTCCCATCACCTACCAGGCCATGGCCAAAGAGACCGTCGGGTTCCTCCGGTTCATGGACCTCGGACCGGCTGACCTGGTGGGTTGGAGCGACGGCGGCATGGTGGCGTTCCTGGTGGCCGTGTCCGATCCCCATCTGGTCAGGACCATCACCATGGTCGGTGCGTCGGTCTCCAGCGGCGGCTACGTAGCCAGAGCTATGGACGACCTGACCGAGCTTCCCGCCGATGACGACGAGATGGCCATGTTCGAGGCCATGTACGCCGCCGCCTCGCCCGATGGCCCGGCCCACTTCCCCGAGGTGTGGGACAAGGTCCGTACCCTGTGGAGCGAGGAATTCGACTGGTGGGACGACGTGGCCACGGTGTCGACCCCCACCCTGGTCGTGGTGGGAGACGACGACCTCATCAGCGTGGCCAGTGCCGACGAGCTGGCCCGCCGGCTCCCGGCCGGACAACTGGCCGTGATCCCCGGCGCCTCTCACGTCGCCCCCTTGGAAAAGCCGGACCTGTTCAATCAGTTGGTCCTCGACTTCACCGCCCATCCGGTGGTGGAGACAATGATGCCGGTCCGGCGCAAGGCCTCGAGCTGACGACCCGGGACGCCACCCCTCAGTGCAGATGCCGCTGCCAGTCGGGCGGGACCTTGCCCGCCGGGCCCGGTACCGGCTGGTCGAGAGGATGGTGTTCGGGCGGGGCCAACGAGGGACCCTCGTAGGTCTCCTGGGTGACGTAGCTCCAGTACCAGTTCTCACCCGGCTCGAAGCTGCGGATCAACGGATGCCCGGACTCGGCCGAGTGGCGGCTGGCGTGCTGTGAGGGCGAGGAGTCACAGCAGCCGATATGACCACATTGTGCGCACCGCCGAAGGTGGAACCACCAGCCGTCTACGGCCATGCACTCGGCGCACCCGGTGCCGCTGGGGGGTACAGAAGGATCGATATCACTGGGCATGGGATCAGATTATGCGGACCGGCCGGCCGACGGCGTCGCCCGGCGGGACCGGTGGGATCACGCCGAGGTGGCCAGGTGATCGTGCACCGATCGCACCGCGCTCGATCCCTCGCCCACCGCTGATGCCACCCGCTTCAGCGATTCGGAACGGACGTCACCCACGGCGAAGACACCGGGCACCGAGGTCTCGAACGGGAAAGGGGCCCGGCCGGCGAAGGAGGGATCGGTGAGGGCTGACTCGGGCAGGGAGCGGTCGGTGAGCACGAACCCCTTGTCATCGAGGGCGACGGCGTCACCCAGCCACGAGGTGGCGGGGACGGCCCCGATGAAGCAGAACAGGCCGGAGCACGGGACCGTCTCGAGCTCACCGGTGGTCGTGTGCTCGATGGTGACCTGCTCGAGGTGGCTGTCGCCGGCCAGCCCCCGGACCTCGGTACAGGTCAGCACCTCGATGCGGGGGTCGGCCTCGATCCGCTCGATCAGGTAGTGCGACATGCTGACCGACAGGTCGTCGCGCCGGATGGCGATGGAGACCCGGCTGCCCTGCTGGGCCAGATAGATGGCGGCCTGCCCGGCCGAGTTGCCGCCTCCCAGCACGAACACCTCGAGGCCGCCGCAGACCCGGGCCTCGAGGTCGGTGGCCGCGTAGTACACACCGGCTCCCTCGAATCGCTCGAGCTCGGGCACGGCCAGGCGCCGGTAGCGCGCCCCGGTGGCCACGATGACGGCGCGGGTGGGGATCTCGCTGCCGTCGGCCAGTACCAGGACGTGGAACCCCCGCTCGACCCGGAGCCCGGTCACCTCGCAGGGGGCGTTGAGACGGGCCCCCAGCCGCTGGGCCTGGATGGCGGCCCGCCCGGTGAGATCTCCCCCCGACACCCCGTTGGGGAAGCCCACGTAGTTCTCGATGCGGGAGCTGGCCCCGGCCTGCCCCCCTGATCCCACCGCGTCCAACGACACCGTGGACAGGCCCTCCGAGGCGCCGTACACGGCCGAGGCCAGGCCGGCCGGGCCGGTGCCCACCACCACCAGGTCGAAGGTGAAGCCGGGCGTGGGCTGATAGGTGAGGCCCAGCAGCTCGGCGAACTGGCCCACGGTGGCGTGGCGCAGCGTGGCGCTGGGCGTGACCACCACCGGTGTGTCGACGGGACGCAGGCCCATGCTGGCCAGGAGGACGCCCACATCCTCGGCGTCCTCGAGATCGATCCAGGAATGGACCAGGTGGTTCTGGGCCGCGAACACCCGCAGGGCCATCGCCGGGGGGGAGAAGCGGGAGCCGACGATGCGTACCGCCCGGGCCCCCTCGCCGGACTGGAGCCGCTCCCGCCGGGCCACCAGGGCCCCGAAGATGATGTCGGCCACGTCCGGCTTGGAGGCCATCATGCGCTTGAAGGCGTCGGGCTCGATGACCAGGATCCGGCCGGCACCGGTCACCCGGGCCGTGAGGTAGGGCCGCTCGCCGGTGACCAGGCTCAGCTCACCCAGGAACCGTCCCGGCCCGTGGGTGATGATGACCACGTCACCGGTGTCGTCGGGCCGGACCACCTCGACCTCCCCTTCCAGGACGACGGCGAAGTCGTAGGAGGCGTCGCCCGCCCGGAACAGGGTGTCGCCGACGGCTACGGCCCGCTCGTACCCGAAGGGGGCCAGTTCGGCCAGCTGGGCCGGGGTCAGGGTGGGCGAGCCCACGTCATCGGCCTGGATCGCGGGGGCCTGGGTATCGGGATCGGGTGCGGGGCTCATGCCATCGCCTGTCACCAGCTCGCTCCTCCCCGATCGCCGTGCCGTGGTGCCTGGAGCATAAGTCCGACCGGTGCCGTTCCGAACGGGCCCCGTTCCGCCCCCGGGGCCCGGCCGCGCCACACTGGTCGGTATGACAGCCCAGTACATCTACACCATGCGAGATCTTCGGCGCTTCTATCCACCGGACCGGGAAGTGCTGCGGGGCATCAACCTCTCCTTCTACCCGGGAGCCAAGATCGGGGTCATCGGGTCCAACGGCTCGGGAAAGTCGTCGCTGTTGCAGATCATGGCCGGTGAGGACGATGGCTTCAGCGGGGAGGCGCGGCTGACACCGGGCTTCACCGTCGGGTTCCTGGCCCAAGAGCCCCAGCTCGATGCGACCAAGGACGTGGCCGGCAACGTGGCCGACGGGGTGGCCGAGACCAAGGCGCTGGTCGATCGGTTCAACGAGGTGTGCGCGGCGATGGGCGATCCCGACGCTGACTTCGACAAGCTGCTGGCCGAGCAGGCCGAGCTCCAGGACAAGATCGATGCCGCCGGGGCGTGGGACCTGGAGCGGACCTTCGAGATCGCCATGGACGCCCTCCGGCTGCCGCCGGGGGACGCCGACGTCAGCACCCTCTCCGGTGGCGAGCGTCGACGGGTCGCCCTGTGCCGCCTGCTCCTGTCCCAGCCCGACCTGTTGTTGCTGGACGAGCCGACCAACCACCTCGACGCCGAGTCGGTGGCCTGGCTGGAGCGCACCCTCAAGGATTACCCGGGCACGGTGGTGGCCGTCACCCACGACCGCTACTTCCTCGACAACGTGGCCGGCTGGATCCTGGAGCTCGACCGGGGCGCCGGCATCCCGTGGGAGGGCAACTACTCGTCGTGGCTGGAGCAGAAACAAGCCCGGCTGGCCGGCGAGGAGAAGGCGGACAAATCCCGCCAGGACGCCTTGCACCGGGAGCTGGAGTGGATACGCATGTCCCCTCGGGCCCGCCAGTCCAAGGGCAAGGCCCGCATCACCGCCTACAACGAGCTGGTGGCCGAGTCCGAGGCGGCCGAGCGCCGGTCCGACAAGTTGGAGATCACCATTCCCCCCGGGCCCCGCCTGGGGGACCGCGTGGTCGATGCCGAGGGGTTGGTCAAGGGTTTCGGGGAACGGCTCCTCATCGACGGGTTGTCGTTCCTCCTGCCCCCCGGGGGCATCGTCGGGGTGATCGGCCCCAACGGGGCGGGGAAGACGACCCTGTTCCGGATGATCGTCGGCGAGGACAAGCCCGACGCCGGCACCCTGGACGTGGGGGCCACGGTGGCGCTGGCCTACGTCGATCAGTCCCGGGATGACTTGGATCCCGAAGCCTCCGTGTTCGACGAGATCACTGGGGGCGTCGATCGCATCGTGGTGGGTCAGCGCGAGCTGCACGGGCGGGCCTATGTGTCGAGCTTCGGGTTCAAGGGCAGTGACCAGCAGAAGAAGGTGGGGCTGCTCTCGGGGGGCGAACGCAACCGGGTCCAGCTGGCCAAGGTACTGAAGGGCGGCGGCAACGTCCTGTTGCTGGACGAGCCCACCAACGACCTCGACGTCGACACGCTCCGCGCCCTGGAGGAGGCCCTGCTCGGCTTTCCGGGCTGCGTGGTGGTCATCAGCCACGATCGCTGGTTCCTCGATCGGATAGCCACTCATGTCCTGGCCTTCGAGGGGGATTCGGCCGTCCGCTGGTGGGAGGGGAACTTCAGCGACTACGAGGCCGACCGCAAGAAGCGCCTGGGGGTGGAGGCCGACCAGCCGCACCGCTTGCGCTACAAGCCGTTGGTCCGGGACTGATCCCTACGCCGCCCGGGCCCAGGATCGACCAGGCGCATAAGTAGGGCCGAACATACTGGCGATCGTCCAACCCACTCAACGGGGGAGGGCCGAGGTCAACCCACCGCCGGCGCCGATCCCACCCGGCTCTACCAGGCGTAGTCCTCGGGGGCGGTCTTGTGCCCGGGGAAGATGCGGTCCAGGCGTTCGAGGGTCTCCGCGCTCAACGTCACCTCGAGTGCTCGCGCCGCCCCCTCCAGGTGTTCCATGGTGCGGGGACCGACGATGGGACCGGTGACGCCCGGTCGGGTCAGCAGCCAGGCCAACGCCACCGTCCCCGGCTCCTCGCCCAGCTCCTCGCAGTAGGCCTCGTACTCCTCCAGCTGGGGTCGGTGGGCTTCGACCGTTTTCTGGGACCGCTCGCTGCTGCGTCGGCTCCCGTCGCGCTGCTTGCCCACCACGCCACCGAGCAGGCCCCCCTGGAGGGGCGACCAGGGAATGATGCCCAGTCCGTATTCGATGGCGGCCGGTACGACCTCCAGCTCGATGTCCCGGACCAACAGGTTGTAGATGGACTGCTCGCTGACCAGGCCGACCAGGTTGCGCCGGGCCGCGGCCTCCTGGGCCTGGGCCAGGTGCCAGCCGGCGAAGTTCGACGAGCCCACGTAGAGGATCTTGCCCTGGAAGCGAAGGACCTCCATGGCCTCCCAGATCTCGTCCCACGGCGTCAGCCGATCCACGTGGTGCATCTGGTACAGGTCGATGTAGTCGGTCTGCAGCCGCTGCAGCGAGGCGTCGCAGGCCCGTCGGATGTTGAGGGCCGACAACCGGCCCTCGTTGGGCCACTCGGCCATGTCGCCATACAGCTTGGTGGCCAGCACGGTCCGCTCCCGTCGCCCGTCGCCCTGGTTGAGCCAGCGCCCGACGATCTGCTCCGTTGCCCCCCGGCCCTTGGTCTGTCCGTAGACGTTGGCCGAGTCGAAGAAATTGATCCCCAGATCGTGCGCTCGATCCATGATGGCGAAGGACTCGGGTTCCTCCGTTTGGGGTCCGAAATTCATGGTGCCGAGACAGAGGCGACTGACGCGGAGACCGGTGCGGCCGAGTTGGGTGTAGTCCATGGCCCGACCATATCGTCGTCTAGAGCTTCCCGGCCCACACCCATTATGGTGAAACACGCACCAGGCGGACCACACCGAAGGAGACGTGACCATGGCCCAGAGCGCCGGACTGCACGAGCCCGGAGATCAGCTTTCGCCCCAGACCATCGATCGACACCGAGCCATTACCTCCCTGCAAGAAGAGCTGGAGGCCATCGACTGGTACGACCAGCGGGTGGACGCCACTGCTGACGGTGAGCTGGCCGCGGTGCTGGCTCACAACCGGGACGAGGAAAAAGAGCACGCGGCCATGACTCTGGAATGGTTGCGGCGCCACGACCCCGTCCTGGACCAACATTTGCGGACCTACCTGTTCACCACCGAACCGGTCACCGAAGTGGAGAAAGAGGCCGAGGCCGGTGGGGAGACCGGCCCCGGCGACGGATCCCTCGCCATCGGCTCACTCAAGGGAGAGACACTGTGAACCACCTTCTTCGTTCCCACGCCCCCATCACCGAGAGCGGATGGGACCAGATCGACGAGGAGGGTAGACAGCGACTGGTGCCG
>DATMMO010000084.1:0-8516 GCA_035569695.1 Acidimicrobiales bacterium | reverse complement strand
GGCGTAGTACTTGGCGTCGATCCACGGCACGGTCTCGACGATCTTGGCCGCGGTGAGCATGGCCCCTTGCTCGCCGTGCATGAACTGGCTGAGCGAGGCCTTGAACATCTCGAGGCCCAGGGCGGTGAACTCCCTATCACCCCACTGGGCGATGGGCGAGCCCGGCTCAACGGCGGCGGCCCGGAACAGCTGCATGGACGGGGATCCCTGGTCGACCAGCCCCTCGGGATCGACAGCGGTATCCCAATCCAGATCGGTCAGGCTGTTCCACTGGGAACCCATGGCCTTGTTGTACAGGGTGACCAGTTGGGTCCTCGAACGCTCGTAGTCCCAGAGATAGATCCGGTCGGCATGGTCGTGGACGCGCTTGAATGTCGCCTCCGCCTCGCCCGCGGATACCGGGTTCTCGTGATCGGCCGGGGTCACTTTGGCCACGCTACCGTGAAGGCCAAGGCAAAGCATGGCGTTGTCCGACGTCGTTGCCCGCCGATCCGGCGGCGTGTTGTAATCGAGCAATGGCGCTCCCCCCGCAGTTGGCAATGGACCCTGACGAACTGGCTGCGTTCCTGGCCGGGGACCCACGGCGGCCCTGCTACGCCACCGTCAGCTCGCTGCGGCGCGACGGATCGCCCATCGGGGTGCCGCTCGGCTACCTCTACCAGGACGGCTGGATCTACTTCAGCATGAACCCGGCCACGTCGGGCACGCTCAGGATCCGACGGGATCCTCGGGTCTGCGTCACCGTCTACAACGACCGTTACCCGGTTCGCTTCGTCGTCATCACCGGAGCGGCCGAGGAGTTTCCCGACGCTGACCACGTCATCGAGCGCACCAAGTTCATGCGCAACATGGGCCATGTGGGCGACGAGATCGACCTGGACGCCTACTTCGCCCTCCATGAGGAAGGGGGCCGTGCCGTATTCCGGGTTCGGGTCGACCCCGAAGAGGTGGCCTCCATGGATGCCACCAAAGCGGCCGATCCCGAGACGGGGCAGATGCGCACTCCCGAAGAGGTCAGCCAAGCCAAGCGCTGACATGGGGCGATCAGTCGCGGGGACCCGGGGCCCTCGTGCCCGTCGACGACGGCATTCTTCGCCGGAGCGCTCATCACCTTCGTCGGCATCGACCGGCACCGATCCAGCGCCACTACCTCGAGCCGAGGTCCCTCATCGATAGGGACCCCTGTTGATGCGCCGAGCCGCCCACCGCTCAATCAAAGTCGTCTGCCTGTCACACTCCTTGGTCGCCAGGGGTCATGCCACTGAACAGCAACACCGAGTGGACGTGACAAGGAGACATGATGCAAGCACGAATCAGCAACCCGGCGATGACCGTTCCCGGCGCCTTCGAGGCCCTCCAAGCGGTCAGCACCGCGGCGGGACAGAGCGACCTGCCGCACACGACGATCGAGCTGGTCCACCTGCGGGCCAGCCAGATCAACGGCTGCGCGGTGTGCCTCGACATGCACACTCGTGGCGCCAAGAAGGCGGGCGAGACCGACGAGCGCCTGTTCACGGTGGCGGCGTGGCGGGACTCGCCCTACTTCAACGAGGCGGAGCGCGCCGCCCTGGCCCTGACCGAGGCGGTCACCCGCCTCAGCGACCGGCCCGACCCGGTGAGCGACGAGGTCTTCGACCAGGCGGCCAAGCACTACGACGAGCAGGCCCTGGCCTCATTGATCATGCACATCGCCATGATCAATGTGTGGAACCGCCTGAACGTCACCACCAAGCAGGTGGGAGGGGAGTGGACCGGCCAATACGCCTGACGTCGGGAGGGATCGCTCGGAGTCGACGCCGCGTGAGGCCGTAGCGGATCGAGTCGTGACCCGCCACAGCCTCGGCTGCCCGGGCCAACCCATGTATTGCTACTGTGCGAACGTGAACAGCCGATCGAGGCTGTGGTCTGGGCCAAGGGGGGACTTGTGACCGACGAGCGAGCGCACAGCCGACCATTACGCACCGTTCTCTTCGTGCCCGGGAGCGAGGCCGACCAGGTGGCGCGGGCCCGGTCCCACGGCGCCGACGCCGTGGTCATCGATCTCGAGGAGCCTCGGACGCCGTGCTCCGAGGCCGACCGCGAGCGGGCTCGCCACATCGTCTCGGAGTTCTTCTCCCAGCTGCCCGACGAACCGGGACCGCTCTGGTTCGTACGGGTGCAGCCCGTCGACACCGGCCAGACCCTGAAGGACCTGCGGCCGGTCATGCACGAGAAGCTGGCGGGGATACTGCTGCCGAAAGTGCTGGGGCCGCAGGACGTACACGGGGCCGAGGCCCTGCTCAACTGCATGGAGGTCGAAGCCGGCCTGCCCCTGAAGTCCAAGATCATCTACCCCATCCTGGAGACGGCCCAGGGGATCCGCCTGGCCTACGACATCGCCATGGCCTCCGAACGGGTCCTCTATATGGGCGGAGCCGTCTCCCGGTTCGGCGACATTCACCAGGCGATGGGCTTCCGGTGGTCGGCGGAGGGCCGAGAGACCCATTTTCTCCGCTCCAAGGTCCTGCTCGACGCCAAGGCGGCCGGGATCCGCTACCCCATCAGCGGCATGTGGGGCGGCGACAGCGACGATCTCGATGGCCTGCGACGATGGGCCACCGAGCTTCGCGACCTCGGCTACTACGGGATGATGATCGGCAATCCCGACCACATCCCCCTGGTGCACGAGGTCTTCTCGCCCACCGACGACGAGCTCGCCTACTGGCTCGAGCTGGACCATCTGGCCACCGAGGCCGAAGGAAGAGACACCGGTCGCATCGAACACGGCGACCCGAACCAGGGCGAGGGCTTTGTCGTGCACATTGCCCACGTGGGGTCGGCCCGGAAGAACCTGGCCTGGGCGCGCGACCTGGGCCGCATCGACTAGCGAGAGGGTGTGGAGGGACTCACCTATGACCACGACCAGGAAGCTGACCGCCGCTGATGTCCGCTCGGAGGTCGGCCACCCGATCGTGGACGCCGATGGGCACTTCATGGAGTTCATGCCGCTGGTGAACGACGAGGTACTGACCTATCTTGAAGAGGTGGGTGGGGCCACACTCCGAGACCGGTTCCGGGCTCACGCCCTGAAGGCACTGGACACCGCCGTGTTCGAAGCCGACCGATCGGTGCCCGCGGTGGTCGATGGCTGGCGCTCCATGCCCTCGTGGTGGGGGAACCCGGTGTCGGACCCCAGAGACCGGGCCACAGCCCACCTCCCCCGCTTGATGTACGACCGTCTGGACGAGCTGGGCATCGACTTCATGCTGATCTATCCCTCCTGGACCCTGGGCTTTCTCATGAGCACCGACGACGAGCTCCGCGCCCCCACCTGCCGGGCCACCAACCGGTACTTCGCCTCGTTGTTCGCCCCCTACCGTGATCGGCTGGAGCCCGCGGCCCTCATTCCCATGCAGAACCCGGATGAGGCGGTGGCCGAGATCGACTTCGCCGTACAGGAGCTGGGCTTCAAGTCGGTGGTGCTGGCCGGACACGCATTTCGGTCGGTGGGACCGGCGGACGGACCCCCGGTGGGCTCGCGTCTCGATGTCTTCGGGCTCGACAGCCCCTTTGACTACGACCCGGTGTGGGAGGCCTGCGTGCGCAACAAGGTCGCACCGGCATTCCACAGCTCCTTGCAGCAGGTGCACCCGGCCCGATCGATCACCAACTACGTGTTCAATCACGTCAACGGCATCGCCGGGGCCCACGAGGTCCTGTGCAAGGCCCTCTTTCTCGGCGGGGTGTACCGGCGGTTTCCCGAGCTGCGCATCGGCTTCCTCGAAGGAGGGGTCACCTGGGGATGTGCGCTGCTGGCCGACCTCATCGGCCACTGGGACAAGCGGGGCGGGCACGCCATCAACGATCTCGATCCTGCCAACCTCGACGTGGCCGCCGTGCTGGCCTTGGTGGAGCGCTACGGAAATGCGGCCATGACCAACAACGTGAGTGAGCTGGGAGAGCACCTGTCCCGACGGCCCGGCCGCCCCGCCATGCTCGACGAGTTCGCCGCGGCCGCGGTCACGACGGTGGAGGACATCATCGAGCCCTTCGAGACCCGCCTCTACTTCGGCTGCGAGGCCGACGATCCCTTGATCTCGTTCGGCTACCACCTCAACTTCGATGGACGCCAGGTGGCGCTGAGACCGATGCTGGGCAGCGACGTCTCCCACTGGGACGCACCGGTGATGAGCAACGTCATGGTTGAGGCCTACGAGCTGCTCGAGCGGGGATCGGTCACGCCTCAGGAGTTTGAGCAGTTCACCTTCACCAATCCGGTCCGGCTCCACGCCGGAGCCAATCCCCGGTTCTTCGAGGGGACGGTGTGCGAGAACCAGGCTCTGGCGGCCCTGTGAGCCGCATCGGAGCCGGCGTTCGACGCTTGCTCAGGTGCCCAGATAACTGGAGGTCAGCTCGTCGGCCAGATCGGCCGGCGTTCCCCGCCGCACGATCTGGCCCTGCAGCATGACGGCCACCGAATCGGCGATGGGCAGGACGGTTCGGGCGAACTGCTCGACGACCAGAATGGAAAGCCCCTGTGTCGCCAGCTCGGTCACCAGCTCGTAGAGCTGACGGACCACAATGGGAGCCAGTCCCATGGACAACTCGTCCAGCATGACCAGCTTGGGGTCGGTGCCGAAGGCCCGGGCCAGGGCCAACATCTGTTGCTCCCCTCCCGACAGGGTGCCGGCCAGCTGCTTGCGGCGCTCGCCCAACCGGGGGAACCGGGAGTAGGTCACCTCCTCCAGATGGGACATCTCCGCCCCCACCTGGGTGGCCATGAGCACGTTCTCCCGGACGGTCAGGTTGGGGAAGACCCCCCGGCCCTCGGGCACGGTGCAGATACCCCGCCGGGACAGCGCGCCGGCCGAGGTCTTGGTGACGTTCTCGCCCTCGAACCACACCTCACCCTCGTCGGGTTGGTGCACGCCGGCGCACACGTTGAGCAGCGTGCTCTTGCCGCCGCCGTTCGGTCCGAGCAGGGCGGCCACCTGGCCCGGATAGACCTGGAAGTCGACCCCGTGCAGGACCTCGATGGGCCCGTAGCCGGCGCGGAGGGACCGCACCTCGAGCAAGGGAGTTGCCGTCTCGCTCATCCCACGCCCTCCGTCGAACCCAGATAGGCATCGACGACGGCCGGATCGACCCGGATCTGCTCGGGTGGCCCCGAGGCGATGATCTCGCCGTAGTCGAGGACGTGGATCGTGGCGCACACGCCCATGACCAGGGAGACATCGTGCTCCACCAGGCAGATACCCAAGTCGCCCTCGCTGACCAGCTGGGTGAGGAGACGACCGAAGTCGGCCGTCTCGGACTCGGTCTGGCCCGAGGCGGGCTCGTCGAGCAGCAGGACACGGGGCTTGGTCATGAGGGCCCGGGCCACCTCGATGATGCGGGCTCGAGCCGTGGGCAGCTCTCCCACCTCCCGGTCAGCCACGTCCTCCAAGCCGAGCAGGCCCATGACCCGGTCGGTCTCGGCGTTCACGTTGATCCGGTAGCGGCGGCCCCAGGCGTTGCGAATGTCACCAGCCACCCGGACGTTGTCCCGGACCGAGAGCGAGGTGAACAGCTCGAGCTGCTGGTAGGAGCGCGCCAGCCCCCGGCGGGCACGGGGGGCGGGGGCGGCCTTGGTGACGTCCCGCCCGTCCAGCACCACGCGGCCCCCGTTCGGATCGAGCAGGCCACTGATCACGTTGAACAGCGTCGTCTTCCCGGCACCGTTCGGGCCGATGAGCCCGGTGACGACGCCCTGCTCCACCGACAGGGACACCCGGTCGAGGACCACGTTGCCCCCAAAGGCCATGGAGATCTCCGATGCCTCAAGGATGGCCACTGGTGGACCCCCCTTCCAATCCCATCCGCACCGACCCGGTCGTCGCCGGGGCGCGGGACGCGGCCGTCGCCGGCGCGGCCACCTGCTCCCTCGAGCTGTCGGGTGGTGACCCGGTCGGAGGCTTCGGCGGGACAAAGGCTTCGGGCATCAGGGCCTTGCCCACCAGCGGGAGGGCCAGGGCGATGATAAGGGTGGCCAGCACGAACCACCAGTTGGACATGACCTTGGTCACGACCAGCAGGTAGGCGGCCACCTCGAGCAGGATGCCACCGGCCAGGACGGGCTTCGCCCGCCACAGCGGGGCGTAGCCCTCCACGATCTGGCCGACCGATCCGCTCGGGTTGCGGCCCAGGCTGACCCCGATGGCGGCCGGGGCCACCAGCGACAGGTTGGCGATGAAGCTCCAAGGGCCGCCGTGGTGGGCGTAGATGTTCTGGAACGTGCTGGTGATGGCCTGGAACCCGACGCCGGCCAGGATGCCGCCGATCAGCGCGCCGGCGACGTTGCCGACGCCACCGACGACGGTCAGCATCACCAGCGTGAGGCTGACGAAAATGATGAACGTGTTCGGATTGACCGAGATGGAGGCGGAGGACATCAAGATCCCGCCCAGCCCGGCGATGGCCGCCGAGAACACGAAGACCGACAGCTTCAACAGGACCAGGTTCTGGCCCAGCGTGGCCGTGGCCGCCGGGCTGTCCTTCATGGCCGCCAGGCGGCGGCCGTAGGCGCTGTGGCGCAGGGCGATCAGCCCGATCCCGATCACGATGAAGACCACGGTCACCGTGGTGAGGAAGGCCTTGGGCGCGGCCAGATCGAGCGGGCCCACCTTGATCTTGGGGATGTTGAGGGTCCCGTTGGTGAAGATGGAGAAGCGGATGTGGAAGATGGGCAGGATGTGGGAGGTGATGTCGTTCAGGAGCATGTCGGAGACGAACACTCCGAAGGCCAGCGTGGCCAGGGCTAGGTAGAGCCCGCGCAACCGGAGAGCGGGGAGGGCGATGAGGCCGCCGATGACCGCGGCCGCGGCCATACCGATCAGGATGCCCCCGAGCGTCATTCGCTCGTGGAGCCCGACCCCGGACATACCCAGGTGAAAGGCGAAGATGGTGGCGATGGCGCCCAGGGACACCGGAGCCAGGTTGATCTCTCCGGCATAGCCGGTGAGCAAGGTCAGCGAGAGGGCGATGATGGCGAATGACATCCCGACGGTCAGGGCCGAGATCGCCGTGGTCGTCATGGTGACCTCGAGGAGCAGGATCACGGCCAGGAGGATGATCGACCACAGCCCGGCCGACTTCATGCTGGGGACCTTGAACCGCTCCCGGCTGCGCAGGAGGATCGCACCTCGCAGCCGGTCCTGGGGCAGGATCAAGAGGACCACGAACAGGACGATCATGGGCAGCGAGATCCGGAAGTTGGACGCCCATGTCCAGGTGGTCGGGAAGTAGGCCAGGACATAGTTACTGGCCAGGCCCAGGACGATGGCGCCGAGAAACGTGCGGGGCAGGCTGCGTAGTCGGCCGAACATGGCGGCCGCGGTGGCGGCCAGCACCAACAGGGTGAGCTGGAGGACGTCGAGCGTGCCTCCGCTGATCGGGGTGATGAGAATGCCAGCCAGGGCGGCCAGCGCCCCGCCCAGGGCCCACGAGATGCCGGCCAGGCGCCCGGGTCGACCGCCGTTCAGCTCCAGCAGGGCCGGGTTGTCGACCACGGCCCGCATGGCCACGCCGGTGCGGGTCCGCTGGAACAGGTAGCGCAGGGCTACGGCGATGGCCACGGCCGCCCCGATGGCGATGACCTCGTGGTCGGTCACGAACACACCCAGGAGTTTGAACTTGGCGTTGTAGCCGAAGAAGGGGAAGTCGTTCCGGGGCGTGGTCGGGTTCCAGATCCACTGGGCCAGGGCGACGATGCCGAGCAGGACGCTCACCGTGACCACGATCTTGGTGACCTCGGCCGTGTTTCTCAGCCCTCGCATGACGCCGACGTAGAGCAGAGCCCCGAACAGCGGGGCCAGGATGAGCAGGACCAGGATCAGGCACAGGGGTGCCGGCCAGTTCCAGCCGAAGCGGAACTGCCAGTAGCCGTAGGCGGCCAGCATGGCGATGGCGCCGTGAGCGAAGTTGAAGATGCCCGACGTCGTGTAGGTGAGCACCAGACCCGAGGCGGCGATGCCATAGACGGCACCGATCACCAACCCGGAGATCGTGTAGGAGAGGAACAGGTGCATCGCGACCCCTTTACCCTCCGGTCAGGCCGCGAGCAAGGGCCTGGCCGGAGGGTCGTCGAGCGTTAGGACTGCGGTTTGATCGTCGACGGGGTGACGTACTTGGTCGATTTGTTGTCTGCATTCAGGGTAGTCCCGAGGACGGCCGCACCCGTGTTGGGGACCACGAACTTGGACGAGCACTGGTACGTCCCCAGCTTCTTGGGCGTCACCTGCACGTAGTTGGTGTTCTGGAGACGAAGGAGCACTCCGCACTGCGGCGGCGTGTTCTTGGCCACATCGCCCGGGGCGGAGAGACCACCACCGGTCCAGGCCGTCACCTTGGCCAGGTTGTTGACCATGCATTGGCGGGTCAGCGTGGACCCGCAGGCCTTGGCCTGGGTGGCCCACAGGAGGAAGGCCGACGCCGACTGCTCGCCGAGCTGATTGCTGGGGCCGGTTGACTTCACGATGTTCAGGAACTGCTTTATGGCC
>DATMMO010000083.1:0-6494 GCA_035569695.1 Acidimicrobiales bacterium | reverse complement strand
CGCGATCAACATCACGGGTGTGCGAGATCCCCGTTACCTCGCGCAGCTCGACTGGGCCGCCGAGCGCATCAAGGAGGAGGTGCGGACAGCACCTCGATTCGCCCATCTCCGTGAAGGTGTCGACTACCACCTCAACTTCACCATGTACGGCCGCGATGCCATCCTCGGAGCCGCCGAGCCGCAGCGGAACTTGGAGCACGAGGTGGGAGTCCTCATCGACGTCGTGGCGCCGACGGAGGAGTTCGCCCGCGACATCTGCTATTTCGCGGCGATCAGTCACAACATCGGTCCCTATCCAGGGCGCAAGACAACCGCCTCGAACGTTGCGCATCGCTTCACCGAGTTCGTGAACAGCCTCGGTCAGATCTACCGATGGTCGGTCTGGCACTTGCTCCCCCTGGAGGACCCGTTGGCGCCCTTCGAACGGCAACGGCGTACGTTCCCATCCTCCCAGGAAGGTGTGCTCCTGTGACGACCCTCGACGACCTCGCCGGCGTCCTCCGCTCGAAGAACGCCGGCCCGTTCTACATCACGATCGACATGTTTTTCCCGGACCTCAAGGCCTACCAGCGCGCGGCCCAACCCGGGTTCCTGACCGTGGAGCGCGTGGCCGAGACCTACGGCTTGGAGGTGGCCGAGGTCTACGGCATCTACCGCCAAGAGTTCGCTCTCGGCATCAAGGTGACCCTGCAGAAACGGGTCGTCACTGACGATCCGGCGAACAATGACGTGATGGCAGGGCAGCAGCACCTTCCGTTGGCTGCGCTCGAGGTGCCCGCCCTACCGGTCTAAGTGCCCGTTGGCTGTTCGTCAGTCGGATGCCAGCCAACGGTCGCGACGCGATGCGTCGAGCACGGCTCGGGCGCCCGATTCGGCGAGCAACCCGCCAGCTTGATAGACGATTCCCTCGTCGTTGGTGAGCAGGCCGGCTCACGGCGCGTGTCGATGGTTGGTTCGGCACGGGGCCAAGCCTGGACTACGTGAGCTCCCGGCTGCCGTTGCAGATCGAGACGATCCAGACCGGCAACGGAGCCGAGTTCCAGTCCGCGTTCCACTGGCACGTGCTCGGGCTCGACCAGCGCATCGGCCACAACCTGCATCCGGCCACACCACATCTCAACGGCACGGTGTGTGAAGACCGAACGTTGGTGCGCTCCGACCAGACGGATCTGACCTGATAGGAGCTTGGCGGAAGCCCCGTCACAGACCTGTCGTTCCGCCCGGCCGGCTCGCAACATCGGCCACACGCACCCCGGTCCGAGATCAGGTGTCGAAGCCGGGGACCTCTGGCTCTCTTTGAATGCCGAGGGCGTTCGCCGCGAAGCAGACCAAGTGGTAGTGACCCACCAACATGATCAGTTCGATGAGCTGTCGCTCGTCGTAGCTGGTGGCAAGCACCTGCCATGTGTCGTCGGAGACCGACGAGGTGTCGTGCAACTCGTCGGCACAGCGCAGCAGGGCGGCCTCGAGGGGCTTCCAGCCGGCGTAGGAGCCCGACCGGATCCGGTCCACCTCGGCCGGCGTGAGGCCGGCGTCCGCGCTTGCAAGCACGTGGTGGCCCCACTCGTAGTCGGCCCCGCAGCGCCAGCCTGTCCGCAGCACGATCAGCTCCCGGTGGCGTGCCGAAAGCTTGCCTGCATGGAGCTTGCCCGCGAACGGCATCCACCGTCGGAGGAGGCCTGGATGTCGGGCCAGGGTGCCGAACAGGTGCACGGCGTGCACTCCCGGCGTCGAGGTGAAGGCCAGGAGCTTGCGGTGTTCCTCTTCCTGGTCCTCAGCGGCGAGGGGAGTGAGACGACAGGAAGACAGCGGCCTCGGCATGCCCGGACGTTACCACGGCGCCAGATCCGCAGGGAGACGTAGCGTCTCGAAAAATTTGACGCGCGGCCGATCGACGTCCTCCACTCAGAGGGCCTGGCATTTCGTAGTATTGGCGCCGTTCGGGCGTTCTTCGTGGCTTGACCGGCCGCCACAGACTCCATAGACTGAGACGGTATGTATCATCCAGTCTGCGGGCTGCTCGGTCCGAAGGAGCACACGTCAATGGTTGCGAACCTCAGTTCCCCGGGACGCACGATCCCCCCGATCGTGTCGGTCGACGATCACGTGATCGAGCCCCCCGATCTGTGGCAGCGCTGGTTGCCGGCGCGCTTTCGGGACGCCGGCCCGAAGGTGGTCGAGGCGCCGTACGTGCTGCGCCAGAATGACGGTGGAACGTACGTCAGTCGGAGCGAGAGCGGCCCGTTGACCGACTTCTGGGCGTACGAGGATCGCTCGATCGCGATACCGGGGGGCATGGTCGCCGTCGGCCGGCCAAATGATGCGGTGACGCAGGACCCGGTGCGGTTCCGGGACATGCGACCCGGGGCGTACGAGCTGAAGGCTCGTCTGGCCGACATGGACGTGAATCACATCGAACGCTCGTTGTGCTTCCCGAGCTTCCCGCGCTTCTGCGGTCAAACGTTTCTCGAAGCCCGGGACAGGGACCTGGCTCTGGCTTGTGTGCAGGCCTACAACGACTGGATGGTCGAGGAGTGGAGCGGCGAGAGCGGCGGTCGCCTCATCCCGTTGTGCCTGATCCCGCTCTGGGACGTCGAGCTCGCCGCTGCTGAGATTCGTCGCAACGGCGCGCGAGGTGTGCGTGCGGTGGCCTTCAGCGAGCTGCCTGCCCGACTGGGCCTCCCTTCCATGCACACGCCTGAGCGCTACTGGGACCCGTTCTTCGCAGCCTGCGAAGAGACTGGCACGGTCGTGTGCATGCACATCGGCTCGTCTTCGCAGTTCCTGACCAGCTCAGAGGATGCGCCGATGGTGGTGAAGCTGGCGCTCACGACGCTCAACTCGCAGATCTCCTTGGCAGACTGGTTGCTCTCGGGAGTGATGGCGCGGTTTACGCATCTCAAGATCGCCTACTCGGAGAGCCAGATCGGTTGGATGCCCTACCTGCTCGAGCGGATCGACCGCTTGTGGGAAGACAGCCATGCCTTGGCCCAGATCAGCTCCGAGATTGACCGTCGGCCTAGTGAGTACTTCGCCAATCGGGTCTTCGGGTGCTTCTTCGAGGATGACTTCGGCTTGCACAACCGCGAATTCATCGGCATCGATCAGATCACTTTCGAGAGCGACTATCCCCACCAGGACTCCACGTGGCCGAACACCGAGGCCTACGCGGCCAAGGCGATGGCCGAGCTCACCGATGAGGAGATCTTCAAGATCGTTCGAGGCAACGCCATTGAGCTCTTCGGCCTCGACGAGGACCTCGACGCAGGGGGAATCTGATGGGCGCGCAGGTCTCCCAGGTGGCGGAACCCCTCGTCATCCGGGGGGGAACGCTGATCGACGGCAGCGGGCAGCCCGGCCGGCGGGCTGACATCGCTGTCAAGGATGGCCGTGTCGTCGAGATCGGTGATTGGCTGCGTTCGGCGAACGAGATCGACGCTTCCGGCCACGTGGTCACCCCGGGATTCATCGACATCCACACCCACTACGACGCGCAGGTCTTCTGGGACCCGGCCTTGACACCGTCGTCCTTCCATGGGGTGACCACGGTCATCGCCGGCAACTGCGGCTTCGGTATCGCCCCGATTCGACCGGATGGAGTTGAGATTGTGGCTCGGACGCTCGAACAGGTCGAGGACATGAGCTTCGAGACGCTGTCTGAAGGAGTCCCGTGGGACCAGTTCGAGACGTTCCCTGAGTACCTAGACCTCATCGAACGCCGTGGCACAACGTTGAACTACGGCTGCTACGTCGGCCATACCCCCGTGCGCCTGTATGTCATGGGTCCTGACGCCTACGAGCGGGCGGCAACGCCGGACGAGCTGCTGCGGATGACGGAAGTGGTGACCGGGGCACTCCAGAGTGGAGCAGTCGGGTTCGCTTCGAGCGCTTCACCGACGCACAACGGTGACCATGGTCGGCCGGTACCGTCTCGCTTGGCCGATCTCAATGAGCTGCGAACTCTTCTGCAGCCGCTTCGTGCCGCTGGTCGTGGCGTCGTCGCGCTGTTGCCCGGCGGAGTGGTCGGCCAGCCCGAGATGTTCGAGCTCCAGAAGGAGATCGGCCGCCCCTTTACATGGACGGCGCTGAAGGCAAGCAAGGGTTCGAAGGATCATGAGGCGATCATGGCCATTCACGACGCGGCACGTATGCAAGGCGCTGCAGTGTGGCCGCAGGTCTCGTGTCGTCCGATCGTCTTCCAGATCAACATGTCCAATCCGTTCGGGCTGAACACGCGGGAGACCTTCACAGGGCTCACTGGCCTAAGCGACGCTGAACGATGCGAGGTCTATCGGGATCCGGCATGGCGGGCGAAGGCGCGAGTGGACCAGTCCGGCTTCAAGCTGAACTGGGACGAAATCACCGTCGGGGAATCGGACCACCGGCCGGACCTGATCGGCATGCCGGTCGTTGAGCTGGCCGCCCAGTGGGGAATGACGCCTCTTGACGTCCTTATCGATCTCTCTCTCGAAGATGGTCTCCGAACCCGCTTCCGTGCGGTGCTCTCGAACAACGACCCAGATGGGATCGCTTGGCTCCTCCCGCGCGATGGCGTAGTCCTCGGACTGGCCGACTCGGGCGCACACGTCTCGCAACTCTGCGACGCGTGCTTCGCAACGGACCTGCTGGGAACCTGGGTTCGAGAGCACGAGATCATGCCCATTGAGCGCGCTGTGCACAAGCTGACAGCCGAGCCGGCGTCGATCTACGGGCTGAGCGACCGAGGCATGCTTGCCGTCGGCATGGCCGCCGATGTCTGCGTGTTCGACCCCGAAACGGTCGCGCCTGGTCCAGCTCGCCGGGTCACTGACTTCCCCGGGAACGGCGAGCGTCTCACGGTCGATGCCCCCATTGGGATGCGTCACATCCTGGTGAACGGCACCCCGATCTACCGGGACGGCGCGCCCTCATCACCGGGTGTCGAGCGTCGTCCCGGCAACGTACTGCGGTGACCTCAGCGACGGAGCCATCGTCCGTGGTCCGGCGCTAGGTATTGGAGGGGCGCGCCGGACGCAGGCGGCTCTTGAACCGGTGGGACTCGAGGTAGCTGTCGACTAACCACGCTAGGAAGGCGTCGTCAGTGGGTTCGTTCGAGAGCAACCTTCGAAAGAGGAGGGGGCCGGCGAGCACAGACACGCTCGCGTTCGGGTCTACATCCGGACGGAGGGTGCCGTCGGCGACGGCCCTGGCGACCAATGAGTGGACCATGCTCATGCCTTGGTCCACGAGGTCGCACTTCACCTGCATGAGATCGGGCTCCCACTCGGCCCGATCGACGAGGGCAGCCAGGACCGGTGCTAGATCGTTCTCCGTCAAGTAATGCCGCAGATATCTCAGTTCGTCGATCAGGTCGGCGCGGAACTCTCCCGTCGGAAGGATATGCGGCGTGACGACCAGGCTTGCGACCACCGCGTCTCGGATGAGCTGTGTCCGGTCCGACCAGTACCGGTACACGGTGGCACGGCCGACCCCGGACGCTGCGGCGACTCGAGCCTGAGTCACCGCATCCCAGCCCTCCTCACGGAGGAGCTTCATAGCGGACCGGAGCGCTGACCGCCGAAGCCCAGCTGCTGGCGGCGTTTCCGCATCAGCTGCACCAACAGCAACGGCACCATCTTCACCGGTCGGCATTTGTCGACATCCTTTCAGTACCACACCAACAGGGGTGTGCGACGAAGTGTCTCATCGGCAATGATACTGTAGCCTCTCTCAACTTGACGGCGGGAATCCTTATCTGTGATGCGACCCCGGGCAATGAGGGAGCAATCGTCAAGACCTACTTATCCGCGAGCGATGCGCCGACTGGCACCGACGCCTCGTCAAAACAAGACCGCGGGTAGGTCTATCCACAGGCTTGGTGCGGGGGTCGATCGGCGCGTCGTTCGCTTGAGCTAGCTCGGTGACTCCCAACCCTTTCGTGGCCGGCAAGCCCCTTTTGGCAGACCGTGAGCGCTGACGGCAACGCTCCAAACAGCCAAACGGGACGGCACGGTGTGCCTTCGCGGTCCGGCCGGCACGGGCAAGTGGGATTGCTCGTGGTTCGAGCCGCTCGCACGACCAGACGCCCCCAATCTTGTCGAGAGCCATCGAACTCTGACTGAGACCCGGCGCCGTACGGGTGCGCTGGGATCGCGAACAGCTCATCGGAGGCAAGCCCGAGAGGCTCGTAAGTAGGGCGCTGAGCGTTCTCGTCTGGGGTCCGGACCAGTGGAACACCCGAATTGATGGAGGTGCTGTACCTGCGCCGCAGCGCCGGAACCGGCTGCCGCTTGACAGTTAGCGGAATCGGAGGTCTGTGGATTGATCTTGGTCAGGCCGCGGTCTCGATGGGCGGCGTGACTGCTTGTTGATCTTTTCTCGATCAGAACAGGCTGCAGGCTCGCAGCGCCTCGATCTCCTCCGAGCTATAGCCCAGCTCTAGAAGGATCTCGCGAGTGTTCTGCCCGAGTCGTGCGCTCGGTCCTTTGTTGAGAAGTGGCGTTCCGGACATGCGC
>DATMMO010000082.1:0-2756 GCA_035569695.1 Acidimicrobiales bacterium | reverse complement strand
CCGTCCAGCTCGTCGTCGGCCGGCTCGTCCTCAGCGAGCTCGTCCTCGCCAAGGGGGCCGTCGCCGTTTCCCTGCCGGTCGGGCCGGTTCTTCTCCGGCGGAGGGCTCACGCGGCACCCTCTTCAACCACGCCGAGTCCTCGGGCCACACCCATGCGGCCCATTTCGCCAGATGTTCGGCGTTGACCGAGCAGGATGACAAAAGGCCTGGTGAAGAAGTAGGTGATGACCACGTCAATGATGGTCGACAGGCCCAGGAACAGGGCAAAACCACGGACTGGCCCGATGGAGATCTCGTACAGGATGGCGGCACCGAGGAAACTGACAGCATCAGCAGCCAACACGGTTCGGAACGCGCTGCGGAACCCCTTGTCCACGCTCGACCGCACGGTACGCCCTGCCCGGGCCTCGTCTTTCAATCGTTCGAAATAGACAATGTAGGAGTCGACGGTGATACCTACGGACACAATGATTCCGATGATTCCGGCCAGGTCGATGGTGGTGCCGAACGAGTGGCCCATGAACGCGATGATGGCCCACAAGAGTGCACCGGTGATGGCCAGGCCGGCGATCACTACGACGCCCAACAACCGGTAGTAGAAGAGCATGTAGAGCAGGACCAGGGCCAAGCCGGCCAGTCCGGCGATCAGGCCGGCCTTCAACGACGACTTGCCGAGGGTGGGAGACACCGTCTGCACGGTGATCTGGTTCAACTTCACCGGGAGCGACCCGTAGTTGAGCTCGGTGGCCAGGTTCTTGGCCTGGGTCTCAGTGAAGCTCCCGCTGATCTGCACCTGCCCGCCAAACGAGGTGAACGACTGATTGTTCGGCTGGGTAACCGGAGCAGAGATCACCTGGCCGTCGAGATCCATGGCGATGAGGGCGTGGAACTGCGCCTGGGCCAATGTGTCGAAGGCCGTTCCTCCCGGCCCGGTCAACTGGATGTTGACCGTCCACTGTCCGGTTCCGCTTTGGACCTGGGCCAATGCCGACTTAACCGCGGTGCCGGTGACCGTCGACGGGCCGAGGACGTAACGAAGCGTGCCGCTCCCACTTCCCTTCGAGCCGGGAAGAAGAACGGTTGCGCCCTTGGCATCCTGGCTCGAAGGGGTCGACTTGTAGGTGGTGAACGCCGTATCAGGCGGGATTCGGGACAGGTTGCCGTTGTTGTTCGCATTGGCAGGAGTGATGCCGATGTTGGCCTGGGTGAGCGCCGATGACGCCGAACATTGGGGCAGGGCGCCGGTCGATGCCGTCTTTCCCTTGGCCACGGAATAGGGCAGGGCGTTGCAGAGTACCGGCCGGAAGTACAGCTGGGCGGTGTTGCCCAGGGTGGCCAGGATCTGGTTGACGTTCTTGGCCCCGGGGATGGAGACGGTGATCTCGTTGTTGCCCTGACTGGCCACGGTGGCTCCGGAAGCGCCCAGGGCGTCCACCCGGCTGTTGAGGATGTTGACCGTGGTGTTGAGCTGATCGGTCGATATCTGGTGGGCAGTCTTGTACACGACCTGCAGACCGCCGTCGAGGTCGAGCCCCAGTTTGGGTGACCAGCCGGCGGCGATTGTCCCCACCAGGGCGAGCACCGAAATGACGACCACGGTCATCAGGCTGATCCATAGCGGCCGTTTGTCCTTCATCAGCGTGAAGTGCTGGGCCCTCGATCATCACCGCGGTTCTTGCCGTTGCCGCCAGGTCGGTGATCGTCGCCTTTTTCTGCGTCGTCCTCACCGGATTCGGGCTCTTCTTCCCCGTCGTACTCGTCGTACTCGTCGTCGTACCCGTCATCGTCGTGCTCATCCTGCTCGTCGGCGCCGGCTTCGACGACCGGTTCGATATCGAGCCGCCGCAGGATGTACGGGCGCAGCACCACGAACGAGGCTCCGACGCTGGTCTCCAGGGTCACCCGGTCGTCCTCGATGTCGATGATGTGCCCGACGATGCCCCCGGCGGTGAGCACTTCGTCCCCCACCTCGAACTGCTGGACCTGCTCTCTCGCCCGCTTGGCCTTTTGCTGCTGTGGCCGCAAGAAGAAGAAGTAGGCGGCCACCGCGATCACGATGATGGGCAAGAAGGTGACCAGCGAGGAGCTGCTTTTCTTGGCCGCAGCGGCGAGGAGGGGCGTGGCCAACGCAACCAGGGTTGCCGTCATAACGCTTCAGGTAAGGGGATCAAGGTGCACACAGCGGTCTGACACTAGCTCAGGCTGCCGACAGTTCAGCCCCGGCACCCGTGACGCCTGCAGTGGGCACAAAAAACCTCCGGATCCGAGGCGGGCTTCATGTGGCCCAACGCTCCGACACCTCGTGCCGGAGTTGGTCCAATCGGCCCATTCTGATGGCCTGGCCGGCCGCGTCCATGAGGTCCAAGGTGAATCGCAGGTTGTGGATGCTCAGCAGGCGCCACGCCGTGGGCTCGTGCACGCTCAGCAAGTGCCGGAGGTAGCCCCGCGACCAGCGGGTGCAGGTGGAACAGGTGCACTCCGGGTCGAGGGGGCCGTCGTCGCGGGCAAAGGAGGCGTTCCTGAGGTTGAGCTTGCCTCCCCTGGTCAGGATGGAGCCGTGCCGAGCCATCCTGGTGGGGGCCACGCAGTCGAATTGGTCGACGCCCAAGGCCACGGCCTCGATCAGACCGACCGGGTCCCCCACGCCCATCAGGTAGCGAGGACGGTCTACCGGCAGCTCGGGGACGGTGGCGGCCAAAGCTGCCAACATGGCCGGGCGGGGCTCCCCGACCGAGAGGCCGCCGATGCCGTAGCCG
>DATMMO010000081.1:0-2413 GCA_035569695.1 Acidimicrobiales bacterium | reverse complement strand
CAACCATGGATCACAACGTCCCCACCACTGGGCTGGACAAGCCCCTCGAGGACCCGATCAGCGCCAGGCAGATGGAGGTGCTGGCCGCCAACTGCGCCGAGTTCGGCATCACCCTCTACCCGATGGGCGACGCCAACCAGGGCATCGTCCATATCATCGGTCCCGAACAGGGCCTGACCCAGCCAGGCATGACCATCGTGTGCGGCGACAGCCACACGTCGACCCACGGCGCCTTCGGGGCGCTGGCCTTCGGCATCGGCACCAGCGAGGTCGAGCACGTCCTGGCCACCCAAACCCTCCCCCAGACCCGACCGTTGACCATGGCGGTCACCATCGACGGGGAGATTCCAGCTGGGGTCACGGCCAAGGACCTGGTGCTTGCCGTCATCGGGCGCATCGGCACCGGCGGGGGCATGGGACACGTCATCGAGTACCGGGGCTCGGCCATCCGCGGCCTCTCGATGGAGGGACGGATGACCGTCTGCAACATGTCTATCGAGGCGGGGGCACGCGCCGGCATGATCGCCCCCGACGAGACCACCCTGGCCTACATCGAAGGGCGCGACCATGCCCCCAAGGGTCCGGCATGGGACGAGGCGGTCGAGGCCTGGCAACAGCTGCCCACCGACGAGGGCGCCACCTTCAACAAAGAGGTGCACATCGACGGGACCGGACTGTTCCCTCACGTGACCTGGGGAACCAATCCGGCCCAGGTGGCCCGGCTCGACTCGACCATTCCCGATCCCGATTCCTTCGACACCCCGGGCGAGCGCGAGGCGGCAGCCCGGGCTCTCGAGTACATGGGCTTGGTGGCCGGCACCCCGCTGCACGATGTCTCGGTGGACACCGTTTTCATCGGGTCGTGCACCAACGGACGCATCGAGGACCTCCGCTCGGCCGCCGACGTTCTCCGGGGCCGGCAGGTCCACACCGGGATGCGTGCGCTGGTGGTTCCCGGCTCCCACCGGGTGAAGGCCCAAGCCGAGTCGGAGGGCCTCGACAAGATCTTCACTGCCGCCGGGTTCGAGTGGCGGGAACCGGGATGCTCGATGTGCCTGGCCATGAACCCGGACAAGCTCGCTCCCGGTGAGCGGGCCGCCTCCACCTCCAACCGGAACTTCGAGGGCCGCCAGGGTCGGGGCGGTCGCACCCACCTGGTCTCCCCCGCTGTCGCCGCAGCCACCTCGGTGGCCGGACACTTCGCCACTCCCGAGGAGCTCAGCTGAGATGGACGCCGTGCAAGTGGTCACCGGCCGGGCCGTGCCCCTGGACCGATCCGATGTCGACACCGACCAGATCATCCCCTCCGATTGGCTGAAGCGGGTGGAGCGGACCGGCTTCGGCGCCGGGCTCTTCGGCGAGTGGCGGGACGACCGTGACTTCGTCCTGAACAAGGAGGAGTTCGCCGGTGCCGCCATCCTGGTGGCCGGGAACAACTTCGGAACGGGATCGTCCCGGGAACATGCGGTCTGGGCCCTCCAGGACTACGGCTTCAAAGCGGTCATCTCCCCTCGGTTCGCCGATATCTTCCGCAACAACTGCACCAAGTCGGGACTCGTCCCCGTCCAGGTCTCCCCGGAGGTCGGCCGAGCCCTGCTCGACGCGGTGGCGGCCGACCCCTCGCTGGAGATCACGGTCGACGTGAAGCGCGGCACGGTCGACGCACCCGCCGCCGGGATCGAGACCACGTTCCCGCTGGACGAGTTCACCCGGGAGCGCCTGATCAACGGATGGGACGACATCGGCCTGACGCTGCGCTACGTCGACGAGATCGACGCCTACGAGGGACAGCGCGCTTCCTGGCTCCCCGTCACCCGCTAAGGCTGGCTCGCGCTCTCGATGTCGCCGAGGCCGGCCCGCTCCCGGTCAGAGCCCGCCTTCCCCGGCCGCTGAGCACCTCTCCGTCGTGAGGTCCGGTCGCTCGGTAGGGTGGTCGCATGGTGAAACGACTCTTGCTCCTCCTCCTCGTGGGCGGCCTGGCCGCAGTGGTGGCCTCGAAGGTGATCGGAGATCGGAACAGAAAGGCGGCCGGGTTCTTCCCTGGCATCGGAGGCGACACGTGGCCCCCAGTTCCGTCCGCACCAACGTCTGTGGCCTAACCACGCCGGCTACCACGTACGACCAGATCGGGGTCGGCTACCACGTACGACCAGATCGGGGTCGGCTACACCGTCGGCCGGCGGTCGGATCCGGCCTGGTCTCGGGCAATCCTTCCAGGGCTTCTCCGTTCCATCTTGTTGCTGTCCGCTCCTCCTGAGGGAGTAATACACCTTCCTGCGATGATTGATGTATGGCCACATCGGACCAGCGCAGCAGGAGAAAGGGCAGTCAGAGGCCGCCCGCCCGGAAGACGGCGCCTTCCTCGGCTCGTTCTGCCGATTCCTCGGCTCGTTCTGCCGCCCGCTCTGCCCGC
>DATMMO010000080.1:0-10529 GCA_035569695.1 Acidimicrobiales bacterium | reverse complement strand
GCGATCTGTACTACGCCGACGAACTGCCGGGACCCGAGACCACGATCGTGTACACCAGGGAGGCGCCGGCTTCATGGCCGCGCCCGCCCGGGCGGTTGGCCAGCCCCGATCTGGCCTCGGCGTTGCTTCCCGGGGCCACGTCGTATGTCTGCGGCTCACCGGGGTTCGCCGATGCCGCCAGTTCGCTCCTGGCCGACTTGGGCGTCGCCCTCGATTCCATCCGGGTGGAGCGTTTCGGGCCTACCCAGTAGCGACTGTCTCACCCACAGGGACGACGAAGGCCGCCGAAAGGCGATGACGCGCTCGGACAGGCGGGCCAACGTGACCACCAACTGCTGGCCGCCGTAGGGAAGGCCATCGATCCTGTCTCGAGCGAGTGACGACTCGCTTCATGAGGTCAGGTCGACGCTTACCCCCTCATGGGTGAACCGGTCCTTACGACTCCTCGGGGATCTTGTCCCACCACTGGCACCACCACTCGGCTCCGACCAGGATCCGTAGCTTCTGGTGCCAGCAGTACGAGATCTCCTTGTACGGCTCCATGTAGTACCGGCAGTTCTCACACTTTTCTTCGCCAGAAGGGTGGGCTCTCAGGACGGCGTTGTCGCCGAGGTGGCGCAACTCGATCGACAGCTTCTCGTCGATCTCTTTGGGTTCTGGCTCTGGAATGACGTAGTCGGACACGGGAGAAAGGTATCGCATCGGGCGGATTCCATCGCGCCTCGGCGCAGGCAAGGGCGGCACGGGGCATGCCTACGGCCACCGCTGGGCCACGAGGTCCCGGGGGTAACAGCATCAGGGGGGCTGGTGACGGCCGCGCTGGGCCGACGACGCCACGAGGGTAGGGTGGGCAGGTCAACTTCGGTTCGGCTCGACGCGCGCTGCCAGCGGGTTGCTGCTCGCCCGACTGACGGGCTCAACGATCGACCAGTACGTGCAGCAGTGGTCGGGGTCCAGACCATGAATGGCGAGGTCAGCCCGCTCGGGTTGTCCTTGCGGCACGTCCGCCTGCTGGTACCGACCGAGAGAGACATCATGCCCACCCCCATCCAGGCCGCTCCGATCGGGCTCTCGAACCGCGAGGACTTTGCCGAGCTGTCCCGCCAGGTCCGCGACCGTGGGTTGCTGGCGCGCCGCCAGGGCTACTACGCCATCAAGATCGCGGCCACCGTCACTGCCCTGGGCGTCGTGTTCGCCACGGTCATCATGGTCGGGGACAGCTGGTGGAACCTGGCCGTGGCCGTGGGGTTGGCGTTCGTCATGGTCCAGTTGGGCTTCATCGGCCACGATGCCGGGCACCGTCAGATCTCCGCCAACCGGCGGGACAACGACCTGATCGGGCTGGTCCACGCCAACCTGTTCACTGGGTTCAGCTTCGGCTGGTGGCTGACCAAGCACAATCGCCACCACGCCCACACCCAGCGCCCCGGGAAGGACCCCGACCTGGTCCCCGGAGCCATCGTCTACACCCCGGCCCAGGTGCAAGAACGGGGACGGTTCGGCCAGACCTTCGCCCGCATGCAGGCTCTCATGCTGTTGCCCCTCATGTTTCTCGAGGCCCTCAACCTGCACGTGGCCAGCGTACGGTCGCTGGTCGGGCGCCGGGATCGTGGTGCGCTGCTCGAAGCCGGTTTGCTGGCTGTCCATGCCGGCGTCTTCTTCGTGGCGCCCTTCCTGATCCTCTCCCCGGTGCGAGCGGTCGCCTTCATTGTCATCTCGCAGTCGTTGTTCGGCTTCTACCTCGGCGCCAGCTTCATCACCAACCATGTCGGGATGCCCACCATGGCCGCCACCGATGACCTGGGATTCCTGCGCCGCCAGGTGATCACCTCCCGCAACCTGTCCGGCCGGTACCTGACCGGCTTCGTCTTCGGAGGACTGGACACCCAGATCGAGCATCACCTGTTCCCGGCCATGCCCCGGGCCAACCTGCGTCGAGCACGCGAGCTGGTCCGTCCCTTTTGCGCCGAACGTCGCATCGCCTATGCGGAGCAGAGCCCATGGCGGGCCTTTCGTGACGTCCTCCACCATCTCCGGACCACCGGCACCGGTGGGTCCATACCCGCCATCGGCTGAGGGGGGTCCAGGTCCGCCCCGGAGTCACGACACGGGGTTCGGACCCGATAGGGTGGAGGGGGCGGAGAGCAGAGCGGTGGCCGTCTCGACCACTGCGGCCCGATTGGCCAGCAACGATGTGCGCGTGGCCCGTCGGCTCCGGGCCAGACGAGTCGCTTCCACCCACAGCCGGCGATGACGCGTCGTAACTGCCGATTCCCGGGTGCGGGCCACATCGAGATGATCGACCGGGCCGGACGGGATGGGCGGCGGTCGCCACCCGCCTGGCCGATCGGCTCGGACCGGTGGGCACGGCTGCTGGGCTCGGAACGGTCCGATAGCGTCACGGCTACATGTCGGCAACGGTGGGAGCGAGGTCAGGGACGACGGGGCCGATGCCCGAGGGGCGACGCGACCGCGTCCTGTTGGTGGAGGACGACGCCGGCGACGCCTTGTTGGTCTGCGACCAGCTGGCCGAGGCAGCCCCCGAGTTCGAGGTGATCGCCGTCCAGACCCTGTCGGCGGCAGAAGAGGCACTCACCTCCGCCACAGCCTGCGTACTGTTCGATCTGGGTCTGCCCGATGCCGAGGGCCTGCATGGGCTCCGGACCATGATCACCATGGCCCCCGGTGCGGCCGTGGTCGTGCTGACCGGGCTCATCGACCAGGCCAAGGGCCCCCAGGCGGTCGCCCTCGGGGCGGAGGACTATCTGGTCAAGGGGCACGTCGACGGAGAGGACGTGGCCCGATCGGTTCGCTACGCCATCGCCCGACGGCGAGGCGAGGAGGCGCAACGCCGGCTCAGCGAGGCGGAGTTCCTGCGTTCCGAGAACACCCGGCTCGAGCGGGGACTGCTCCCCCGACCGCTGATCACCATGGGCCAGCTGCGGTGGGCGACCCGCTACCAACCCGGAGGCGGGCGGGCGCTCCTCGGTGGTGACTTCTTCGACGGCATCGAGCTGCCCGATGGGACGGTGCGGATCGTTGTCGGTGACGTGTGCGGCCATGGCCCGGACGAGGCTGCTCTGGGAGTGGCCCTGCGGGTGGCCTGGCGCGCCCTGGTCCTGGGCGGCGTAGGCCCCGACGCCATCCTGCCCGCCTTGGAGCGCGTTCTCGCCACCGAGCGGTTGGACGAGCAGATCTTCGTCACCCTGTGCGATCTGACGCTCCACCACAACCTCACCGAAGCCCAGGTCCGTTTGGCCGGTCACCCCGCTCCTCTCCACCTCGCCGGCGCCTCGCCGCAGGACCTGTCCGTGCTCCAGAGAGGCCCTCCGCTGGGCGTGATCGGTGATGGAGCGTGGCCGTCCAACCGCGTCGACCTGGGTTCGGGGTGGACGCTCCTCCTGTTCACCGACGGGATCATCGAGGGCCGCACCGGTCGGGGCAGCGAACGGCTGGGGGCAGATGGCCTGATGGCCATGTTGGCCCGGCTCATGCCCAAAGCGTCCAAGCTCGGGTTGGTGGCGGACCAACTGGTGCGCGAGGTCGAAGCCGCCAACGGAGAGGCGCTGCGCGACGACGTCGCCCTCTTTCTGCTGTCGAACGCCCCGCACTGGTCGGAATGACCACGGGCCCGGGCCCCCGACGGTGGTCACCGGCGGCCGGCCTGAACCAGATGACCCTCAGGGGTCGGCTCAGGGCCATCTTCGCGGTGGCGGTGGTGCTCCTGCTCATCGCCCTGGGCGTCAGCGCCTTCTCCTTTGCCCGGCTGCTGGATGGGCGCTCGACCCTGTTCGACCAGATCGATCCGGCCCGATTGACCTCGGAGCAGTTATTGGCTGCCTTCCTCGACCAGGAGACCGGCGTCCGGGGATACGTGCTCACCGGTCAAGCGTCCTTCCTCCAGCCCTACACCCAGGGTCGTGCTGGCCAGCAGGCCGCCTCCACCCAATTGCACCGCCTCCTGTCCGACCAACCCGAGCTCATCGGCCTGGTGGACCAGGCCCAACAGCAGGGGCGGACCTGGCAGCACGACTTCGCCCTGCCCGCCCTGGCTGCGACCCGGATCGGCAATACCGCATTTGCTTCGAGCGCGTCTCTGAACCGGTCCAAACTGCTCTTCGACCGGTTCCGGGCGGCCATGCAGCATCTCGACAATGCCCTGGCCCACGCCGGACAGGAGGCGAAGGACCGCCTCAACGACAGCACCACCCAACTCGAGATCGTCTTGACCGCGGCGGCGCTGGCGGCGGTGCTGGCCGGGTTGGCCGGACAGGGGGCACTTCGGGTCTGGGTAACCAAACCGCTGCTCAGCATCGGGGGCGATGCCCGCCAAGTGGCGGACGGCGACCTCGGCCATCCCATCGCCCCCACCGGTCCGCCCGAATTCCGCCGGCTGGCCGGCGACTCGGAGGCCATGCGTCTGGGCATCGTGGGCGAGCTGGAAGAGGTCGATCGGGCCCGGAGCGAGTTGGCGTTGCGCAACGCCGAGCTGGGGCGGTCCAACGCCGAGCTCGAGCAGTTCGCCTACGTCGCCTCGCACGACCTGCAAGAACCGCTCCGCAAGGTCACCAGCTTCTGCCAGCTGCTCCAGCAGCGCTACCAGGATCAACTCGATGACCGAGCTGATCAGTACATCGAGTTCGCCGTGGACGGGGCCAAGCGGATGCAGGGGCTCATCAATGACCTCCTGGCCTTTTCCCGGGCCGGAAGGACCACGGAACAATTCACCCCGGTGGATCTCCGCTCCTGCGTCGAGGCGGCGGTCAGGCGGCTCGATGCGGCCATCGGCGAGACGGGCGCAGTCATCACCATGGGTGCCCTCCCCGCCGTGGTCGGCGATGGCGGGCTCATCACCAGTGTGTTCCAGAACCTGATCGGCAACGCCATCAAATTCCGGACCACGGCGACGCCCGAGGTGCGAATCGACGCGGTCAGGAACGGGTCGTCATGGCTGTGCTCGGTCACCGACAACGGGATCGGCATCGAGCCCCGGTTCGCCGATCGGGTGTTCCTGATCTTCCAACGCCTACACTCCCGGGAGGCTTACGCGGGAACGGGGATCGGTCTGGCCCTGTGCCGAAAGATCATCGAGTTCCACTGCGGGACGATTTGGCTCGACACCAACCACCACCCGGGCACCCGAATCTGGTTCACTCTCCCGGCGACCTCTGGAGCAACGACGCCATGAACATCATCGATGAGGCAACGCCGATCGATGTACTCCTGGTCGAGGACGACGCCGGCGACGTCCTCATCACCCGAGAGGCATTGCAGGGCAGCAAGCTGGTGCACAACCTCCACGTCGTCGACAACGGCGAACGGGCGGTCGAATTTCTGCGGCGTCAAGGGGACTACCCCGACGCGCCCCGGCCCGATCTCATCCTGTTGGACCTCAACCTGCCCCGCCTCGACGGTCGGGAGGTCCTGGCTCGGATCAAAGCCGACCAATCGCTGCGACAGATTCCTGTCGTGATCCTCACCACCTCCGATGCCGAGGAAGACGTGCTGCGCAGCTACGACCTCCACGCCAATGCCTATGTCACCAAACCAGTCGAATTCGATGCCTTCATTACCGTCGTCCGCCAGATCGACGACTTCTTCCTCTCCGTGGTGCGCCTCCCCCATCGTTGAGTTTCCGCTCGGCCCTGCCGTCACTGTTTGGTTCGGAGGCGGGACGGGTAACCCCCAAAGGCCGAAACCCGACGGGGCCAAGGCGGGGTGTACGTTCGGCGTGAGCACCAGGAAACCGACAGGAGGACTTCATGAACGATGACCGGACGGTGCCATCGGAGGAGACCGATGCCGTGGAACGAGTGGACGAGCACTCGGCTCACGATGCCGATCGCCTGGCCACGCCGGAGGAGGAAGCAGCAGCGGACAAGGCTCGCAGCCAATTCGCCGACGACGAGGAGCAGGTAGCCGAGCACTACAAGGACATGGCCGAAAAGGGCGCCAAGATCAAGGGCGAAGGGGAGATCTCCTAGCCGGTCGGTGGACGACCGTCAGCGCACACGACTAGGGCGAAACTGGACGCTGATGCGGGGGCCCACCGCTTGCGCCGTCTTGGGGATGGCGTGATCCCAGGTTCGCTGGCAGCTCCCTCCCATGACCAGTAGATCCCCGGGGCCCAACTCGTAGCGTCGGGCACGGCCTCCCCGTCGTGGTCGGAAGAGCATGCGCCGCCGTGAGCCCAACGAGATGATCGCCACCAGCGTGTCGTGGGTGGACCCGCGCCCGATTCTGTCCCCGTGCCAGGCCACGCTGTCCCTGCCGTCGCGGTAGAGGCACAGCCCGGCGGTGCAAAAGGGCCCGCCCACCTCGTGCCGGTACCGGTCGACCAGCGCTTCTCTGACCTGATCGAGGTCGGGATCGGGTAGGGGCTCCCCCACGTCGTAGAAGCGGATCAGGCGGGGCACGTCGACCATCCGGTCGTACATGGGCCGCCGCTCGGCTCGCCACTCCACCGCGTGGAACAGCCGATCGAACAGTGCGTCTGCGCCGCCCAACCAGCTTCGACCCACGTCGATCCAGGCCCCGTCGCCAAGATCGGTTCGGGTGACGCACATCGCCTCGGCGCCCGGTTCGACCGGCCCGCCCCGGTCGAACAATGAACCCTGTCTGGCCACCATCGCCGTCCACTGTAGCCGAACACGAACATGTGTTCGTCACCGGCTCAGCGGGCCGACGGCGTCCCCTGCCAGCGGACTAGGACCATCGAGGCATCGTCGCGGAGCTCAGTGGTCTTGTAATCGAGCACGGCCCGGACCACCCGTCGAACGGCGTCCCCGGGCCGAAGCCCTTCCGACATCACCTGGCCGACGAGATCGGCCAATCGCTCGGCGCCGAACTCCACCCCGTCAGGCGCCTGTGCGTCGGTAACCCCGTCGGTGAAGAACAGCACGCCGTCGCCCGGCTCCAGGGTCTCGGTCGCCATGTGTGCCTCACCGGCGTCGAGTCCCCAGGGCAGGGTGGGAGGGCACTGGAGCTCGCCGACCACCCGACTGTCGCGGATGAGCAACGGAGGGGGATGCCCGGCATTCACCCAGTTCAACGTGCCCGTCTGACGCTCGAGCTGAGCCAGCTGGCCGGTGGCGAAGGCCTCGCCCCCGAAACGGGCGCTCAAGGTGGACTCGAGGGCGGCGTGCATGTGCAACAAGGTCGACGCCTCACGCCGGGCGTGGCGGTAGGTGCCGACGGCCAAGGCCGCGACCATGGCCGAGCGCAGGCCGTGTCCCATGGCGTCGACAATGGCCACCTCCAAGATGGGGCCGTTGAGGGCGTAGTCGAAGGCGTCGCCCCCGACGTCGTAGGCGGGCTCGAGCATGCCGGCCACCGACACGTCGGGGAGGTCCAAGACCAGCGGAGGCAGGAGCTCCCACTGCATGCTGGCGGCCAGGCTCATCGGCTTTCGCTGCTGATGCCGCCGAAAGGCGTCGGTGGTCCGGTCCTGGGCGGCCATCAGCAAGCCGGCAAACAGACCGAGCTGCTCGCACGCCCGCACCAAGTCGTCGTCGCCCCGGGGCACGGTCACGGCCAGCACGCCCGTCGGGGTCGAGCCGGCGACCACGGGCGCCCACACCCGTGTCCCCTCGTCCCGTTCGACGGTCATGGACAACTGGGTGGTGAACGTGCGGCCGGCCATGGATGTGGCCACACCTTCCGGCTCGGGCACGGCGACGTGGGTTGATTCGTCGGGCAGGGGAACGAGCCAGAGCTGCTCCACATCCACCACGTAGACCACGATGTCGGTGGCGCCGAGGTCTTCGGCCGCGGCGACCACCAATGCCGGCACCGAAGCCGGGTCCGACAAGCCGGTCGCCCGCAGGCCGGCGCCGATATCCACAGGCGACGGCATCCCGCCAGTGTACCGATGGGCCGACGATCCCCGAAGACGGAGCCAACCTGCTCCTCACCCAGGAAGCCGGACGACCTGTCTGCCTTCGAGCTGATTCCGGCTCCCGCTCTGCCATGGAGGGCGAGAGTGCGGTGAGTGGTTGAAGATTCACACCACGGGGTACAAGCGCACCAGGCACTCACGGGGGGCGTGCATGGAAGGCAATCAGCTGGCTGATCTCACCCTGGACACAACCACACGGTGCACCGACTACCAGCATGAGGCGTTCCTTTATGAGGGAGCCGACGACTTCCTGCGGGGCACCCTCGAGTTCATCCTGGACGCGGCGGCGGCGTCCGAGCCCGTGTTGGTGGTTGTCGACTCGGACAAGATCACGTCCCTCCGCGGCGAGCTGGGCGCCACCGGCGCCGATGTCCTCTTTGCCGATATGGCCGAAGTGGGGACGAACCCGGCCCGGATCATCCCGGCCTGGCAGGACTTCCTCGACGAACATGCCCCGTCCGACCGCCGGGTCCGGGGAATCGGCGAGCCGATCTGGTCGGGCCGGAGCCCAGCCGAGCTGGCCGAGTGCCAACGGCACGAGGCCTTGTTGAACCTGGCATTTGCCGACCCCTCCTTCTGGCTGCTCTGTCCCTACGACGTCCTCGCCCTCGATGCACCGGTGATCGACGAGGCCCTACGAACGCACCCCCTCGTTCGCCGACGAGGTGACGGGCGACCAAGTTCGAGCTATCCCGGTCGTGACGCGTTCGCCACCCCCGACACGTCTCGACTGTCGGACGTGCCCGACCGGGCACCGGTTCTGGCCTATGGGCCCGGCGACGTCGGCGAGGTCCGACGGTTCGTCTCCGGTCACGCCGTGCAGGCGGGGCTGAGAGCCGACCGAGTCGCCGACCTGGTGCTGGCGGCCGACGAGATGAGCACCAACAGCCTCCGTCACGGCGGCGGGCTGGGCACCGTCGGGGTGTGGACCGAAGGGGACGAGGTCGTCTGCGAGATACGAGACCGTGGCCGCATCCTCGATCCCCTGGCCGGCCGTCGGCGCCCATCGGTGGATGGCAACGG
The DNA here is from genome assembly GCA_035569695.1 of Acidimicrobiales bacterium. Classification (GTDB taxonomy): domain Bacteria; phylum Actinomycetota; class Acidimicrobiia; order Acidimicrobiales; family RAAP-2; genus DASXMT01. The sequence continues at coordinate 1,609 of DATMMO010000080.1, read as the reverse complement.
CGGGCGGGGCCTGTGGCTGGCCAATCAGCTCTGCGATCTGGTCCAGATCCGCGCCACCGAGACCGGGGGCGTGGTCCGGCTCCGGATCAGGATCGGAGCTACCGGCTGAGTCGGACGGCCCTCCGCCGACGTCGATCGCGGGCTCAGATCGATGCCCCGTTCGACGCCGGTGCACGCTCCACCGCGTCGAGCTCGCGGAGCAACTGCTCGGCGTTGTCGCGCTCAGCCTCGTAGTAGCGCTCGGACCAGCGAATGATCAACTCCGGGTAGGCCCAATTCTCCCGGGCGGCGACGATATCGAGATCGCGGTGGAGGTCCTCGAGTCGGGCCGCGGTGCGATCCCGGTGCTCCTCGATCACCTCACGCAGCCGGTCCGACTCGATGAGGTGCCCCAGCCACACGCGCATCAGCACGGGGTGCTTCAGCACCGGGGAACCGATCGCCTCGGTCTCGAGCCACGTGATCAGTTGCTCCCGACCGGCGTCGGTGATCCGGTACACGCGCTTGTTCCGGAGGTCGTCCTGGGGCACCTGGCGGGAGGTCACGTACCCCGGAGCCTCGAGCCGCCTCAGCTCGGCGTAGATCTGGCTGGAGGCCGGGCTCCAAAAGAACAGGCTGAGGCTGTGGTCAGCCCATTTCTTCAGGTCGTAGCCGGACAGCTCCTCCCCGAAGGAGAGCAGCCCCAACACGGCGTTGGCCGTCCCCGACAGCTTGGTGGATTTCTGCTGCGGCATGACGCCACCTCCGGAACCAGGACCGACCGTCGCGCTTGACGCTCGTCCTATTTGGACTATATCAATTGGGTAGTCACCGGCAGGGGAGGGTCCTGACTATGAAGTTCTCGATGATCTTCGAAGCCCAGCTCAACCACCCGACGGCCGAGCACGAGCACGAGGTGATCCTGGACTGCGTCGACCAGGCGGTGCTGGGCGAGCAGATGGGGTTCGACCGGGTGTGGGCGGTGGAGCACCACTCGCTCAAGTGGTACGCCCACATGAGCGCGCCGGAGACCTTCCTGGCCTTCGTGGCGGCCAAGACCGAGCGCATCCGGATCGGACACGGGGTGGTGTGCATGCCCTTCGGCTACAACCACCCGGTTCGGGCGGCCGAGCGGGCCGCCATGCTCGACATCCTCTCGGGTGGACGCCTCGACCTGGGTGCCGGTCGTGGGGCCACGTTGCAGGAGATGTCATTGTGCGGCGTCGAGCCGGGAAAGACGTACGCCGAGGTCGAAGAGGCGCTTCGCATGATCGGTGCCATGTGGCTCACCGACGAGTTCGAGTGGCACGGTCTCTTGGACATCGAGCCCCATCCCGTGCTCCCCCGGCCCGTGCAGATGCCACACCCGCCGTTGTTCATGGCCTGCACCAAGCAGAGCACGGTGGAGCTGGCCGCTGACTATGGCATCGGCGCGCTGGTCCTGGGCTTCGCCGGGGTGGACGAAGTCGCCCACCTCAACAAGTTGTACCGCGGCGCCATCGAGCGACGGGATGGCAGCCGGTTCGTCTCGACCGTCCGCAATGACCACTTCACCGCGTTGTGTCCCACCATCGTCCTCGACGACGCCGACCAGGCCCTCCGGGTGGGCGCCCGCGGCCAGCGGTTCTTC
>DATMMO010000079.1:0-11529 GCA_035569695.1 Acidimicrobiales bacterium | reverse complement strand
CGGGCCCTGACTCGGTCATGGCGAGCCACCGTTGGAAGGAGGTGTCGGGCGATGCCTGCTGCCAGACCTCATCGATTGCTCGGTTTACCGTTCCTAGCCTCGTATCGATCGGTGCGGATCCGGACATGCGGATCAGACCGCGTCGGTCGACTTCTTGGTGGTAGTGGATCCCGGCCGGCTCTGGTGCATCGGGCCGGATCCGGGTCGGGTCGTGGGTGGGAGTGTTCCAGCGCACGTCGAGGGGCGTCGATGCGATGCCCTCGGAGACCAAAGCCAACGCCATCGACACCTGATCGACGTAGACGGCCCATTCCTCGAGCAACTCGGCTCGGTCGAGGAGCCATCCGGCCCAGTGCGCCCACGCCGTCACGACCCTGGCCAGCAATGGGCCGGGAACCAGGTAGAGGCCGCCGTTGTTGTTGCCGGAAAGGGTCCACTCGTCGTGACCCCACGGAAGTTGCACCTCCGGCGGCGCGGTCAGACCTGACGCGCCGAAGATCCTGAGCAGCACCTCGAGCGGTGGGACAGGAGCATCGACGATCTTGCCTGCGATGGCTCCCTGCTCGAGGCTGATGGGCCGAGGATCCTCGAGGAGAACCACGTCGGTGTCGCAGAGGACGGCCATGCCGTCGATCACTTCGTCGGCGAGCCGAAGGGCACCGGCGATCTTGTTGCAGTGGGGTGAGCGAGGATCGAAGCCCTCCACTCGGCCCACGGTTACTCCTTGAGACCTCAGGTAGTCGAGGACCTCCGAGGACCTGGTGCCGACAACATGGACGACGAGATCGGTGGGTGACACCCCGGCCAGTTTCGTGAGCGAGGCGAACCAGCGGAGAGCGTCGAGATGGAAGCGCGGATGCTCATCGACCACGCAGGAAAATCGACCCCTGGACCCACTGACGAGCGGTGTGGCGGGCCCAGAGTCCTGAGCACCGCCACTGACCGAAGGCACTTCTTCAACGTCCCCGCTGGAGGCTCCGACACAGGCCCACGTCCGTCGGGGCCTGTGTGGGCCCGTTGGCAATCGTCACGACCGGGAGGGCAGACCCAGGAACGACCGCTGTCGTCTGCACGACCGCCGGCCCACCGCCGGCGACGAAGTGGTTGATCATGATCTGGGACCCGTACCATTGGACAACGAAGCGGTTGAGATTGGGATCGACCGTCACGGTTATCTGCAACTGTTCGTGCAGTAGGTCAGGCCGTACCGGAAATTTCCAACCCACCGGGGACGGCCACGTGATGGGGGTGCCCGAGTTGACAAGATGGAAGCGGACGTATCCGTGGCCGGCCGGCTCGAGTACCAGGGTGCTCTGACCGTAGGTCATGACCGGTACTGGCCTGGTGAGGAAGCTCGCTGGTCTGTTGAAGGTGAACCCGATGGTGTGGGTGAACGCTGCGCGCTGCTCCACCGGCATCCAGGTGTAATGCTCGATCTGTTGACCGGGAACGTCCTGTAGGTCGTTGCCGGTCGAGAGGTAGAGCCCCGAGCAGTTGTTGGTGGCGAATAGCTGTCCGGCCGGGGCCCAGTACGGCAGCGTCGACCCTCGTTGCACACTGTCGGCCAGGGAACTGAAGCTTAGAGACTGCTGGGCGGAGACATAGTTGGCGCTCTGGGTCATGGTCCATTGCGCCACCGGAAATGCGGCGATGGCCACGTTGGCTGCCACGCAGTAGACGGCGACGACGATGATCCCTCCAAGGGCGAGGCTCCTCGGCCGCCGAGGTCGCGTGGCCAGGCGGCGCCACACGTCGACGAGCCCGATGCCACCGGCGATGATGAAAAAGGGCATCAGGTCGGCCAGGTACCGCTGGGAGATGTATCCCCACACCAGGACACCCGTGGCCGAGCCGGCTGCCCCCAAGAGGATGATCCGGGTCAGCCGTACCTGCCCGACCCCTCTCGGCCGGAAGGCGGTCACTGCACCCCAGCAGCCGAGGAGGACGAGGAGCGGGCTGGTGGCCGTGAGGCTGGCGGTCGGGTAGGTCTGGTCGATCACCGCGCCGTTGAGCCACCCCGCCGGTCCTCCGGGCGGATAGAAGTACGGGAAGAGACCCCCGACGCGGAGGCCGAAGGGCTGAAGATAGGCCGACAGGGTGCTGGGCAGGAAGGCAAGGTTGAAGGCCTTGCCGCCGTTGGCGGCCAGGAAGTGGCGGCGATGGGCATTGACGGTGGTCCAGACCTGATCGGCCATGGGCAGGCCGACGGGGATGCCGAATTTGGCGTAGGTGACCACGGATCCGACGAGGACGGGCACGATGCCCACGGCCAGCATCGGAGGGGCCCAGCGCCGGTTGGACGCACCCCCTCGTCCGAGGGCGAACCATCCCGCCACCAGGACGGCGGCGATGGAGCAAGCCCATCCGGTCGGGGTACGGTCGAGATTGGTGCAGAGGATGAGCAGACCGCTGGCGATGACCCGGCCTGTCGACGGACGCTCCAGCACTCCGAGCAGGGCGAAGAGGCTGCCGACGGTGAGTGCGACACTCCAGGCGAAATCCTCGTTGTAGACGAAGGGAATTGCTCCCAGATACAGGACCACCGAGCCGCCCATGATGGCAGCCATCAGGGCACCGTACGACGCTGCCTCGGCTCGACCGACCACTGCCGATCCTCGTATGAGTATGCGGGTCCGCCAGAGCATCAGCGAACTGAAGAGGGCGGTCAGCATCCAGGCCACCAGGATTGATGGCGCCGTCATGTCCCCATCGAGCCGACTTGTCACCAGCAAGATGGGCATGCGGATCAGCGATGGAAAGATGCCGAAATAGGTGTAGTCGTGGCCGTCGTGCACGAACGCCTCGATGCCCATCTTCCCGTTGGGCAGGTAGAGGTGACCATGGAACATGCCTCTGGCTTGCAAGTCGTAGAAATAGTCGTAGGGGACCCCCCGCAGCGGATTCACCGAGCCCGACCACAGGTCCCACATCAGCCAGAGGAATACCGGCAGGACGATGGCGGTCCCGGCGATGACCGCCACGGTGAAGCGTCGTCGGTTTGGATCAGCCGGCGATCGTCGATGCGTTCGCTCCGGGTCCGGGGGTAGCTCGTCGCCCCGGGGGGCGTCGGGCTCCCTCAAAACGGTGGCCGTGTCCGCCACTCGCTTTAGGAGCCCCTCTTGCGGATGCGGTCGCGCAAGCCGAGCAACTTGCTGGCGGTCTGGTCCGAGATCCCCAGGTGCCGCTTGGCCCAGTCATAGGTCCTCAGCATCTGGGTATCGGCGAAGATGGCGATGGAGTGCGCACCATCCCCCGGTCGAGACCGGTACTGGGTGGAGCGGACCAACGGGTCGTCCTCGACGCTGAAGTAATAGAGGGCCAAGGACCGTCGGGCCACACCTTCGGGACAGCGCATCGGCTCAGGGTGGCCGTGGAACGATGTGGCGCCAGTGGTGAATATCAGGACTCGATTTGCCACCGGACTGACCTTCTCCACGCACCCTCGCATGTCGGCGCTCCACAGCTCGAGGTCGCCACCGTATTCGGGCTTCCAACCGTCGTTCAGGTAGAGAAGGATGTTGGCGCGGCGCTGCCATGTTCGATTGTGTGGATGCACGGTGTAGTCGGAGTGGATGTTGAGGAAGCCGCCAGTCGTCGACTGGTGGAGGCCCCCACCCTCGAGGGATGGGTCAGCGATGATGTTGTCGATACCGAGAAGGTTGCCGATGAACCGCACGAAGCGGGGAGAGTTGAGCTCCTCGAGGATGCGCTGCAGGGTCGGGCCCCAGGTACTCGGATCGGTATTGCTGAACTTGCGCTCATTGACATGGAGGTAGTTGTTCCACCGGTCGGGGTCCAGAGGCGGAAACTCGGCAATGGCAGCTTCCGCCGCACCGGGCTGAAGGAAGTCATCGATGACGATGTGCGGGTAAGGAGCGGCTGACTGGTACTCGAAGTGCAGGCGTTCGATGTCCTGCTCGTATCGGTTGATGTCGATGAGGGTAAGTGGAGTCTCGGTCCCGGGCTCCATGGTCACCAGCCCCGAGTCCCTAGTCCCGCCGCCGTGGTCACGATCACCCTCGTGTGGCGCACTGCTGGTCCTCCCCCCAGATCGCCCTGGCCGACAGCCAGATTACCCCCTCGTCGGCGTCGTGGGCAGAGGGCAGACATTGTCAGAATTGGCCGGAGGCGGCTCGGCGTCGGCTCTTGGCGGCCACTCAGGCTTCGGCCTCAACCTCGGCGTCGTCCTCGACCTCGGCGTCGGCGATGACCGTGAAGAGTCGGTTGAGGACAACAAATTTGACTAGCCACAGAATCCCGAAGGCGGCGATATTGGCCGCGACCACCAGTGCGGTCCGAGCGAGATGATGAAGATGATGGGCGTCGGCGAAGTTGTGCGCCAACCACGACGTGTACAGGGCGAAGACGATGCCGGATATGGCCATGACCCAGAACGGGAGGATCTCCCGCCACAGGTGGGATCGTCCTGACTTCTTCCACACCCACCGGCGGTTGAGGAAGTATGACGGAAAACCGGCCATGACATTGGCGAAGAATGCGCTGAAGACCTCACTCCAAAGGCGGAACACGCCGTAGACAATTGTCAGTATGAACAGCGAGGTGAGCGCCGAGATCACTGACACGAGCGTATAGCGGACGATCTTCAGACCGTCGGGGGTTCGACAGAAACGCCACGGATGAATCAAGGCATCCGCCATGAATCCGAGGCTAGCCCCACGGGTTCGAGAATGTTGTGGGTGGCGGCAACAGGCCGACACCGTCGAGAAGCGCAACCAAATTTCGGCCGTTGAAACCGCCCCCGTGTTGGCTACGCTCGCGCCATGGGGGAAGGACCCGCCGGCTCGCTTCGGGTTACCACACTCGAGGGAACCTCGGGCGACTCGACCGTACGCCTCACGCACGGGGTGGACGTCTCAACCCCGACAGCAGATGCCCCCACCGTGCGCTCAGCAGTGGATTCCGGTCGGCGACGATTCACCTGGGCCGCGGTGATCGCCATCGCCCTGACCGCGGTGCCGTTTACTTGGATTCTTTGGTCACTGTGGGGACCCTTCAACCTGTTGCGCCCCACCTACTTCGAAGACAACTTCTACGACCTCCAAGCGCGCGCCATGTTCCATGGCCATCTCTGGCTGGCCCATGGCTCTCTCGGCATCGAGGGGTTCGTCCACGGTGGGCGGACCTACACGTACTTCGGCGTGTTCCCCTCGATCGTCCATATGCCCGTCCTGCTGGTGACCCATAGCGTGGACAACGGCAGGCTCACGGCCACGTACGTGCTCCTGGCGTGGTTGTTGACGGGGCTGTTTGTTTCTCTGTTGCTGTGGCGTGTCCGGTTCCTGGTTCGGGGCGATACGGTCATGGGGAGAGGCGAGGCCACTGCATTCGGGGTCCTGGTGGCCACCATCATGGGCGGCACGATCTGGATGCTGCTGGCCGCCACACCCTTTGTCTTCAATGAGGACATCGCCTGGAGCATCTGTCTCACCGTCGGGAGTATCTTCGCCCTCCTCGGGGTGATCGAGCGACCGTCATGGGGTCGAGTGCTCGCCAGTGGTGTCCTCATCCTGTGTGCCAATCTCGACCGGTCAACCACGGGTTGGGCCTGTGTGGTCGGCGCCGGGCTCATCGCCGTGTGGTTCCTCCTCGGGCTCGGAGGTCGAGAGAACCGTCGATGGTTCTTCCCCGTTCTCGGGGCCGGCCTGGTACCGCTGGTGATCGGGTGCGCAGTCAACTATTCCAAGTTCGGCGTCCTGTTCGGTGTCTCGAACGTCGACCAGGTCTGGACGCACGTGAATGCGTACCGGCGCAAGTTCCTCGCCGCCAACCACGGCGCGGAGGAAGGCACCATCTTCGTGCCGACCAACGTCCTCACCTACTTTCGCCCCGACGGGCTGAGCCTCACATCCGTGTTCCCCTTCGTCACCCTGCCCGCCAGTCCGCCGCGGGCGTTGGGTGGAGTGCTCTTCGACCGGCTCTATCGGACGGACAGCCTGACGGCATCGACGCCACTCTTGTTCATCCTGAGCATGTGGGGTCTGGTGACCGCCTTTCGGCCCCAGTCGATCGGAAAGGTGGCCAAGACCCGGCTGTTGTTGGTGGCCGCCGGCAGCGCCGGCGCCGCCCTCATGCTCTGGGGCTACATCGCACCGAGGTACCTGGGGGATTTCGTCCCATTTTTGGTATTGGCCAGTGCGGTGGCCGTCGCCGACATCTTTCGCCGGCTGGAAGGGCGGAAGCAGTCGGTGCGGGTCGGGGCCCTGGTGGTCATGGTCGTGGCCGCCCTCTTCAGCATCGCCGCCAATCTCGGCATGGCCATCGTCCCCAATGAGGAGTGGAACGGCACGCAAGTGCGCAATTATGTCCAGGCCCAGAAGACCGTGAGCGATCTCACTGGGCATCCCTTGGAGGCGAACGTGGTGCGCGGGACCTCATTGCCCCCCTGGGGCCCGGCCGGTCAGCTGTTCGTCATCGGGAATTGCAATGGTCTGTACGTCTCCAACGGAGAGGACTACTCGACTGTGCCCGCCCAGCAGTTCGTCCGCACCACGTGGATGACCGTCGAGCTGGGTCCTGGGTTTCAACACGCGTTCCGAATCTCGGCGAGGAGCCTTGCTCCAGGCCAGACGGAGTCGGTTCAGTTGGTGAGCGCAGGGAAGTACGTCGTGACCGTGACCGCGACGGGCACCGCGGACCCGGGTCGGGTTCGCATGGGATTCGGCTTGCACGGCGGGGGAATTGACGTTCGCAGTTACACGACCGTGGTCAACTCCGGTGCCCCTCAGGATGTGGTGGTGACCACCGACGCGGCCAAGCACATGTTGGAGGTGACCATGAACGGGGCGTACCGGTTGGGGAGGACGCTGCCGGCCGAAGAGCCGATCCGTGTTGACTCCACAGGAGGTTCACCCGCGCTTTCAGTGTCCGCCGCATCGGCCGATGCGTCGCAGCCGTCGCTCTGCCAGGGGCTGCTTCACTGAAGAGGTGAAGAGGGGGGTTTCAGGGCTTGGAAGTCGATGATGCCGCCCTCGTCGCACAGCCACGCGACGGTTTCGAATGGCAGCGCAGCGATGAGAAGAACCCCGTAGATGGGCGTCTTGCCGTTTTGCATGGGGGGACGCCAGCCCCAACGTACGAGCGAGTTCTGTAGCGAGATGGTCGATTGGATGTGGGGTGCAGACCGGATCGTGACCGACGAGAACCCGACGTCCTCAAGGAGACCGGATAGCCCGACCTTGGACGGGATCTGCAGGTGTCGCGGGTAGTGGTAGCCCCCCCAGTTGTGCCCGAACAACCTGTTCTCCCAGGACGAGACGGTGGGCAACTGGCCGATGAGATGTCCACCGGGACGCAACAGATCGTGGGCGCGTTCGAGCATGGTGTGCGGATAGACGACGTGCTCCAGGACGTGGTTCATCGAGACGATGTCATAAGTTCCGACATGGTCGGTCAGATCGACCGTCTCGAGCGTACCTTCGAGGACGTCATATCCTCGGGCCCGGCCCTTAGCCGCGATATCCGGCTGAATTTCGACGCCGGCGCACTCCAGGTCGAGATGGCGACGAAGCTCGTCGAAGTGCCGGCAGTCGCCGGTTCCGACATCGAAGATGCGGCCTGGACGATTGGGAATCAGTCGGCCGTAGGAACGGGCCCGCGAGCGAGCCCTGAACTGAACCAGCAGCCGGGCGAAGCCATCATGGTTTTCGTTGTAGGCGTGGTAGTCGCTGGGATAGAAGGGTGGAAGCTCGGATTCGAGCGGGCGGGGGTCGAGGAACTCCGACCCGCACCCACCGCATTTCCACATGTCGAAGCGGCGAGGCGGGACGACGAAATACTCCAGATCAACGATGTCGGACCGGTACCGCCAGGTTTGACCCGAGAAACAGATCGGGCAGCGAACCGGCCCGGCCTCGTCCCCCAATTCCTCTGCTCGAGGAAACGCTGACTCGGCGTCCGACCGCGGCTCCATATCCCAGTCTTTTACCCGTTGATCGGTGATCGATGCGTACTGTACTGTGAAACGCGGGGAGGCCTCGAACCATGGCGATCCAAAGCGGACGGCAGGCAGAAGGCAGCAACGAGCGGCTCTGGCGGAACCAGGTCCTCGAGATCGTGAGCCCAGAGGAGATCCGGGCTCTGTCTGAGCAGTCGCTACCCGACACATTCGCGGCGATCGGGGCGTTGTGGGTCGAGGTGGTCATTCTCGTGGCGGCCGCCAACCTCCTTCCCCGCCTGGCCTTGGCCTGGGCCGTTCCGGTGGGAATCCTGATAGTTCTGTTGATGGGACTGAGGATGAATGCCTTTGGCGTGATTCTGCACGAGGGCTCACACGGGCTGTTGGCAAAATTGCGCCCTCTGAACGATCGGATCTGCAACTGGGGAATCGCATTTTGGACGATCAATTCGGTGGAGGAATATCGGCCCACGCACCGGCTCCATCACCGCTACCTGGGACAGGAGCGCGATCCAGACCGAGTCTTCTATCTGGTTCCGTTTCGCCGTGGCGCGTTGACGAGCCTCATCCTCCAGGATCTCGTTGGAGTGACGGCCTTCAGGAGGGCCACCACTCGGATCTCGGGCACCTCGCAAGAGTCAGGCGCTCCGGCCAACTTGTTGACGAAGCCGCAACTGCTGATCGGCAAGGTCATCACGCAGTTGGTCGTCCTCGGTCAGTTCATCTTTTTTCAGGGAGTCTGGAGAGGGATCTTGTTCTATGCCGTGTTCTGGTTGGTTCCCATTGTCTGCATGTATCCGATGATCCTTCGATTGAAGACGATCACGGAGCATTTCGACGAGGGATTGCGCAACCCGAAAAGCGTCCGGTGGATCGCCCGCACCAGCAGCGCCGGGTGGCTCGAAAATCACCTGGTCGGAGCGAGAATGGAGTATCACTTCGAACACCATGTCCTGCCCACGATCCCCTATCAAGGGTTGAAGAAGTTGCACCGTCAACTGGGTCAGACCGATTTGTTCACACGCCACGGCGAGGTCCTCTCGCACGGCTATGTCCGCTTCCTTTCCCGGGCAGTGCTCGCCAGCTTTGCCAGGAGACGGTCAACCGTGGCGAGCTGACCTCGTCCCGGCATCGCCCCACTGGTAGACCCACGACTTGCCGGAACGAAAGAGCGCTCGCTTCGGCTTGGAGCGGTGATAGCTGGCATGGCCCCGTGGGCGTGCGCAGGTAACGCTGAGCGGTCGGAGAGCACCGGACAATTTGGCCCGCCCATCGTCGGTCTCGAGCCAGCCCTCAGCTCCGCATTCCCCCTCGTCGTCGGCGGCCATACCGGGGTCGGCCATCAGGACGCGCTTGGGGACCTCCGTTGCCCCTCTGGCCTGCGAGGTCTCTGTACCCGTGGGCGCGGCGCGTGACGACTCGGGTGTCCGGGAATTCCCCCGGGTCGGCGAGCCGCCCGAGGTCGGCGAGCCGCCCGAGGTCGGCGAGACCCGCTGATGGCCAGGAGCGCCCCGACCCTGCACTGAGCCTTCGCGACCTGGAACCGGCGCCGCCGCCGGTTCCTCCGACCCTTTGGCGTCTTGCGTCCAGATCGGGTCGTCGATCCCTCCAACCTTCGGCCGTCTCGGAGACATGCCAGAACGGTACCGAATCTCGACGGGTTGATGGGAGCAGGCACCGGCCCAGCGGCGCCGTGTCAGGTGAGCGACCTGGTGAGCAGGCTCGTTCTCGGTACCACCGGAGGGCCCGAGCCTCTTCGCCGGCCCGGTCAGGTCCGTCAGTGGATGTGGCGTTCCCTGCCCCGCCAGAACGGCTCGCGCAACTCCCGCTTGAGCACCTTGCCGGTGGCGTTGCGGGGAAGGACCTCGGCGAAGGCAACCGACGTCGGGCATTTGTAGTGGGCCAAGCGGTCGCGGGCAAAGGCGATGATGACCGCCTCCAGCTCTTCGTCCGCCACGTCGTCGGGACTCGGGCCCCTTGGGGAGCCGGCTGGTGCCCCGGCCAGTGGTCCACCGGTCGAGCGCACCACGATCGCTTTGACCGTCTCACCCCATCGTTCGTCGGGGACGCCGATCACCGCCACGTCGGCAACGCCGGGATGGGCGAAGAGCACGTTCTCGACCTCAGCCGGGTAGATGTTCTCGCCACCGGACACTATCATGTCCTTGATCCGGTCGTGGAGGAACAGGTAGCCCTCGGGATCCAGCCAGCCGGCGTCCCCGGTGTGGAACCAGCCCTCCTCGGTCAGTACGGCGGCGGTCTCGTCTGGCTTCTGCCAGTAGCCCAGCATGTTCTGGTCCGACCGCGTCCACACCTCGCCGACCGAGCCCTGGGGCATGATCTCGCCGTTGTCGGGGTCGACGATCCGAAGCTCGACATGATCGAACGGCTTGCCGGCCGAGCGGAGGAGCCGGGCTCGGGGTCCGTCGGGGTCATGGTCCTCGGACGGCAGCGCGGTGATGGCCCCGCACGTCTCGGTGAGCCCGTACAGCTGGATGAAGTCACAGCCGAGTGCCTCCATCGAGCGGGTGAGGACATCTTCGGAGATGGGTGAGGCCCCATAGAAGATGGTCTGCAGCGATGTCACGTCGGTGGTGGACAGCGCCGGGGTGGCCAACAGGAACATCAACACGGCGGGCACGACGAAGGTATCGGTGACCCCGTGTCGCTCGATCGCATCCAAGACCTGATGGGGATCGAGGTCCCTGATAATGACCGAGTGCCCACCACGGGACATTCCGACGAGGGCCCAGCCCGAGCCACCGATGTGGAAGAGCGGCATGGCCACCATGCTCACCGTGTCACCGGTGACCTCGAAGGCCTTGAACGCGTTGGTGATCAGGCACGTGATGTTGTCGTTGGTCAGCATCACCCCTTTGGGCTGCCCCGTCGTGCCCGAGGTGTAGAGCTGCATGACCACGTCACTGCCCGCGATCGGATGATTGGGATCGGTTGGGTCGCCGTCGGGGGAGCGCCGGGCCACCCAGGCATCGATGTCGGGAAGCGCCACGCGGTGGACGACGTGTGGAAGTGCTGATGCCGCCGCTTCCATGGCCGGTGCGTAGTCGGGGCCGCAGAACAGCACGGACGCCTTCGAGTCAGCGACGACTGCAGCCATCTCGGCGGGCGACAGCCTCCAGTTCACGGCCACGGTCACGGCCCCGATGAACGAACAGCCGAAGAGGACCTCGAAGAACTCGATGCAGTTGCGATCGAGGATGGCCACCCGGTCGCCCGGCCGCACCCCGGCGGCGATGAGGGCATGGGCCATGCGACGCGACCGCCGGTAGACGTCTCCCCAGTTCACGACCCGCTCACCGGCCGTCAACATGGGTGCGTCGGGCTGGACCGTGCCCCACCGGCGGATCATCTCGGCCACGGACGTGTCGTCCCTGGAGCCGAGCGAACCGGCATCGGCTCCCTTATCGGTGCTCGTCGCACCTCCACGGCCTCGATGGTCAGCTGTGTCGCTCGCTGTCGTCGCGCTCACCCGTGCTCTTCCCTCCGCTTCCTGCCCACTCGACCCGTCCTTATCCTTCCCGCATGCCCCGACCACCCTACGCCTGGGTCAACTGTCAATCTCGATCAGCGGGCGAACGTCGACCCCAGACCCG
>DATMMO010000078.1:0-5300 GCA_035569695.1 Acidimicrobiales bacterium | reverse complement strand
TGGGTGGCATGCGGCAACCCCCCGACGTTCGAGAAGGCGGGCCGCATGGGTCTGGGGGTGCTGTGCTTCACCGTCGGGGCACCGTCCGAGCTGGCCAAGTTGATCGAGGTGTACAAGAAGGCGGTGGAGAAGGCCGAGCCGGTAGGCGACTTCGTGAACGACAACGTGATGTGCGTGAGCCACCTCACCTGCATGCCCGATCGGAACCAGGCCTTTGAGCTCAACACCCGGATCGATATGCGCCTCTACCAGAGCCTCGTCTACCGGTGGCTCAATACCTTCCCGAAGCCGGCTGGGGTTCCCGATTGGCCGGCCGTCATGCCCGAGCCCACCCTGGATGAGATCAAAGCCCAAGTGGAAGCGGGGATCATCGCCGTGGGCGATCCGGAGGACTGCGCCCGGGTGTGCCAGCAGTACGAAAACGCCGGGGCCGACCAGCTGGTGGTCAGCCCCATGACCACGACCATGCCGTTCCAGACGGCGGTCGAGAGCATGAAGCTCTTCGGCCAAGAGGTCATTCCCCGCTTCGACACCGAACCGACGTTCCGCTCCGATCGGATGCGGGAAGCGGCCCTGAGCGCCGGGAGCGCTTCCTCCAGCTGAGAGGAGGAACGTCGGGGGATTCGACATGGGACAGCTCGATGGCCTGGTCGTCGGCATCACCGGCGCCGGCAGTGGCATCGGTCGGGCACTGGCCCGCGGCTTCGCCTCCGACGGGGCCTCGGTGGTGGGATGCGATCTCCCGGTCAACGTGGCCGCGGCCCAAGAGATCTGCAACCTCGTCGTCACCGCCGATGTGACCAAGCCCAAGGATCTCGACACCTGGGCCCAGGCCGCTTTGGAGCGCTTTGGCCGCATCGACGTGGCCGTGGCCAACGCCGGGATCTCCCGACACGGATCGGTGGAGGATGCCGACCTGGACGACGTGGAGTCCATCTATCGGGTCAACGTACTCGGGGTCCTGCACACCTTTCGGGCCGTCCTGGGGGCGATGCGAGCACAGGGACACGGTCGGTTGATGGCCGTCTCGTCACGCACCGCCGAGTTCTGCCCGGCGGGGGGCATGGCCTACTCCTCCTCCAAGGCCGCGGTGATCGCCATCGTGCGTTCGCTGTCCCACGAGCTGGCCGGAACGGACATCTTGGCCAACTGCATGTTTCCCGGCATCTGCCGCACCGCCATGAACCCCGACGCCGGCCAGGACCCGGCCCTGGCCTATCCCACGGCCCGGCTTTTGGCCATGCTGCCCGCCGGTGGACCGAGTGGGCGTACCTTCGCCGACGGCGAGGAATACCCCATCTACTCGGAGTTCGCGGCCGACACCAAGCCCCCGCTGGGCTGACGTCACTCCCAGAACGTATGGGGATCAGAGCACCCCGGAGTTGGGGTCGCTGATGCAAGACTGTAGGAGCGATCACGAACGGAACGAGCGGCACGGGGGACGACTGATGGACGACTATCCGGTGAAGATCGGCAACATGCTGTTCACCATGGTGGATCCGCACCATGGCTACGAGGTGGCGTACAACCGTTGGTATGAACGAGATCACTTCTATGCCGGCTGCCTTATCTTCCCGGGACTGTTTGCCGGGCGTCGGTGGGTGGCCCCTCGCCGGCTGAAGGACCTCCGGTTCCCCGAGACGACCCCATTCGCCGAGCCCTACGACGCCGGGTCCTTTCTCTCGATCTACTGGCGTCACCAGGGGATGGAAAATGCCGGCCAGGACTGGGACGGCCCCAGCGTCTTCTGGCTCTACGAGAACGGCCGGGGCTTCAACGAGCGGAACCACGCCCACACGGCGAACTACGACTTCATGAGCGTTGCCTACAAGGATGACGACGGCGTGCCCATCGAGTTGGCGCTCGACCATGACTACGCCGGTCTGGCCGTGATTGTGACCGAGCCGGCCGACGGGGTGACCTCCGAGCAGTTGCTGACCTGGCTAGAGGGGACGGCGGTTCCACCGCTCCTCGCCCACCAGGGCCCCGACGCCATCGCCTCGTGGACCCTGAACGAGCAGTTCCGATCGGCCAACCGCCGGGAGTCCCCCATGTCCCTCGGCACCACCGGTGGCGACGAGAACCGGGTCCTCCAGCTGTGCTTTCTGACCCAGGATCCCGATCAGTGCTGGGACGCGTTCCGCCAGTACGGCGATGACATCGACGGCGGCGGTGCGGGACGGGTGACCTTCGCCGCCCCGTTCATTCCCACCGTCATCGGCACCGATACCTATCTCGACCAGCTCTGGTGATCTGACAAGGGAGTGCGAATGGCCGTCGAAACCATCGGGCTGCTGCATCCAGGTGAAATGGGATCCGCCTTCGGTGCAGCCCTGGTCGAGGCGGGGTACACCGTCACCTGGGCCTCGGCCGGTCGGAGCTCGGCATCTGCTCGCCGGGCGGCGTCGGCCAACCTGGTCGACCTGGGCACGGTGGACGCCATCATCGACCGTTGCCAGCTCATCCTGTCCATCTGCCCGCCCACCCACGCCGTGGCCGTGGCCAACCGGGTGGCCGGCTTCGGCGGTCTGTACCTCGATGCCAATGCCATCGCTCCGGCCACAGCCCGACGGGTGGCGGCTGTGATCGAAGTCGGTGGAGGCCGCTACGTCGACGGCGGCATCATCGGCGGTCCGCCCACGCCCACCGACGGCACCCGCCTCTACCTCTCGGGTCAGGCAGCGCCGGAGCTGGCCGAGCTGTTCGCCGGGACGATGGTCGACGCCCGGGTCGTGTCCGAGGATCAGACGGCGGCCTCGGGGATCAAGATGTGCTTCGCGGCCTGGACCAAGGGCACGTCCGCCCTCTTGTTGGGGATCCGGGCTCTGGCCATCGCCGAAGGCGTCGAAGGACCGCTCTTGGACGAATGGCAGACCTCGATGCCCGAGCTCGATCGGCGCAGTCTCACTGCAGCCCAACAGGCGGCGACCAAGGGGTGGCGTTGGGTGGGCGAGATGGAGGAGATCGCCGCCACCTTTCGATCCGCCGGGCTGCCCGACGGCTTCCACCTCGCCGCCGCCGACATATTCGCCCGGCCTCATCGCCATGAGCAGGCCGGCGCCGATGAGGCCACACTCACGGCGGTCATGGAGGCCCTCCGCCCCTCGTGACCGAGCCCATGACCTGGCATCGGACTCGTCGGCCCCGTCGTGCATCTGCCGCCCAGCCACAGCCGGGTCTCGGTCCCCCGGGTCTCTCCCCTATCGTGTGCCCGGCACCGACGGACGAGGAGGATGGCGAAATGGATGACGCGACGACGAGGTCGACGTTGCTGGCGCTGGGGGCGGCGACCCTCGGTGAGTCGGGGGCGTCGCCGATGCATCCGCGCCTGGGCGCGGTGTGGCCCGGGGCAGCCGTGGCCGCGCCGGCCTACCCGGTGCGTTGCTCGCCGGCAGACAACCTGGCCATCCACGCCGCTGTCACCCGGGCGCCCGAGGGCAGCGTGCTGGTGGTCGATGCCAGCACCATCCCCGAGCGCGGGTACTGGGGCGAAGTCCTCACCACCGGGGCCGAGACACGAGGGCTGGCCGGCTTGATCATCGACGGGGGCGTTCGAGATCTGGCCGCGCTGGAGGCGCACCGGTTCCCGGTCTTTGCCACCATGATCGTCCTCCGGGGCGCAACCAAGGAGCTACCCGGCACGAACGGCTCACCGGTGGAGGTCGGCGGCGTGGCGGTGGCCGCCGGTGATTGGGTGACGGCCGACGCCGATGGCGTGGTGGTGATTCCCGGCGACCGGCTCGACGAGGTCATCGTGGCCGGTCGAGCCCGGGCCGACAAGGAAGAGGGGCTGTTCACCGCCCTGCGGGAGGGTCGGACCACGGTCGAGCTCCTCCAGCTGGACACGTCTCCCATCGTCGAGGCCTGAGCCCCGACCGGGCTCGGCCAACGGCGCCCATCAGCCGACCCCGCCCACTCAGCTGAGGACCAGATTGGGCGGGGTCCTCCCGGCTAGGACGTCGGCGATGCCCTGGGCGGCCAGCTGGGCCATCCGGGTGCGCGTCTCGGTCGTCGAGCTCCCGATGTGAGGCAACAGCACCGTCCGAGGCGCGGCCAGAAGGCGCGGGTTCACCGTCGGCTCGCCGTCGTAGACATCCAGACCGGCGGCGAAGATGCTGTCCGACTCCAGCGCATCGGCCAGTGCTTCCTCGTCGACGACCGGCCCTCGGGCCGTATTGACGAGGACGGCGGTGGGCTTCATCAGGGTCAGCTCCCGAGCGCCGATGAGATGGCGGGTGGAGTCGGTGAGGGGCACGTGCAGGCTGACCACGTCGGCCGCGGCCAGCAGCTCATCCAGCTCGGCCACATACCCGGGGAGCCCGGTATCGGCGCGGCTGTGGTGGAGAATCTCCATGTCGAACCCCTCGGCCCTGCGGGCCACCTCGCGGGCGATGCGGCCGTAGCCGACCAGTCCGAGCACGCCTCCGTGGACGTCCTGGGACAGGTAGTCCATGAACCCCCATCCCCCCCACTGCCCGGCCCGCAGGTCCCGCTCCGCGTCCGAGGCCAGGCGGCTGGCCGCCAGGATGAGCAGGAAGGCCAGATCCGCGGTGGTCTTGTCGAGCACCCCCGGCGTGTTGCACACGGCGATCCCGGTCGAGCGGGCAGCACCGAGGTCAACGTTGTCGTAGCCGACGGCGGCGTTCCCGACCACCTTCAGCCGACCCGCCGCTCCGGCCCGGAGCACCGTCTCATCGATGCGATCGGTAAGAAGGCAGAGGATGCCGTCGACCTCGGGGGCCAGCTTGGCCAGCTCCTCGGTGCTGTAGCGGTCGTCAGTCTTGTTCTGGATCAGGGTGTGCCCGGCCTGGACCAGCGGATCAAGCCCACCCTCGGGAAGGTGGCGGGTCACGAGTACGTCGCCCACGTCAGTGATTGGTGTAGTCGACGGGAGCCGAGCCCTTGACCCCGATGGCGAAGCAGAAACAGTGAATCGGGGCGTGGTCGCTCACCGGCCGGAGCGTATGCACGGCATCGGGCGGGATGTACACCAGGTCGCCCTGGGCGATCTCGCGGTCCTCACCCTCGATGGTCATGGTCCCCCGCCCGTTGAGGACGTAATAGAACTCGTGGGTCGGATGGGAGTGGGGTTCCACGAATCCGCCCCCGGCTACCTCGAATTCGTTCACCAGCTCGAGGAAGCCGCCGTCGGTGGCCTCCTTCATCTCTCGAGATGCCACCATCCACCACACCGGCACGGTGCCGTTGTGCTCCACGATCGGCGCTACGTCCTCGATGCTGCGAACATCCATGGTCGTTCCCCTCTGTTCTCTAACCTGGCAACCTGGCTATTCCGTAGG
>DATMMO010000077.1:0-29533 GCA_035569695.1 Acidimicrobiales bacterium | reverse complement strand
CGCGGCATCGGCCTCGCCATCGCCACCCGTTTTGCCGAGGCTGGGGCCACGGTCATGCTCTCCTCTCGAAAGGCAGAGGCGCTCGAAGCCGCGGTGGCGCTCATCGCCGAGCACCGCGCCGCCGCCGCCCCGCCAGCCGATCGCCCCTACGGCGAGACGGGCTGGTTCGTGGCCAATGCCGGAGACGAGGCCCAGGCCGAGGCGTGCGTCGCCGCCACCCTGGAGCGGTTCGGGGCCCTGGACATCCTGGTCAACAACGCCGCCACCAACCCGCACTTCGGGCCGACCCTGGACATCGACGAGAGCCGCGCCGCCAAGACGGTCCAGGTCAACCAGCTGGGCGTCCTGGCCTGGACCCGCGCCGCCTGGCGGGCGGCCATGGCCGAGCACGGCGGGGCGGTGCTGAACCTGGCTTCGGTGGGCGGTCTGGCCGTCGAGGGCGGCATCGGTTGGTACAACGTGACCAAGGCGGCCGTGGTCCACCTGACCAGCCAGCTGGCCAGTGAGCTGGGGCCCAAGGTCCGGGTCAATGCCCTGGCCCCCGGGCTGGTCAAGACTGACTTCGCCAAGGCGCTGTGGGAGCCGGCCGAGGACCTCATCGCCCGCCGTCTGCCCCTCAAGCGCCTGGGCCTGCCCGACGACATCGCCAAGGCCGCCCTCTTCCTCTGCTCGGATGCGGCCTCGTGGATCACCGGCGACACCCTGGTCATCGACGGGGGTGCGCTGAGCATGCCCAGCGGGGGCGTGGGCTGATCGGGTCAGGCCAGGTCGGTTCGGCGCACCTTCCCGCTGGCTGTGCGGGGCAACTCGGCTACCACCACGAGCTCCTTGGGTGCCGCCCACGGCGCCACCTGGGCGGCCACTGATTCTCTGAGCTCGGCGATGGGAGGCGGCGCGGCCGGGTCGGTGGGCACGACCCAGGCCACCACCCGGTCCCCCCATTCCGGGTCGGGTCGCTTCCACACGGCCACCTCGGCCACCCCGGGGTGGCCCGACAGTACGTGCTCGACCGCCACGGGCCACACCTTCTCCGCCCCGGTCACGATGACCTCGGCCATGCGACCATGCACGACCAGACGGCCATCGGGGCCGAACGAGCCCCCGTCACCGGTGGGCAGCCAGCCCCCGGCCAGCCTGGGATCGTGCCCGTCGCGATAGGCCCGGGCCACCATGGGCCCGCGGACCAGGATCTCCCCGCTCGCTCCGAGCGAGCCATCCCCCAGCCTGACCTCGACCCCGTCGAGGGGAACGCCGTCGTAGACCAGCCCCGAACCGGTCTCGGTCATCCCGTAGGTGGTGACGACGTTCTCGGGGAGGGCGAGAGGCGGGGCGGCGCCCCCTAGCAGGACCACCCGGTAGCGCGACGTGTCGGTCCGGCCCAGGGCCGTGGCCACCAGAGAGACCATGGTCGTGCCCGCCCGGGCCTCGTCCTCCACCCGTCGGGCGTCGAACCGCTCGTGGATCCGATAGGACGTGCCCGTGGCCAGGGCCCGGGTGACCACGGAGAGCCCGCCGATGTGGGCGAAGGGGAGGCAGGCCAGCCAGCGGTCCCGTGCGGGATCGACGCCCAGCCGTCGCGACGTGGCCAGGGCCGACGCCTGCACGGCATCGGCCGTCAGGACCACGCCCTTGGGCTCCCCGGTGGTGCCGCTGGTCGCCACGACCAGGGCATCGCCCAGCTCGGTGGGAATGCCTCCGCCAGGCAGCGCCTGGGTCCCCTGGGACGAGACCACTCGAGCGGGCCGAAGGGCGTCGATCAGCTGATCGATGGCCGGACGAGGGAGCCGGGGGTCGAGGGGGAGCACAGCGTCGCCCGACTCCCAAGCCGAGCACAGGGCCTCTACGAACAGGGGTCCAGGAGGGAGGTCGAGTGCCGACAGCTCGGGCATGGGATTAGCCTAAGGGATCGTACGAGTGATGACTCTAGGAGTGAATGGTCATATGGTTGCTGGGGATGGAAATGGGACGCCGGAGCGGGTCGACGCCGCTGCCGCCACCGTGATCAGCGGACCGCCGGAGGACCCGGTGGATCCCTTTCGTCAGGGGCCGTTGCCGAGGTGGGAGCGTCGGGGCACCTACCGGGACATCCACTACGACGTGGCCGAGGGCATGGCCAAGATCACCATCGCCCGGCCCGAGGTCCGCAACGCCTTCCGGCCGCAGACCCTCTTCGAGCTGGCCGAGGCGTTCAATCTGGCCCGAGACGACTCGACGGTAGGGGCCATCATCCTGACCGGCGAGGGGCCCGACGCCTTCTGCTCGGGTGGCGACCAGTCCATCCGGGGCGACGACGGCTACATCGGCGACGACGCGCTGTCCCAACAGGGCATTGGCCGGTTGAACGTCCTCGATCTCCAGATCCAGATCCGGCGCCTGCCCAAGCCGGTGATCGCCATGGTGGCCGGCTATGCCATTGGCGGGGGCCACATCCTGCACCTGGTGTGCGACCTCACCATCGCCGCCGACAATGCCCGGTTCGGCCAGACCGGGCCCAAGGTGGGCAGCTTCGACGGGGGCTACGGCTCGAGCCTGTTGGCCCGCACCATCGGGCTGAAGCGAGCCAAGGAGGTGTGGTTCCTCTGCCGGCAGTACGACGCGGCCACCGCCCTCGACTGGGGCCTGGTCAACGAGGTCGTGCCCCTCGGCGATCTCGAGCGGGAGACGGTGGCCTGGTGCCGACGGATGCTCTCGCTCTCACCCATGGCCCTCCGGATGATCAAAGGGGGCCTCCACGCCGCCGATGACGGCTTGGCCGGGCTGCAACAGCTGGCGGGCGACGCCACCATGCTCTTCTATATGAGCGAGGAGGGCCAGGAGGGACGCAACGCCTACCAGCAGCACCGGCAACCCGACTTCTCACCCTTCCCCCGCCGACCCTGATCGGCGGTGCCCGATCAAAGCGTGAAGAGCGAGCCCGGGCCGATCAAGCGATGGGTGCTGGGCGCCCGGCCGCGGACGCTGCCCGCCGCCGTGGTGCCGGTGCTGGTGGGTACCGCCGTGGCCGCCTGCGGATTTGCCGGTCAGTCCGGCTTCGTCCATCGCGCCTCGGCGTCCAGCCCGCTCCACCCCGGCCTGCTGTGGTGGCGAGCAGCCGGCGCGCTGGTCGTGGCCCTGGCCATCCAGATCGGCACCAACTACGCCAACGACTACTCCGATGGCATCCGGGGGACCGACGACGTCCGGGTGGGCCCGGTTCGACTGGTGGCCACCGGACTGGCCGCCCCGGGCCGGGTGAAGGCGGCCGCGCTGGCCTCGTTCGCCGTCGCCGGCGTGGTCGGCCTGGGCCTGGCTGCGGTCACCTCGTGGTGGGTGCTGGCCGTGGGCGCCGCCTGTCTGGCCGCAGGATGGCTCTATACCGGTGGCCCCCGACCCTACGGGTACGCCGGATATGGCGAAGTGTTCGTCTTCGTGTTCTTCGGCGTGGTGGCCACGGCCGGATCGGCATTCGTGCAGACCGGGCAGCTGGCTCTCCTCCCGCTGGTGGTGTCGGTGCCCGTCGGCTTGCTGGCCACGGCACTGCTGTTGGCCAACAACCTGCGCGACATTGCCTCCGACCGCGGGTCGGGCAAGCAGACCCTGGCCGTGCGCATCGGTCGCCGGTGGGGCGGGCGCCTGTATATCGGCTGCCTGGTCATGGCCTTCGTCGGCGCGTTGGTCGTCGCCGCCTGGCGTCCCTGGTCACTGCTGGCCCTGGCCGCACTGCCGCTGGCCTACCGGCCCATGCAGGTGGTGATGGACGGAGCGGAAGGGCGGGCCCTCTTGCCCGTCCTGGCCGACACGGGGCGTCTGCAGCTGGCCTTCGGAGTCCTGTTGGCCGTGGGATTGTGGATCTGACCGGCCCGGCGGTGAGCGCTCGGTTCGGTCTGTCGGGGGACTCGGGGCCCGGCTCCCTATGGGGGCCCGGCAGCGAGATGGGACCGGACCAAGGCGGTCACGCGGCCCGGGTCTTCCAGGTGGGCCGTGTGGCCCACGCCGGGTACCACGGCATGGACGGCGTTGTCTCCGATGGCCTGGACCATGCGCTCCCCGAGGGTCGTGAACTTGGAGTCTCGTTCGCCGGTGATGACCAGGACGGGCATCTCGAGCGAGGGCAGGTCGTCCCACGAGGACTGCTGTGTTCCCGTGCCGGCCAGCCGCAAGCTCGAGGCCAGGCCGGCAGGGGTGTTGGTCCGCCGCTGGGCCAGGCCGACCTCGGCCTCGGGGATGCCGGCAAACAGCGGCCGATCGAGCCACCGGAGCAAGAAGGTGTCGAGGCGCTCCTGGTCGTCGTGGCCCGGTCCGGCGCCCAGCGGAGGGTCGAGGTCGGAGGCCAGGGCCTCGTCGGCCGCCACGCGGTCACGCCGGAGGCCGTCGTCCTCGATCCCTGCCGTACCGGAGATGAGGATGAGCGACCGGACCTGGTCCGGGAAGGACAGGGCGGCGTGGAGGCAGAACCGTGCCCCCATGGAGTAGCCGAGGTAGGTACCCGACCCACCCGCGTCGACCAGCAGTCGGGCGCCGGTCTCGAGGTCGGCCCGCACCGTCGACGAGCGGCCGTGACCGGGCATGTCGACCGAGATGACCTGATGGTCGCGGGCCAGGTCGTCGGCCATGGGTCCCCAGGTCCGTCCGGTCTGGGTGAAACCGTGGCCCAGGACCAGGCGGGCTCCGTTGCCCGTGGTCTCGGCGTGCAGCGCCAGGGCCGGGCCTGGTCCGAGATGGGTGTCGTGGATGTCGGACGGAGTCATAGGGGGACCTGCCGATGAGCGTACCGAGCGGGACTACCGACCACGACGACGACCGGAGGGAGCGCTTTGCCGACGTGCAGTCCGCCTACGCCGCCACCCTGGTCGACGAGTGGGTCCGGGCCGGCATCGCCCACGCCGTGGTGTGTCCGGGATCCCGTTCCACCCCCCTGGCCCTCGCCCTGGCCGGCCATCCGGGCATCACCGTGCACATACGCCTCGACGAGCGATCAGCGGCATTCGTGGCCCTGGGCCTGGGCCTGAGCACCGGCGGCCCCGCCGTCCTCCTGACCACGAGCGGGACGGCCGCGGTGGAGCTGCATCCTGCCGTGGTGGAGGCCGACCTGGCGGGCATCCCGTTGCTGGCCTGCACCGCCGATCGGCCTCCGGATCTCCACCAGGTGGGTGCGCCCCAGACCATCGACCAGACCCGCTTGTACGGATCGTCGACTCGGTGGTTCTTCGAGCCCGGCGTGGCCGACGAGGCCACGTCCCATACTTGGCGGTCCATGGCCTCCCGTTCCGTGGCCGAAGCGCGGTGGGGCCCGGCTGGACCGGGGCCCGTTCACCTGAACCTGGCCTTCCGGGATCCTCTACTTCCGTCCTCGAAGCCGGCGCCGCCTGCTGGCCCCGGTCGGCCGGGCCGTGACCCCTGGCACCGGGCCGGGGTGGGTCCGTTGTCGGCGCCGGACTCGGTCGTGGCCGAGCTGGCCGCCGCCGGACGGCGGGGCGTCATCGTGGTCGGAGCGGGTGGCGGTGATCCCGGGGCGGTCCGTGGGCTCGGTCGCGCCCTCGGTTGGCCCGTCCTGGCCGATCCGCGCTCGGGGGTCCGCACCGACACGGCCGAGGTGGTCGGCGCGGCCGACGGGATCCTGCGCTCGGGCCAGTTCACCCGGCGCTTCGTGCCCGAGGTGGTGCTGCGTCTCGGTGCTCCGTGGGTGTCGAGGGTGGTGAACGAGTGGTTGGCCGACCTGAGCCGGGCCGGGTCGCCGCAGTTCGTGGTGGACCCGTGGTGGCGCTGGCTCGATCCGGACCGGTCGGCCACAACCGTGGTGCAAGCTGATCCGACGGCCCTGTGTCGCGCCGTCATCGAACGGGCGGCCCGGAGCGACCCCGACCCCACCTGGTCGGAGGGATGGCGGGCCGCCGAGGCGGCGGCCCAATCAGCTCTCACCGCCGTGTTGGAGCCGGATCCGCACCAAGGCGGCGACAGTGGTGCGCTGAACGAGTCGGCCCTTTCAGAGTCGGCCCTCGCCCGACGACTCTTCCGAGCCCTCCCGTCGGAGGCGACGATGGTCGTCTCGTCATCGATGCCCGTCCGGGACGTCGAGGCCTTCGCCCCGCCTCGGTCCTCGCCTCCCCTCGTGTGCGCCAATCGTGGCGCCAATGGCATCGACGGCGTGGTGTCGACGTCGCTGGGCGTGGCCCTGGGCAGCAGCCGCCCGACGGTGGCCTTGGTCGGCGATCTGGCCTTCTTGCACGACTGCTCGGCCCTGGTCCGCAGCCCGGGAGCCGAACCGCCCTGCACCATCGTGGTGGCCGACAACGGGGGAGGAGGGATCTTCTCCTTTCTGCCTCCGGCTTCGGCCCTGGACGCAACCACGTTCGAGCAGCTCTTCGGAACACCACAGGCCACCGACGTGGCCGCGGTGGCCAACGGCTTCGGCCTGCCCGTGACCGATGTGGATGATGTGGACGATGCGGTGTCGGCGGTGGGACGAACGCTCGGGTCCGGTGGTCTCTCAGTGGTCCGGGTGCGCCTGCCCGGTCGGGACGAGAACGTCGAAGGTCACCGTCGGGTGAACCAGTCAGTGGTTGCCGCCGTCGACGCGGCCATCAGCGCCCTGGCCTGAGCGGGCTCGGTCGGCCCCGCGGCCGGCTCGATGCGGGTGGGGTTCAGGCCGGCCTCAACAGGGCGTCGGGTCGAACGACGGGTTCTGGTTGGCCGGTGCCGTGGTCGCCGTCGTCCCCGACGAGTGCGGCGGTGCGGTGGCCGGGACCGTCGTGGGAGTGGCCACGGCGGGAACGGCGATGGCCGCGCCGTAGGCATCGATCGGTGGGGTGCTGACCGTATTGGGTGTGGCGCCCAAGAACGTCGTCAACATCTGCTGGGCCGCCGGTTGGTCCACCACCTCGACCGAGCTGCCCCCGTTGGTGGTGGCAGGAACGGTGGGAAGGGTGAACGCCTGCAGGCTCGATCCTCCAAAGGCGTGGTACCGCTCGACCAGGGAGAAGAGATCGCCTTCGGTGAGCCCGTTGTCCTTGGAGAAGTCGTGGACCATGGAGCCGAGCAGGCTGTTCAGCGTCAAGGGGTTGTAGGTGGACTTGGCCTTGTTCAGCACGGCGGCGATGACGATGTTCTGTCGGGTGATGCGACCGATGTCGGCGGTGCCGTCTTGATGCCAGTAGCCGTTGGCGTAGTACTGGTAAAAGCGGGAGCGGGACAGGGCTAGCGCCATTTGTCCGCTCAGCACCTGGCAACCAGCTGTGGGGATGCTGAGGCCGGAGTTGTTGTTGCCGTTGTCGTCGTCGCGCGCCGGATAGGGGAAATTGAGGGAGATGCCCCCGAGGGCGTTCACCGCGTCCTGGACGCCCAGGAAGTTGATGACGATGTAGTGGCTGATGGGAATGCCGAACGTGTTCTCGATGGTCTTGATCAGCCCATCGGGGCCGTTGTTGTAGGCCGAGTTGATCTTGTTGTCGGTGGACAGGCCCGTTCCGGCGGGAAGCCCCGACAGCTGCACGTAGGTGTCGCGGGGAATCGAGAGAGTCCGGGCCGTTCCGGCCTGAGGATCGACGTGGACGATCTTGATGGTGTCGCTGCGCTGGCCAGGCGCCTGCGACGCGGTGCCGAACTGCTGGGCAGAGGACCCGGTGATGCCTGCTCGGGAGTCCGATCCGATCAGCAGCACGTTGTAGGGCGCACCATTGGCTGCGGCCACACACGTCGTGCAGGGTTGCGAGCTGACCTGGCTCCACTGGTACGCGTTGTATCCCCATGCCGCCCCGGCCAATACCACGATGAACGCCACGACGACGAGCAACCAGCGCAGGATCCTCGATCCCCGGGACCGGCGGCGCTTCCCCGGCTTCCCCCGCCTGCGCTTGTCCTTGTGGCTCGGGATGTACACCTGGCCACTGAGGATCGGCCCCGCGAACTCGCTGCCACTGGATCGGCCGGGAACAGGGCGACCTCCGGGCGGTTCGTAACTGGATGGGGACACGTTTGACCTGGGGCCTTTACCGGTGAGGGGCCGATCACGTCACCGCCGGCCACGACGAGATGTTCCTGAATAGTTTCCCATGGTCAAAGCCCAAATTGCATGCACCCTCCGGTCGGCGCTCTGCGCCTGGCCGCTGGCCAGGCCATCTAGGCGGTGGAGGGGATCCACGAACCGTGGAACCCGAACGGCACCCGGGCCGGCAGGTGCACGGTGGCTACCGGCGGGCCGGCAAAGGCGGTGGCATCGAGAACCACCAGGTCGCTGGCATCCCTGGTGGGGTCGTACACGACGCTCAGGACCCAGCCTTCGTCCTCGCCGTGTCCATCCGCCCCCCGCACGAACACGGGCTCGCCGGCTTGGCCGTGTTCACCGGGCTGGAAGCGAACCGCCTCGTCCCGGGCCAGGTCGTACTTCACCAACCCCGCCGGATGCTCGAGGCCGGACATCGGGGTGCCGGCCAACTGGGTGCCGGATAACTGGGTGCAGTACCCGAAGCGGTGCTGCCGGCCGGCCACCGTGTTGTCGATCCTCGGGAACTCGACGGAGGTGTCGTCCAGCAGGGTCTCGTGCACCCGGCGAGCAGCGGGGTCGAGGGTCCAGCGAGCGAGCACTGGTTGGGTGGCCGCGATGCTCTCGCCGGGCAGGGTATCGAAGGCGGAGTCGTAGCGGACCACGTCCATGACCACCGACTGGCCGTCGTCGAAGGCGTTCAGGACGTGGAAGACGTAGCACGGGTCGATCCCGATCCACTGGATGTCCGAACCCCGTCCCCCTCGGCTCAGGATGCCCACCCGGGCCCCCGCCTCGGGCCTCCACCGGAAGGGGAGGCTCTGACCGGTGACGGCCAGATCCATGTCGAACAGCACGGGCAGGTCGAGGAAGACCATGCGGGTGGCCGTCACGCCGAAGTCGTGCATCATCACGGCCCGGGGGACGTCGATCTCCTCGGTCTGGACGAGGACGCCCCCGGCATCCACGACGTGTGACCGGAGGAAGGGTGGGCCGAACACGTCGTAGCCGAAGAAGACGAGCTCACCGGTGTCGGGATCGACCTTGGGATGGGCGGTCATCGGCGACGACAGCGAGCCGTCGAAGTCGTGGATCCGCGCCCGCTCCAGGTCGGGCGAGAGGGCATGGGGAAACCCCGACTCGACCAGGGCCAACGTGCGGCCGGCATGGCGGATCACGTGGGTGTTGGCCGGGCCGTCCACCGGTTCGCTCGGGCCCTTTGGTGGCGTGGTGTTCAACTCGGCGGCCAGCTTCCGGGTCCGCACCCACCGATTGCGGTACGACACCGCCTTGCCCCCTTCCAGCCCGATGGCATGGATCATGCCGTCGCCGGTGAACCAGTGGTACTGGCTTTGATCGGTGGGGACGAGGGCGGGGTTGGGCCCGTTGCGAAGGAGGTGACCCTCCAGGTCCGGCGGGATCACACCCTCGATCTCCAGTTCGTGGTCCTCGGTCCGCTCCTCGGTCACCGGAGCAAAGTTGCCGCTGAGATACGGGTTGTCCATGCCGGCTCGTTCCTCGCTTGGGTCGGTGCACGATCGCAGGCGACGTCCCGAGATCGTACCGGGAGCCCTCTCCGGTCCAGGATCGGGTACGGAGGGTGCGGCGGGCATCGACTGGCCTGCTCCACCCGGCGTGGCAGGCTGAGGCGATGGCCCCACTTGCCCAGGACCTCCGCTTCAGGGGTCTCGTCCACCAGATGACCAACGTCGCCCTCGAGGGCCGGCTCGACAACGATCGCCTCACCGTCTATTCCGGATTCGACCCCACCGCCGACAGCCTGCACGTCGGCCACCTGCTGCAGATCTGCACGCTTCGGCGCCTGCAATTGGCCGGACATCACCCCATTGCCCTGGCCGGTGGGGGGACCGGTTTCATCGGTGACCCCGGGGGGAAATCGACCGAGCGGGCCCTGCTCACCCCCGAGGAGCTGGCCCACAACGTGCAAGGGATCAGGTCCCAGCTCCAGCGCTATCTCGACTTCGGACCTGACGCCGGCGATGCCCGGGCGACGATGGCGGACAACAGCGACTGGCTGGCCGGGATGGGTCTGTTCGACTTCCTCCGCGACGTGGGCAAGCATTTCACCGTCAACCAGATGGTGGCCAAGGAGTCGGTGAGGGCTCGCCTGGACCGGGATGGCGAAGGGATCTCCTTCACCGAGTTCAGCTACATGCTGCTCCAGGCCTACGACTTCCTGCGGCTGTTCGATGATCACGGCTGCCGGCTGCAGATCGGTGGCAGCGATCAGTGGGGGAACATCACCATGGGCATCGACCTGGTCCGCAAGCTCCGGCACACCGAGGTGTGGGGACTCACCTCCCCGCTGGTGCTGAAGGCCGACGGGACCAAGTTCGGCAAGTCGGAGACCGGAACCGTCTGGCTCGATGCCGCCCGCACCAGCCCGTACCTGCTGTACCAGTTTTTCATCCAATGCGAGGACAGCGTGGTGGGGTCCTATCTCCGTTACTTCACCTTTCTTCCCCATGACCAACTGGCCGCCCTCGATGCCGTGACCGCGGAGCATCCCGAGCGTCGCGAGGCGCAACGGGTTCTGGCCCGGGAGGTGTGCTCGTTCGTTCACGGGACGGCGGAGATGGAGCGGGCCGAAGCAGCGGCGGCGGCCCTGTTCAGTGAGAGCATCGTCGAGCTCGACGAGCCCACGCTGCTCGACGTGTTCGCCGAGGCCCCTTCCACCGAGCTATCTCGGGCCCAGCTGGAGGGGGAGGGGCTGTTGCTGGTCGATCTGCTGGTCGAGACGGGTTTGGCGCCGTCCAAGGGCCGGGCCCGGACGACGGTGGAACAAGGGGGGGCCTACGTCAACAATCGCCGTGAGAGAGACACCAAGGCTGCCGTGCGGAGCACCGACCTGCTGGCCGGCGGCTATGTGGTGCTACGTCGAGGCAAAAAGGACTACCACCTGCTCCACTTCACCTGAGCGGCCGTCGGCCCGCTCAGAACCGACCGGTTCGGGCCCGTCCGGACTGCCGGCCGCCGTTTCCGCGCCAGACGGCCGGCGCTGACCACCACGTACACTGGCCGTGTGCCTGCGACATCCGACCCTTCGGCCCACGCGTCGCCGGTGACCATCACCGGTGGCCTTCCTGACACCGTCCTTCCCGCCGAGCCCGCGGATGCCACCGCCCGCTTGGAACAGGCCATGAACGAGCCTCCGCAACGGCGGAGGGACGCCGTGGCCGACGTGGTGCGCTCCTTCCCCCGATCGTTGGCCGGATGGTCGGCGCTGGGTTCATTGGCCGGCGACGACATCGAGGCCTACGCCTACTACCGGGTCGGATACCACCGGGGTCTTGATGCACTGCGGGCCGCGGGGTGGCGGGGATCGGGAACGGTCCGATGGTCCGAGCCCTCCAATCAGGGCTTCCTGCGCTGCGTCGATGGGCTCCGGGCCACGGCCGGTGCCATCGGGGAACAGGAGGAAGAGGAGCGCTGCGACATCTTCCTGCGGCAGCTCGACCCGTCGTGGCGTCCGGGAAGGACCGGGATTCACGGTTGAACCGGCGATGGGGCCGAGCCCCAAGGGGCAGACGGGTGGCCGTGGTCCTGGTGGCCGTGGCCGTCCCCCTGCTCCTGGCCGCCTGTGCTGGTGCAGAAATGAGCGGTACTCCGGCCCAACGGATCTCGACGTGGGTCTCCGGCGCCGGGGCGGGCTCGGCCATCGGGGCCATCGGGGCCGACAATGCCGCCATCGATAAGGCCCTGGCCACCCACAGCGCCGCCGGGGTCATCCGTACGGCCTGCGCCCTGTTGTCCAACGACTCCTCGGCCGGAAACAGCGATCTGCCGACGCCCGACGATCAGCTGACAACGGCCCTGGAGAACGCCTACCAAGTCGAGTACTCGGCCGGCAACAATTGCTATAGCGGCGCCGGCGGGAACGCCTCCCTCCTCCGACGATCGGCCGACGAGCGTCGCCAGGGCGCAGCGGATCTGGCCCAGGCCGTCCGGCGCATCACGGCGGTAACCGGGCAGGTCCCGTCCACCACGACCACGACGTCGCCCGACGGGGGTAGCAATGATCCCTTCAACCCGCCCTGATCTCCGGTGATCTCGCACCCAGCGGTCTGATCAGGGCCCAGTAGGGTCGAGGCCATGCCCGTGCAGCAAGGAATCGTGGGCCCCGTGCCTCCCGATCGCGATCCTGATGAGTACGACCGCCTCCGACGCCGCGTACTGTGGTCGATGCCGGCCGGGCTCTACGTCGTGGGCAGTCGGGCTGGAGATCGCCGGAACCTCATGACGTGCAACTTCCTCTCCCAGGTGGCCACCAGCCCGAAGTTGGTGGCCACCGGCATCGAGAGCGAGGCGGTGACGGCGGGACTGATCGCCGAGGGCGGGTCGTTCTCGGTCAGCATCCTGGCCCGGGAAGACCGAGCAATGGTCCGCAAATTCGTCAAGCCGGTCGAAGACGTCGCCGTGGGGTCCGACGGTGTGGCCACGGCGATGCAGGGGGTCGAGGTGTCCGAGGTGGCAGACGGGCTGCCGGTGGTGGCCGCCAGCACCGGGTGGCTGTCCTGTGCCCTCCGGCACACCCTCGACCTGGGTAGTCACATCCTGTTCGTGGGAGAGGTGGTCGACGTCGGGGGTGTGGCCACCGGTCCGGATGACCATCCCGAGGTTCTCAGGATGGAGGACACCCGGATGAACTACGGAGGCTGACCGGGAATCGCCCAGGGAACCGGGGGACCCGGGCGGCCTTGGGTCGCTCAGGTGGGTTTGGGGCGGAGATCGATGCGGAGCACCAGCACCCCGTCGTCCAGCGTGGCCTCGGCGTCGCCCAGCATGGCGAAGTCCATGAAGTCGGCCTGGGCCTGCTCCTTGAACCGCTGGCGGTCGGCCCCTTCGATGGGGGGCAGACCACGGTTCCGGACTGCCTCGGCACGAGATCGGAACCGGGCCAGCATGTCCTGGGGATCGAATTGCTCGGGCACCGGGTCGATCGTAGCGGGGCTCCAGCGCGCGCCGTAGCTGGAGCGTCCGCACTACACTTGTGACCGAACGGTGAACGACGGGATACCCGGTTGGCCTGGGCTCAGGCCCTGATGTCGCCTCTGGCGGGGGCAAGGAGTTTTTCGGTGAAGAAGGGACGCCATCGACGGTTCGAGGAAGCACGCAGCCTGAAACGGTCCGTCGCGACCGCAAACAGGCGGTGCCCCGAATGCGGCGCTGAACCAGACGACGAGCATGCCTCGTGGTGCCTGGCCACCGAGGATGAATTCGATGAGATCCTGGGCACGGTCCAGACCGGGCCCACCCATACCGAGGACGACCCGCTGGCCGAGTAGGCCCCAGTGCGGGCGGCAGTGTCTCGAACAGCGTTCGGCCGGGCTCAGTTGGCGGTGCGTCGCCTGACCGTCGGATGGGGCAGGGGAACCGCGGTAGAAGCCGGTGCGAGGCGGGCGTCGAGATACGCGGCCACCATCTTGTAGACCTTCTTCCCGGCCATGGCCTCGAGTTCGGCCCGCATGGTGACGTACACGGGCTCGTGACCCACGAAGGCCTCGGGTGCCTCGGTGCACCACCAGTGGAATTCCTCACCGCCGCCACCCCAGTGACGGCGATCCCACTGTCGGATGACCGAGGTGACGTGGCCGTCGGGTGAGGTCTCGTCCTCACGTCGCAGCGGGAGCTGCCAGCAGACCTCGGGCTTCATCTCGACGTGACTGCGATCCTGGGCCATGGCCGCCAGGTGTAGCGCGCACCCCGCCCCGGCCGAAAACCCGGGCCGATTCAGGAAGATGCACGCGTCTTTCACCAGTCTCGTGCCCAGGTCGCCATCGGGCAGCTTCTTCACCACACCCTTTTGTCCCTGTTTGTAGAACTGCCAGATGTCCGGGGTCAGTTCGGCCGCGGCGCGTTCGACGGTGCGGGCGTCCTTCTTGCCGGTGAAATGAGCACCGTAGGAGCAGCATCCCTGCACCAGTTCCGGAGCCGGGCCGGTGAGCACGCCCTGGCATCCGTGGCCGAAGATGCACGTCCAGGCGCTGGTCAGGAAGGTCACGTCGAACTGCCAGGTTCGCTCCTCGTCGGGGTCGTCGAAGCTGACCCACTCATGGGCATCGGTTGGAATCTTCGTGTTCGAGGTGGCCACGCCTTTATGATGACAGGCATGTCCGACGACCGTGATGACCTGCATCCTGCGTTGGTCATTACCGCCGAGGCCCGTTCCACGGTCATCGAGGCACTCTCCAACGAGAAGGGTCACGGTCGGCTGGCCCTGTGGCTCGAGGTGACCGGTGCCGACGACGATGCCTACGTCTACGACATGTACTTCCGGGTCCTCCATGACGCGCGTCCCGGTGACGTCATCCAGCACGATGACGATCTCCCGGTGGTCATCCCCCGCGCCAGCATCGACCGATTGCACGGGGCCAGGCTCGACGTGGCCACCGATGCCGGCGGTGGGAGCGGACTGGTCGTGGTCAATCCCAACACCCCGCGCACTCGAGCCGAGCGGGAATCGGTGCTCGCCGACCAGCCGCCGGTGGACCTGGCCAGCCCCCTGGCCCTCCGGGTAATTGCCGCCCTCGAATCCGAGGTCAACCCCAGCATCGCCGAGCACGGCGGTCGAGCCGACCTGGTCACCATGGAGGGTTCGGTGGTCCATCTCGAGCTGAGCGGGGGTTGCCAGGGATGCGGCATGGCCAAGGAGACCTTGGCCCAGGGCATTGAGGGCATCCTGCGGGAGGCGGTGCCCGAGATCACCGACATCGTCGACGTCACCAACCATGCCGAGGGGTCCAATCCGTTCTACCAGTCCACGCCGGGATAGCTCGCCGGTTGTGGCCTAGCCGATGACGGCCCAGCTCATTGCCGGGGCATCGGTGACCGGCCTGGTGGCGGGCGGGCTGCTCGACCCGGTGGGGCAGCGGCTGGCCGAACGCAGTGCTCACGAGCAGCGCCGACGAGATGAAGCGGCGGGTCTGTCGGCGGCCCGAGCGGCCAGCTCGGCCGGCGATCAAGCACAGCCGACCCGTCTCCTCCCCGTGGGCGTCAGCCCGGTTCGAACCGCCGGCGCCGCCGTGGTCACCGGCGTTCTCGCCGCCGGAGGGGCGAGCCGGTTCGGTGCCCATTTCGTGCTCGTGCCCTTCATCGTCTTCTTCAGTGTCCTGGTCGTGGTGTCGACCACCGATCTGTCCCACGGGCTGATCCCGCGCCGGCTGGTCTACCCGGGTCTGGCCGTCATCTCCGGTCTCCTGGTGGTGGCAGCCGCGGTCGACGGTCAATGGCACCGGCTGGCCACGGCCGGTATCGGTGCGGTGGCCGCCTTCGCCGTCTTGTTCCTCATCTGGTGGTTGGCTCCCCGGGGCATCGGCTTCGGCGATGTGCGGCTGGCTGCGCTGATCGGTTTGGCCACCGGTTGGATCGGCCTGCTCGATGTCTATGTCGCCCTCGTCGCCGCGTTCATCGCGGGACTGCTGGGTGGGGTGGCGACCATCGTCATGGGCGGTACCGGCGGCCAGACGAGGATCCCGTTCGCTCCCGCCCTGGCTGCCGGGGCCATCGTGGCCGTGTTCTGGGGCGCCCCGATCGCCCTGGCCGTCTTCCACCGACCGATCTGATTCCCGCTGCAGGCCACGCTGCGGGCCCGCCACCAGCGGGTCCCTCGGGGTAGACGACGGCGGTCGGAAGCAGTGGGGGGGCGCGGAGCCGGGATCGAAGCGGGCCGGGTCCCTGGCCGCCACGAGTAGATTTGCCTGAATGCTGCGCTTCCTGACCGCCGGAGAGTCCCATGGCCGCGCCCTCGTGGTCATCGTGGAGGGCGTGCCGGCCGGGCTCCTGGTCACGGCGGAGGACATCCAGCGAGGGCTGGCCCGCCGGCGGCTCGGGTACGGCCGGGGCCCGAGGATGCGGTTCGAGGCGGATGAGGTGACGCTGATCGGTGGGATCCGACACGGTCGGACGATCGGTTCTCCGGTGGCCATCGAGATCGCCAACACCGAGTGGCCGAAGTGGGAAGTCGAGATGTCCCCGGCCCCCGGTCTTCCCGGCAAGGTGCTGACCCAGCCTCGTCCCGGCCATGCCGATCTCTCGGGCATGCTCAAGTACGGCCTGGCCGACGCCCGAGACGTGTTGGAGCGGGCCTCGGCGCGCGAGACGGCGGCCCGGGTGGCGGCGGGAACGGTGGCCAAGTTCCTGTTGGCCCAGATCGGGGTGGACATTCTCAGCCACATCGTGCAGCTGGGCGAAGCCAAGAACGACCATGCCGTGCTGCCGGTCATGAGCGACCTCCCCCGGATCGACGAGTCGGCGGTGCGCAGCAACGATCCTGACGCCGAGGCCCGCATGGTGGCCGAGGTCAAGGCGGCAGCCAAAGAGGGCGATTCCCTGGGCGGGGTGGCCGAGGTCGTGGCCTACGGCGTTCCTGTCGGCCTCGGGAGCCATGTGCACTGGGATCGACGGCTGGATGCCCTGTTGGCCCAAGCGCTGATGAGCATCCAGGCCATCAAGGCGGTCGAGATCGGCGAGGGCCTGGCCCTTCCCGGACTGCGAGGATCAGAGGCTCACGACGCCATCCGGATGGCGGGGGACGACGATGGAGGCGGAGCCCTCAGCGGCGGCTACGCCCGCGACACCCATCGGGCCGGGGGGATCGAGGGCGGGATGTCCACCGGGGCACCCATCGTGGCCCGGGCGTCGATGAAGCCGCTGGCCACTCTCAATCGGCCCTCGCTGGGCACGGTCGACGTGGTGACCAAGGAATCCACCGTGTCGTTCAAAGAACGCACCGACGTGACCGCGGTGCCGGCCATGGGTGTAGTGGCCGAGACCATGACCGCGCTGGTACTGGCCTCCGAGGCGCTCCGGAAGTTCGGGGGCGACTCGGTGGCCGAGTTCGTGCGCAATCGGGACGGCTATCTGGACTCGTTGGGCGAGACTCCCTCCGCTGCCCGCCCCCTCAGCGAGCACGATGCCTGAGCGCCTCTTGCTCGTCGGCATGATGGGCGCGGGGAAGACCACCGTCGGGCGAATGCTGGCCGAACGACTGGGCTGGGGCTACCTCGATTCGGATGCCCAGATCACCCGGACCACGGGGCGGAGCGTTCCCGAGATCTTCTCCGAGGACGGGGAGACCGCCTTCCGGGCGGAGGAGACCAAGGCCCTGACCACGGCGGTGTCCGGTGCCGACCCGATGGTGGTGTCGGTGGCCGGCGGCGCAGTGTTGTCCGAGGCGAACCGGGCCCTCCTGGCCCGAGCGGGAACCGTGGTCTGGTTGCGGGCTCGGCCCGAGACATTGACCAAACGGGTGGGCGACGGCGCCGGACGCCCGCTGCTGGGCGACGATCCCGGCGGCGCCCTGGCTGCGCTCTACGAGGTCCGGAAGCCGCTGTACGCCTCGGTGGCCGCGATCACGGTGGATGTCGACGATCTCTCCCCTGAGGCCGTGGTCGACCAGGTCCTGGCCGGCGCCGGGCTCGGCCCCGATGAGAGCGGGTCCGACGGGAGCGAGGATCGGCGGCCGTGATCACCATCCCGGTGAAGCTGGGGGAGCGGAGCTACGACGTCGTGGTCGGAGACGGGGCCCGGGAGCTCCTGGCCGATGCCCTGTCGTCGGCGGTGCCGAGCGCCGGGCGGGTAGCGGTCGTGACCCAAGAGGAGATCGGCGTCGAGGTCGATCCCGGCCTCCCCTCCGAGGTCTTCATCGTCCCTGACGGGGAAGGGGCCAAGTCCCTGTCGACCATCGAGGAGCTGTGCCGGGGGTTCGCCCGATTCGGCCTGGCCCGAGGGGATGCCGTTGTGGCCGTGGGCGGCGGGGTGGTGACCGATCTGGCCGGCTTCGCCGCCGCCAGCTACTACCGAGGCGTCGCCTACGTGAACGTGGCCACCTCGCTGTTGGCCCAGGTCGACGCGGCGATCGGCGGAAAGACCGGCGTGAACCTCCCCGAGGGGAAGAACCTGGTGGGCGCGTTCTGGCAGCCATCCGCCGTCCTGTGCGACACGGCCGCGTTGTCCACCCTGCCCCAACGGGAGTGGGCCAGCGGGCGGGGCGAGATGGCCAAATACGCCTTCTTGGCCGTGCCCGAGGGCTCGGAACCCGACGCCTCCTTGATCGACCTGCCCCTCGACGAGCAGGTGGCGCGGTGCGCCCAGATCAAGGCCGACGTGGTTTCGGCTGACGAGCGCGAGGGCGACCGCCGTATGGTGCTCAACTACGGCCACACGTTGGCCCACGCCCTGGAGGCGTCCTCGTTCGGGCCGACCGGGTCGCCCGACCTGCGCCACGGCGAGGCCGTGGCCATCGGGCTGGTGTTCGCGGCCCTGTTGGCCCGCCGTCTGGACCGGATCGATGACGATCGGGTGGAGCTGCACCGACGCGTGGTCGGGGCGTTCGATCTTCGGGCCGACCTGCCCGACGAAGCAGATCCCCAGTTGCTGGTCTCGTACATGGGCCGTGACAAGAAGGCCCATCACGACCTGACCTTCGTGCTCGATGGCCCCCACGGGGTGGAGACCGTCCGGGGCATCGCCGAAGCCGAGGTGCTGGCTACCCTGGCAGAGATGGCAGGACGATCATGAGCGACCAGACCCTGATCCTGTTGCTGTCAGGACCCAACCTCAACCTGCTCGGGGAACGGGAGCCGGCCATCTACGGTCACGCCACCCTGGCCGACCATGTGGAGGCGGCTTCCAACGCGGCGGAGGCACTGGGTCACAAGCTCGAGCACCTCCAGTCAAACCATGAAGGGGACTTGATCGCGGCCGTCCAACAGGCTCGCGGTCGGGCGGCGGCGATCGTGGTCAATGCCGGAGCGCTGTCCCACACCTCGTGGGCGCTGCACGATGCGCTGGCCGCCTTCGACGGTGTCGTGGTCGAGCTGCATCTGTCCAATCCGGCGGCCCGGGAGCCGTTCCGCCACACGTCGGTGATCGCCCCGGTGGCCGACGGCAGCGTTGCCGGGTTCGGCGCCCTCGGTTACCCCCTGGCCGTCGAGGCGGTGCACCGCCTGCTGGTGGCCGGGGCCGATGCCGAGGACCGGGCGTGACCGGCGCCGGACCCTTGTTCGCCGAGCCGCTTCCCCCGCTCGATGTGTCGGGCCGGCTGGACCGTCTGCGGGAGACCTTTCCCAAGGCCGGCGTCGACGGCCTCTTGGTCACGGCCTCGGCCAACATCCGGTGGTTGACCGGCTTCACCGGATCGGCCGGCCTGTTGCTGGTGACGTCGGAGCGCGCCGTCCTGACCTCCGACGGTCGTTACCGGACCCAGTCCCAAGAGCAGCTGGCCCAAGCAGGAGTCGCCTCGGTCGTCGACATCGTCATCGGGGGCGCCCAGGCGCAGCGCGAGGCCATGGTCGCGGCCTGGGGTGCGACCCCGAATCTCGGGCTGGAGGCCGACGACGTGACGTGGTCGGGCCAGCGGGCCTGGGATGAGGCCGTCGGCGCGGGAGTGGAGCTCGTCCCCACGCGGGGGTGCGTCGAAGCCCTGCGCCAGGTCAAAGACGCCGGCGAAGTGGCCCGCATGGAGCGGGCCGCGGCCATTGCCGACGACGCCCTCGCTTCGGTGGTGCCGCTCCTGGTCCGAGCGGAAGCCGAGTCGGTCACCGAGGCGTTCGTGGCTGCCGCCCTCGACCATGCCATGCGGGTCCGCGGCGCCGAAGACAGCGCCTTCGAGACGATCGTGGCCTCGGGACCCAACTCGGCCAAGCCCCACGCCCGGCCCGGTGACCGCCAGATTCGGTCCGGCGACCCGGTGGTGATCGACTTCGGTGCCATCTACGAGGGTTATCGCTCGGACATGACCCGGACGTTCTGCATCGGCGGTGAGCCCCATGGCGAACTGGCCCGAGTGTTCTCGGTCGTGGCCGAGAGCCAGCGCGTCGGCGTGGCTGCGGTCGCCCCCGGTGTCGTCGCCGGTGACGTCGATCGGGCCTGTCGGGACGTGATCGCCGAAGCCGGGTGGGCCGAGCGTTTTGAACATGGAACCGGCCATGGCGTGGGCCTCGACATTCACGAGGCTCCGTCGGTCGGACCAGGAGCAACTGCTATTCTCGCTCCTGGCGTCGTTGCCACCGTGGAGCCCGGGGTCTACCTGGCGGGCGTGGGTGGGGTCAGGATCGAGGACACTCTCGTCGTGGTCGAGAACGGCCGCCGCTCGCTCACCATGTTTCCGAAGGATGTTCCGCTCTGATGGCTGTATCGACCAACGATCTCCGCAATGGCATGACCGTCAACCTGCCCGAAGGGCTGTTCTCCGTGGTGGAGTTCCAGCACGTGAAGCCGGGGAAGGGCGGCGCCTTCGTCCGCACCAAGCTGAAGAACGTGCGCTCCGGCGCGGTGATCGAGCGCACCTATCGGGCCGACGAGAAGCTCGACCAGGCCATCATCGATAAGCGAGCGATGCAGTTCCTCTATCGGGACGGCTCGGACTACGTGTTCATGGACACCACCTCCTACGAGCAGCTTCAGGTCGCCTCCCAGTTGTTGGGGGATGCGGCCAACTACCTGAAAGAGGGGGACGACGCCGTCCTGCAGTTCTACGGCGATGAGATCGTGGGCGTCGACCTCCCCGCCGCGGTGGAGCTGACGGTGGCCGAAACCGAACCGGGAGTCCAGGGCGACCGGGTGTCCGGTGCTCGCAAGCCGGCCACCTTGGAGACTGGACTGACCTTGCAGGTCCCCTTGTTCGTCAATCCCGGTGAGAAGATCAAAGTCGATACCCGCTCGGGCGAGTACCTGACCCGAGCCTGAGTCTTCGGCCCGCCGCCCCTCGGTCGAGGCCCGCCCTCCGGTGGGGCCGCCGATGAGGGCGCACAAAGTCCCGCCCACCGACGTCCATTATGGAATCCGCCCCCCGCCACCAGGCCCGAGAACGGGCAGTGTCCCTCCTCTATGAGGCGGAGCTGAAGAGCGAGCCACCCTCGGCCGTGGTCGCCGCCTTGGCCGTGCCTCCTGACGAGTTCACGGTGGCCCTCCTGGCTGCGGTCGAGGATCAGATGGCCGAGATCGATGCCATGGTGGGCGATGCGGCGATCGGCTGGGACCTCGACCGTATGGCCGTCATCGACCGCAACGTCCTCCGGCTGGCCGTGGCCGAGCTGCTCTCGTTCCCCGATGTGCCCACCGCCGTGGTCCTGAACGAGGCGGTCGACCTGGCCACGGGCTACTCGACCGACGAGTCGGGAAGCTTCGTCAACGGCATCCTGGCCACGTTGGCCGTCCGTATTCGTGGGTAGAGCGGACATGCCCAAGGCGTTGAGATCGACCTGACCTCCCTGGCCTCCCTGGCCTCCTGAACCCATTCGCTTCAAGAACGGTGTACGGTTATGTCGCCCGC
Organism: Acidimicrobiales bacterium; assembly: GCA_035569695.1. Classification (GTDB taxonomy): domain Bacteria; phylum Actinomycetota; class Acidimicrobiia; order Acidimicrobiales; family RAAP-2; genus DASXMT01. The sequence goes on along the minus strand of DATMMO010000077.1, from coordinate 8,282 downwards.
CCCTCATCACTTGGATCTCTCCAACTCCTCGTAGCTGTGGCGATGCCCGGAGAGGACTGGTCGTGGGGATCGAATCATTGGCTCGGAAAACGGGTCGCATCTCGAATGACGCCGGTAGCCGGGCGAGCAGAAACCGATTCCGGCGATGGCTGGTGCTGGTGGCCTCGTCCGCGGTGCTGGTCACGGCGCTCACGCCGGGGCTGTCGTCGGCGGCCACCTCTCTCGGCGGTTGGGGCAGCCCCGGCAGCGGCAACGGGCAATTCGACAAACCACTTGGCGTTGCCAGCTTTGGCGGGGGGGCCAGGGTTTATGTCACCGACAAGGTGAACAACCGGATCGAAGAGTTCAACGACAAAGGCAACTTTGTCCGTAGCTTCGGTCGGGAAGCGACCGGAGAAAGACTTCCGGGATTTCCCACAAATACGCCTCCCATTAGGGAACCTTGGGCCATCGCCGTCGTGCCCAAGCCAAGTGGTGACGTCTACGTTACGAGTGCGCTCTCAGGTCAGATCTACCAATACACGGCCGACGGTGGTTTTATCAGAAGCTGGCGGCCCAATAGCCAGGCCGGCGGGGGTGTGTACCCCTGCGGTCTCGCCGTATCGCCGGTGAACGGCAACGTCTACATGGCCTCGGTCGACCGTCTCGAGGTATTCACCGCCCAGGGGAAATTCCTGGGGGATTTCCCCCTCGCCGAAATCAAGGGACAGAAGTCAGCCACCGGCGTGGCCTTCGCCCCAAACGGCGACCTGTTCGTCAGCAGCTACCGGAACGTGCAGGTGTACCAGAGCAACGGTCAGTTCGTGCGCAGTTGGGGTGTCGACGGCACCGACCCGGGTCAATTCAAATACGCCAAAGGCATCGCCGTTAATGAGCGAGGCGAAGTCTTCGTCCTGGACTCGGGTCGCTACTCTGGCCGGGTGCAGCACTTCACCTCGGAGGGGACGTTGCTACAGTCCTGGGGGGACGGCTCGTTAAACGGTCCGTCGGGGATCGCGGTGACGGGAAACGGAGTGGTCTTGGTGGCCAACTCCAATTCCAACCAGATCGAGAGCTACCGACCCTGAGGCGAGCTTTGCCGGGCCCGCCTGTTTGATTCTCCGGACATCGCCGGCAGACTGACAGGCCGTCGCTGAGTGCAGGACCGTTACCCGCCACCGACAGCCCTTCCGGAAAAGCGGGCCCCGCCTCCGCCGGCGCCACCGAATCCCGCGCCACCGAATCCCGCGCCACCGGCTCCGCCGAAGCCGCCGCCGAAGCCGCCGGTGGATGAGCTGGTGCTGGAGGACGGAACGGGTGCCGACAGATTGGCCAGAATCACCGTGGTGCCCTTGGTGACCCCGCCGGTGACCTGGGTGTAGATGCTGCCCACAATGCCAACCGAGATCTTCTTCCGGGCTTCTTGGCCCGACGCGGGCACGAACACGTAGGAGTTGTTGCCGATCGTCTGCACGGCCGACGTGGGAACCGCTCGGGCGTTGTCCACTTGATGCAGGACGACCTGGACCTGAGCGGTCGAACCGGCGGCAATGCCATGAGACCCACCGGACAGAAGGACGATCAACGGATAGGTGTAGCTCGAGCTGTTGGTATTCACCGGTCCCACCCGCGTGACCGTTCCGGTCAGCGTGCCGGCGACCCCGTTCACGGTGACCAGAGCCTGGTCACCCACCTTGACCTCGGCCGCCTGGGTGCTGGTGAGGGACGCAGTGGCCTGGTAGCTCCCAGAGTTGATGATGGTGATGGCGTCGCTGGTGGAGCCGGCAGTGACGCTTTGGCCAACCGTGAGGGTGACCGAGGCGACGGTTCCCGTGACCGGGCTGGTGAGCTGGGCATTGGCCAATGCCTGCTGTGCCTCGATCAGCGAGGCGGTGGCGGAGTCAATGGACCCCTGGTCGCTGGCCAGCTGCTGCGCGCTGTTGGAAGCACTCCCACCGGAACCGCTGCTGCCGGAACCGCTTGCGCCGGAACCGCTTCCCCCAGAACCGCTTCCCCCAGAACCGCTTATGCCGGAACCGCCAGTGCCCGACCCTCCGGCGATGCCGGTCCCTCCAGTCGTACCGGTTCCCGTGCGACTCGTGGTTCCCGAACTACCCGTTGATCCTGAGCCCGTGCCGCCGGTCGATCCCGTGCCGCTGGTCGAACCCGAGGCGTTGGTTGCCGCCAGTACCTGGGCCAAAGTTGTCTCCGCGCTGGCCACGGCCTTCTGATCGCTGGCGACCAGTTGTTGAGCGGCGAGTGATTGGCTGAGGGCGGTGGTGCACGCCGTCGGATCGGTGGTTGGTGCCGTGGTCGGGGTAGTCGTCCCCGTCCCCGTTCCCGTCCCCGCGCACGCCGACTGAGCCTGGGCAAAGGCCGTTGCCGCCGTGGCCGCGTCGGCATCCGCAGTCTGCTGTGCCGCGACCACCGCCTGTTGAGCCTGCGCCAGGGTCGGCTCCGTGCTCGCCGCGGTCAAGAATGCGGTCGTGGCCACGTTGGCGGTGGACGATCCGGTGCTTGTTGCAGACGATCCGCCACCGCCTGAGGTCGATCCGCCGCCCGCAGAGGACGAGGTGTTCGTACCGGACGACTGCGACGATTCGTCTTCGGCCAACTTGGCCTGGGCGGAGGTGAGCGTGGACTGGGCTGATGACACGTTCTGGGCCAGTGTCGTGGTGTCCAGTGAGGCCAAGGCCTGCCCCGCCGTGACCTGCTGTCCGACAGCTACGTTCACGGCCGATACCGTGCCGGCCACCTGAAAGTCGGCGGCGCCCTGGGTGACCGGGTCGGCCTGGCCAGACACACTGAGGGTCTGCCGCACCGTCGCCGTCGACACCACAGCCAAGCGGTAGCCCGTTGCCCCTGATGCTCCGGTGGCCCACAGGGTCACGCCGGCGACGGCCCCGGCGAGGACCATCGCGCCCACGCCGAACGTCCACCTCCGCCGACGCCGGACTGGACCTGATCGGTCAGCCATCGGTCGAGCCTCTCCCGAACCCCGTCGTGCAAGTCTGGCCGCCCGTTGACGTGATCCGGACGGTGGTGGCGCTCACCGCGCCGGTCGAGTCGCTACTTCCGGCGGCAGTCACGCAGTCACCGACGGCCAGATTTGTCGACGCTGCCCTCTGATCCTCGCGGTAGGTGGTCGACGACGTGATCTTGACCGTGACGGTGGTGGTCTTGGGCGTCGCCGGCTTCTTGCTCGACTTGGCGTTCTTGGAGATGCCGGTCGAGGAGAAGCCGGAGATCACCAGGCTGGTCGACGTGACCGACTTCACCGTGCCGCTGGCGAAGCCGGCATTGCCCGAGCCGCCGAATCCCGAGCGACCACCACCGGCGCCACCAGGTCGGCCACCGCCCGCGCCACCCCCAGGTCGGCCACCGGGGAATCCACCCGCCGGCCTACCCGATGCGCCGCCGGGACGGCCGCCGCCCCCGAAACCACCGAAGCCGCCGGCGCTGCACCTGCCCGCTGTCGGCTGACTAACGGTCACCGTCTTGGCTGCGATCGTGCCCTTGGACGACGTGCCGCTCACAGTCACGCAGTCGCCGGCCGCCGCCGACGAGGATGGGACCGAGGCGACTTGCGAGAAGGTGGTGGAGGGCGTCCAGTTGACCGTTACTTGTCCGGATTGCTGGTTCTGGACCTCCATGGACGAGCCGGAGATGGCGGCCACCGAACCCGAGGTAGGAGGGGAGAACGAGCCGCCGCTCGGCGGTGTGGCTGCCTCGGCGACGCCGGTGACGGCCAGTCCCGCAGCTAGGGAGACGCCCAGAGTGGTAGCCAGAACCGATCGACGCCAGAGGGGCTGTGAACATTTCATGTTGAGTTGCTCTCCTTCATTTGCGAAACCATCTGATAGGGCAATTGGGTTCCTTCTCATTCGCTACGAAGTGCATCGATGGGAGCCATTCGGGCAGCACGAGACGCGGGGTAGACGCCGAACACCAGACCGATGGCAATGGCGACCACCAGGGCTCCCACGCTGGCCCCGACCGAGACCGCAATCGGGTAACCGATGACATGGGGGAGCAGCGCGGCGCCGGCGACAGCAAGGAGCGCACCCAGTGCGCCTCCGGCGAGCCCGAGCACCGAAGCCTCGAGGAGAAACTGACGACGGATCAGCGGCGGTGTTGCGCCCAGCGCTTTGCGGAGGCCAATCTCCCGGATGCGTTCGGTTACCGAGACCAGCATGATGTTCATCACACCGATCCCCCCCACCAGGAGTGAGATGCCCGCGATCCCTCCAAGCAGGATGGTGAGGGTGTGGTCAACAGAGGTGGCTGTTGTGACCAGCGAAGCTTGGGAAGCAATGGTGAAGTCGGCGTTCGAGGCCGTCGTGATCCCGTGGAGAGCCAGTAGTTCTGTGTTGGCCTCCTGATAGGCGGCGGTCAGAGTGGCGCTCGAGGTGGACTGGATGAGGATCGAGCTCAGCGTGGTGGAGCCGAAGAGCCTCTGCGAGGCGGTGCTGATCGGCACGACCACCTGATCGTCTGGGTTGGTACCCGTCGTCGACGCTGAAGAGCCCACCGAGTTGAGCACGCCGATCACGGTCATGGGGACGCCGTTCACATTGACGGTCTGGCCCACCGGGTCGGCTCCGCTGAACAACTGGGAGACGGTGTCCGATCCCAGGACGGCGACGGCGGTGTGGTCGGTCACATCCTGGTTGACGATGAACCGACCCTGGGTCACCGTGCGGTTGCGTACCGTCTCCCACGGTGTCGTGGTGCCGACGACAGTGGTGGTCCAGTTGGTGGAACCGGCAGTGACCGTCTCTGACGACGAGAGGACCGGGGCGACGGCGTTGACATCCGGAGCCACCGTCTTCGACGACAGCGCCGCCGCATCGGCCTCGGTGAGGGTCGAAGCCGAGCCGAAGCCGCCGCGGATGCCGCTCGTCGACGTCGAGCTTCCCGGCGAGACGGTCAGCAGGTTGGTGCCCAGGGCATTGATCTGTGAGCTGATCTGGTTCTGGGCGCCCTGGCCCAGACCGACGGTCAGGATCACGGCTGCGATCCCGATCATGATGCCGAGCACGGTCAGACCGGACCGGAGCCGATGGGTTCGGACGGCCTCGAGCCCCGTCCTTAGGGTGTCGAGCCAACTCACGATACGGGTTCGCTGACCGGGTTGAGCAGTCCATCGCGGATCCGGATGGTGCGTTGGGCGGCCCCGGCTACATCGGGGTCATGGGTGATGAGCACGAGCGTCCTTCCGGCCGCACGGAGCTCGTCGAGCAGGATCATGATGTCATCGGCCGACTTCGAGTCGAGCGCACCGGTCGGCTCGTCGGCCAGGATGAGATCAGGGTTGCTGACCAGGGCCCGGGCGATGGCCACTCGCTGTTGTTGACCGCCGGACAGCTCGCCGGGACGGTGCTGGACGCGGTCTCGCAGCCCGACGCGCTCCAACGCGGCCATCGCTCGCTCCCGCCGCTCGGCCCGGCCCACCCCGGCATAGGCGAGGGGCATCTCGACGTTGCGCCAGGCGGTCAGGGAAGGCAGGAGGTTGAACTGCTGGAAGATGAAACCGATCCGGCGGTTGCGCACCGAGGCCAGCGCCATCTCGTCCATGTGGCTGACGTTCTCGCCCGCCAGCCAATAGGTCCCTCCACTGGGGACGTCGAGGCAGCCCAGAATGTGCATCAGCGTCGACTTGCCCGAGCCCGACGGGCCCATGATGGCAACGTATTCGCCGTCGTTGATGGACAGACTGATGCCCCGAAGGGCAGCGACGGCAAAGGCTCCGGTTCGGTAAACCTTGGTGACGCTGTCGAGCTCGATGACCGGGGTCTGGTCAACCACCGACGCCTCCACCACCGGCTCCGCCGAACCCACCGGCCCCGCCGCGGAATCCAGCGCCACCGCGGAAGCCGCCCGCACCGCCGGCACCAGCCGCTCCGCTACCACCGAAGAGGCTGCGACCCCCTCCGCCGGCTACGCCGTTGAACTTCACCACTTGCTCGAGCACCTTCTCGCCCGAGGTGAGCCCGCTGGTGACCTGGGTCTGGCCGCTCGAGCTCACGCCGGTGGTGATGGCCCGAGAGACGTGGTTCCCGTTCTGGACCACGGTGACGGTGGACTTTCCGCCCGAGTACGAAATGGCCGCGGTCGGCACCTCGATCACGTTGTTGAGCTGCTTCACGATGATGGAGAGGGTGGCGGTCGACCCGGCATAGAGGCCGGTCGGGCTGCCGGTGACGGCGATGGATACCGGGAAGGTGGCCACGGTCGAGCTCTGGGTGGCGATCAATCCCACCGAGGAGACGGTGCCGTAGACGTTGGTGGTCGATCCGATCGGGGTGATGACGACCTGGTCCCCTTGCTTGACGTGGCCGACCTGGGTGTCGTCGACGGTCGCGCTGACGATGAAGCTGTTGGTGGAGATGACCACGATTTGCGCCGACGTTGAGCTCGACGAACTGCTCGATGACGAGGCCGCCGAGCTGGCCGCCGAGGACCCGGTCGATCCGCCTCCGAGGGCGCTGCCCGAGGCACCAGATCCTCCGGTCCCTCCGCCGCCCGAACCGCCGCTCGCTCCTCCGGCCGAGGCAGAGCCGGATCCAGAGGTGTTGGTGCTGCTCGACACCTGCTGACCCACGCTGAGGTTGACCGAGGCCACAGTGCCGGCGATGGTCGACGTGAGTGAAGCATTGGCCAGGTTGGTCTGGGCCGAGGTCAGCTGGGACTGCGCAGAGGTAACCGAGGCCTGGTCCGAAGTGATCTGGCTCGCGGAGGCATTGTTCGATTGATCGCTCGACAACTTGGATTGGGCTGCGCTCAGCGAAGCCTGAGCTGAGTTGGCCGTGGCTTGCAGGGCCGAGGGATCTATCGTGGCCAGCGTCTGGCCGGCGGTCACCGTCTGACCGGCGCTCACGTTGACGCTGGTGACGTTGCCGGATGCGCCGAAGTTCAAGTTGGCCTGTTGGGCGGGTGCGATGGTGCCGGACGCGGCGACCGTCTGTTTCATGGTCCCGGTGGTGACGCTGACCGTTTGGGTCGTGATCTGCAAGCCGGGGGCGGTGGAGCTACTGGTGCCGAGCCAGATGCCGATGCCGGCCCCGGCGGCCACCACGACCACGACCGCAGCGACGACGATGTTCCTCTGCCTGAACCGCCGCCTTGGCCCAGGCCCGGTCTCACCCTCGACGATCGGGATCTCCGTGGTGACTGCTTCGGCATCCGTGGGTGACGCGGTCGACTCGGGTCCGCCGACCTTCGACTCCACCGGTTCAGTCCTCACTGATTCAGTCCCCACTGTTCTCCTCGTCTTGGCCAAGTCCGCGCTGGTGACTTCCCGTTGCCGGCACCTGGATGTACCTCAGCGGGAACCTGGTCAGGAGTTGAGCCCGGGATACTCAGAGCAGCCTCGGATCAACCTGTGTGCCGGCTTAGAAACCTGGCCGGAAGGCATTGATGCGGCCAGTGGCGAAGTCGGTATCCAGCCGTCGTCGTGGCCGGTATGAGCCAGGAGATAACGCGTTCCGTCACCGATTGTTTTGCGTCTTGGCCCGTATCGCGGTAGTTGAGAAGTGCGCGGCAGGACCTATGGCCGACGACGGTGGCGACGAGGAGCTTCTGATGGTGACCACGAGACCGGGTGACCGTCACGGGGCTGGGTCTCAGGGAACGGACCTGATCGGTCCGGGGTCCTCGTCGGGGTTCATGGGCCTCGAACCGAACCTTGTCCGCTTGGCGCTGGTCGTGGTGCTCGGGACCATCATGTCCATTTTGGACACGACGATCGTCAACGTGGCCATCGATACGCTGGCCAAGGACTTCAAGGCGCCGCTGGCCACCATTCAGTGGGTCAGCACCGGGTATCTTCTGGCCCTCGCCATGGTCATTCCGCTCACGGGTTGGGCGGTGGTGCGGTTCGGAGCCAAGAGGATGTGGATCACCTCCCTGGTCCTGTTCCTCGTCGGATCGGCCCTATCTGGTGCGGCGTGGTCGGCGGAGAGCCTGATCGCCTTCCGGGTGCTCCAGGGCATCGGCGGCGGCATGATCATGCCCATCGGCCAGACCATCCTGGCCGAGGCGGCCGGTCCTCAGCGGATGGGCCGGGTCATGAGCCTGCTGGGGGTGCCCATGCTCCTCGGGCCCATCCTGGGTCCCGTCCTCGGAGGGCTGATCGTCGACTCGCTCAGCTGGCGCTGGATCTTCTACGTGAACGTTCCCATCGGGATCGTGGCCATCATCCTGGCGGCACGCATCCTGCCCAGCCATGAGCGCAACCACGAGCATCAGCGCCTGGACGTGGTGGGCATGCTGTTGCTGTCACCGGGGCTGGCCGCGCTGGT